>CAZDHR010000001.1:0-40270 GCA_964505295.1 uncultured Planctomycetaceae bacterium
CTCTTTTCCATTTTCCCTCTTCTTACATCTACTTCAGATGGCTGAGCAGATACAACCTCTTTTCCCTCCGTGGCCGACCCTCTAAGCTGGTGGCGATACACAAATCGCCCAATCTGGAGGAACCGCCTATGGACGTCTTCGAAGCCGTCGCCAAACGACACAGCTATCGGGGGGAGTTCACCGACGCGCCCGTGCCGCGGGAGGATCTGATCAAGATCGTCCTGGCGGGCATCCACGCCCCGTCGGGCAAGAACGAGCAGACCACGTCGTTCGTGATCGTCGACGATCCGCAGCTTCTGCGACGGATCGCCGAGATCGTCGACAAGCCGGTCTGCCATGCGGCCCAGGCGATGATCGCCTGCGTGATCGACCCGCGGCCCGTGTTGGGCAACACCTCTTTCGCCGTGGAGGACTGCGCCGCGGCGGTCGAGAACATGCTGCTGGCCATCACCGCGCTCTCGTACGCCACGGTCTGGCTCGACGGCGTGCTACGCGTCGACGACAAGGCCGCCAGGATCGCCCGGCTCCTCGCCGTCCCCCAAGACAAAGCCCTCCGCATCCTCCTCCCGCTGGGCGTCGCCGCCGACCCCGGCACCCAGAAGGAAAAACTCCCGTTCGAGAAGCGGGCGTGGTTCAACCGGTATGGGTGAGTGGCGAGTGGGGAGTGGCGGGTGGTCAGTGCAGCAAGATCAGCGGTTGCGGGATCACGACGGGCGGATGGGAACAGATGTCCAAGCCCGCGGGCTGCGCCCCGCGGGATTCGCAGACCAGCCCCGTGGGATTCGCAGACAAGGAACCCATGTTAGATGAAGACGAGACCGACTATTCTGTTGCCATTCTCCGCGATCGTGCTTCTGGTCGCTTCGTCGGCCGTGGCCCAACTGCCGGTGGAGCGCAAACACACCGAAACGCTCCTCGCCCCCTTCCCGCCCGAGGTCCGCGACTCGGCGCTGGTGAGCCCCGACTGCCGGCACGTCGTCTACGTCGAGGCGTCGGGCGCCGGGCAAACCGCGGTCGTCGACGGCCGGAAGCAAGCCACGTACGACCGCGTCGTGGCCCTGGAGTTCAGCCCCGACGGCGACCGCCTGGCCTACGCCGCGCGCAAGGGCCAGGCGTGGCACATCGTGGTCGACGGCCGGGAGCAAGGCCCCTACGAGCGGGTCGGGCCGCCCCGGTTCAGCCCCGACGGCCGGCGTGTAGCCCACGTGGCGATGGTCTCCGACGGCAAGCGGTCGGTGCTGGTCGACGGCAAGCCGGGCCCGCCGTACGACGTAATCTCCGCGGGCCTGATCGAGTTCAGCCCCGACGGCCGGCGCATGGCCTACGGCGCGGTCAAGGACGGCCAGTGCTACCTGGTCGTCGACGGCAAGGAGCTTGGGCCTTACGAAGACATCGGCACGCAAACCGGCTACCGGTTCTCGCCCGACGGGGCCCGGCTCGCGTTTGTCATCCGGGAGGGCAAGAAGCTGTTCGTCATGGTCGACGGCGCCAAGGGGACGCCCCACGACGACGTGGCCGGCCTCGTCTTCAGCCCGGACGGCAAGCGCGTGGCCTACGCCGCGTTGGACGACCGCAAGTGGCGGGTGCTCATCGCCGGCGAGGCGCAGAAGCCCTACGACGCGATCGGCGCCGACACGCTCGCGTTCAGCCCCGACGGGGCCAGGCTCGCCTACGCCGCCCGGTCGGGAGGCAAGTGGCGCGTCGTCGTCGACGGAACGGAGCACAAGCCCTACGACGCGGTGGGCCAGCTCGGCTGGAGCCCCGACGGCCGGCACTTGGCCTACGGGGTGCAGGCGGGCGGGTTCGAGATGGTCGTGCTCGACGGGCGCGAGGGGCGGATCTTCGACGCGGTGGCCGCCGGCTCCCTGGTCTTCAGCCCCAACAGCGACCACCTCGGCTACATCGCCGGGAGCCGCACGGTCCGATTCGCCGTGGTGGACAACAACCGCAAGCCGCGGTTCGACGCGGTCGGCTACCTCAACTTCTCGCCCGGCAGCCAATTCCCCGTCTACGCCGCCGTCGCCGGCGACAAAGCCTTCACCGTCGTTGAAGACAAGCCGGCCCTCCACCAGTACGACGCCATCTGGCTCGCCCACGGGGCCAAGCTCCCCTTCGACTCCCGCAGGGGGTTTCACTACCTGGCGGTGAAGGACGATAGCATCTATCTGGTAGAGGAGGAGGTGGAATAGGGGCAATACCGCTCTCTCTCGTTCCCAAGCTCCAGCTTGGGAACGAGCAACTTGCTACTCTGAGGCTGAGCAACTTGCTACTCTGAGGCGAAGTCAAGCCCACGGGTGGCAGCCCGTGGGTCCTTCTGTTCGTGCTGCCCAACGCGATCTGCAACAGGCGGGAGTACCGACAATGAGACGGTTGAGCGATCGGCGAACCATGAATTGGTTCCGCGTGCTGCTTGTTGCGGCTGCCACACTCGTGCTGCACGTCCGAGCCTACGATGTACCCGCCGGTCAGGCAGCAGACCTCGGCGAGCTCGCGATGGACGCTGTCCCCGGCGCCACGTTCCGCTTCGACGGCATCGTCGGCCAGCGTGTCGACACGAACGTGGAGAATTGGCTCCTCGTCGCGCCGAAGAACAACCCCGGGCTGTTGGAGATGTTCGCCCGGCGCGACTCGGGCGAGAAGCCCGATCTGGTGCCCTGGGCCGGGGAGTTCGTGGGGAAGTACCTGATTTCGGGCGTCCAGGCGATGCGGATGTCGGACGACCCACGCCTGCGGGAGACACTCCAGGGCGTCGTGGACCGGCTGGTCGAGTTGCAGGCGGAAGACGGCTACCTGGGCCCGTGGCCGAAGGACGAACGGCTCCTCGCGCATTGGGACCTGTGGGGGCATTACCACGTGATGCTGGGCCTTATGATGTGGCACGAGCAGACGGGCGACCGGAAGGCCATGGACGCCTGCCGCCGTATCGGGGACCTCGTCTGCGACACCTACCTCGACACCGACCGCCGCGTGCACCAGGCCGGCTCGCACGAAATGAACATGGGCATCATTCACGGCATGGCCCGGCTGTACCAAAAGACCGGCCACCCCCGCTACCTGCTCATGGCCCATGCGGTGTTCGAGGACTTCGAGGCGGGGGGCGACTATTTCCGCACGGGCCTGGCCGGGCGGGAGTTTTTCCGTACGCCCCGGCCCCGCTGGGAAAGCCTGCACAGCCTCCAGGGCATGGTCGAGCTGTATCGGATCACGGGCGACGCGCGGTATCGCCGGGCGTTTCTGCACCACTGGGCCAGCATCCGCCGGTTCGATCTGCGCAACACGGGCGGCTTTTCGTCGGCCGAGCGGGCCACCGGCAACCCCTACCGCAACGACGCCATCGAAACCTGCTGCGTGATCGCCTGGCAGGCCGTGATGATCGACGCCCTGCGACTCACCGCCGACTCCCGCATCGCCGACGACCTGGAGTTGGCCACGCTAAACGCCGTCTTCGGCTCGCAGCACCCTTCGGGAGCGTGGTGCACCTACGACACGCCGATGAACGGCCGCCGCGTGCCGTCCCACGTGGCGATCAAGTTCCAGGCGAGGGACGACACGCCCCACCTGAACTGCTGCTCCGTGAACGGCCCCCGGGGTTACGGCATGCTGAGCGAGTGGGGCGTGATGCAAGCCGGCGACGGCCTGGCCGTGAACTACTACGGGCCGATGGAGGCCGACGCGTCGCTGGCCGACGGCACGCCCGTGGTGATCCGCCAACAGACCGATTACCCCCTCGGCGACACGGTCACGCTCACGCTCGACACGCCGCAGCCCAAGCCGTTCACGCTGCGCCTGCGCATTCCCGGCTGGTCGCCTCGGGCGGAAGTGTCCGTCGGCGGGAATCGTATGTCCGACGCCACGCCCGTCGAGCCCGGTCGATACGTCGAGCTGACACGCACGTGGCAAGCGAATCTCCCGGTCACCCTCCGATTCGACATGGGCCTCCGCTACGAGCCGGGCGACCTGGATCAAGCCGGGCGCGCCTCGCTGTATCGCGGGCCGATCCTTTTGGCGCTGGACGATCGATTCGTGCCGCCGGATTCCTCCGATTCCATCGCGGCCGAGTCGGACGTATCCGCTGGTGCGACATCCGCCGCCCAAGCACCGAAGCCCGAAGAAGCGCCGCCGCCCGACGAGTCGAAGGCAAAGGAAAAGCCTTCCGGCGAGGCCCAGAAGCCCGCCGAGCCGAAGAAACCGGCGTCGAAGCTCGCCGCGGTCCCTCCAATGGATCTCTCCAAGCCGCTCGTGGCAAGCCTGGTGCCGATCGACGGCGAGGTCGCCGAACGCGCGGGCGACTGGCCGCCGTGGCTGGTCGTCGACGTGCCCGCCGGAGAGGGAGCGACCCTGCGCCTGGTCGATTTCGCCAGCGCCGGGGCCACGGGCGGGGAGTACCTGTCGTGGCTTCCGGCGGCCGGTCTGCGTCCGCCCAGGCCCGTGGCGTGGCAACCGGCCGATCGTGCGAGGATCGGCCCGGGCCCGATCCGTTTCTCGTGGCGCCCCCCGGGCGCCGAGGCAGCGCAAAGCCGCCGGCACTCGGTCGTCGTCGCCGACTCGCCCACGTTCGAGCGGATCGTGCTGACCTACGGCGACCAAACGGGCCGCCGGCTCGTGGTCCCGCCCGAGGAAGCCGCGAAGCTCGAGCCGCAAACGCCCTACTACTGGAAGGTGGTCGCCCGCAATCCGCTCGGCGAGTCGGAGAGCATCGGTCCGTTCAAGCATTTCGTGATCGACCCGGGCGCACCGCCGATGCCCGTGTCTTTGTACGGCGAGCGAGAGCCGGACGGGATGATCACCGCCGCGCGGCTCAACGGTCGGGTGGAGCCGGAGTACGGCACGCTCGTGGGAGCGACCGGGTGGAAGCCGGCCGCGGGTCCCCAGGGCGAGCCCGACGGGGCCATCGAGCTCGACGGCCGGGGCATGGTCAAGTACCAGCTCGCGGCCTTCCCGGAGGAGTACACGGTGTCGATTTGGGTGGCCGTGACCGAGTTGCCCAAGGATCGGTTCGGCCAGGTGTTCAGCGCCTGGTGCGCTTCTATGGACGACCCCTTGCGCTTGGCCGTCGACCATGGGAAGCTGTTCGCCCGAATCGAGGCCGGCCGAGGCTACGGCACCGAGGGCGTGGAGCTGGAGCCGGGCCGGTGGTATCACGTGGCGGGCGTCAAGCAGGGCGACGAGCTCGTGCTCTACGTCGACGGGAAGGTGCGCGCGTCGGCCCGGGCGCCCTGGTTGTTCTGGTCCGGAGCCACCGACTTCGCCCTCGGCGGCAACCCGAACTACACGCATGGCCCGGAGTTCCTGCCCGCCCGGCTCGCCGACCTCCGCTTCTACGCCCGAGGGCTCTCTGCGGAGGAGGTAAAGGCGCTTCACGAAACGGGCAGCGGGGCGCCTTGAACCCCCGCCCGCGTCCGTCGTTCCCAAGCCGGAGCTTGGGAACGAGCGACAGTCCGAACGAATAGCCCACTCCTTATCACTCTGGATATCACCGCAGAATCGGCTCCCGCCCGGGCATATCGACGATGAACCGCAGATTTCGGTGCACGTCGATCAGGCGGGGATAGGCCCCCACGTCGTGCTCCCGGCAGAACTGCTTCAGCTCGGCCGAGAGGGGCTCGCCCAGCTCGATCGCCTTCTTATGAGCGGCGGCGACGGTCGCGGGGTCGTTCAGGTCGATGGCTTCGAAGGGCGCCCGAATCGTCGCCAGGTAGGCCATGGCGTTCTTTGTCAGGTCCACCCGGGCGCGAATCATCCGGACCCGCTTCTGGACGACCTCGGATCGGGCGGCCCTTTCCGCCCGGGCCACGGCGGCGTCCAGCGCGGCGATCGTCTCGGGGGTGAATATCTCGGGGGCCGCCAGCGTGGTCCATCGCCGTCCGAAGGGCGAGAGGCACTTCTCGTATCCGGCGAACGCCCGGTCGAGCGTCTGCCAGTAGTCGCGCATGGGACCGGCGGCCTCGGCGTAGAATGTTGCGTAGAAATCCTCCAGGAGGCGATCGACGTCGAGGTCGACGTCCCAGGCCAGCTTGGCCGCCACGTAGTGGTTCAGGCCGCAGGCGGACCACCGGCGCCCGGCGGCCTGGGTGTAGAACCCCTCGGCGCCCAGGCCGTGATAGTACGGCACGTCCTCCCGGATGAGATGGACCTGATGGTAGGGCAATCCGCCCCATGCCCCCTTGTTGTAGTATTCGTAGATGAACAGGTGGTCGGCGATCTTCGCCCAGTGCTCCAGCTCGCGGCGGAAGTACTTCGTGTTACCCGGGCAGCTCTCGGATGCGATCGGGTGGCTGTTGCAGGAATAGGTGTGGCAGACTTGCACGGCCAGGTTCGGCTCCGGGCGGTAGTCCGGATCGAGCGGCACGCGGAGGTACATCGCGTAGGCGCCGACCTTGATGAGCTTGTCGGGATGCTTGCGCGCGACGCGACGCGCCACTTCGTTGTTGAACACGGCCAGTCGCCGCGAGTAGGTCGCGTGCCACGCCTCTTCCGGCGGACGGTCCTCGTCCAACGCCGTGCACTCGTCGCACTGGCAGAACCCACCGCCGTCCTGCGGCGCGAGCGCCAAGACGTCGAGCGACGGGTCGTCGTCGAACATCTCGATAACGCGCCGGGCCATCTGGTCGATCAGATCCGGGTTCGACGTGCAGAGTTGCTGGCCCTGCCGTCCGGGCGTGGGCCGGCGACGCTTGCCGCCGACGAGCGCGAACCACTCGGGATGCTCGTCGTAATACTCCTCGGGCGGAATCAGCTTGAAGTGGGTGTGGAAGCTCCACTTCCAATGGACTCCCACGGGCCGGCCGCCCACTTCGACGGCGACGTTCATCTTCTGCCGCAGGGCCCAGTCGCCGCTCTCGATCCAGCGGACTGCAAACGACGGGGCCTCGGCCTGGTCGAACGTTCCGATCGCCAGCGTATCGCGGCGGGGCACCACCTCGCCAAGCTCGCCCGGCATGAACCAGCGCACGCCCAGATGCTTCTCCAGTAGGTGGTAGACGCCGAAAAGCGTTCCCAGGTCGCGGGCGCCGGCCACGTACACGCCCTGCGCGCCGCTTCGGAGCACGAACCCGTCGTCGCCGAGCCGGTCCCATTCGACGCGGCCCAGACCCGGCTTCGCCGCCGCTCCGAGGTAGAGCGGCAAACGGTTCTCTTCCGCTTCGGCCCCGACGGGCAACTCGACGCCCGTCATCTTCCGCACGTAGTCGACCAGCTCTTCGACGGCGCGGGCTTCGATGGCCGAAGGGGTCGCCGGCGCGACGATCGCGGCCCGCGCCCGACCGTTCTCGACCAGCGTCACCAACGGCGGCCTGGCGGGCGGGTACGGGTCCTTCTTCCCCGCGCGGGCCTCCGAGCCCGGACCATTCGCAGCAAAGCTCAACAGAAGAACGGCAAGCAGCAGCTTCCACGAACGTGCAGCAGTCAGGCCCATCATGGCTCGGTCTCCCCGATTGTTTCTACCCGGCCGACGGCCGGAGTCTTGGCACCGCCTGGCAGCATAGTCGGAGCGGGCGGCCGTTTCAATCGTTCCGTTTGCATTCGCGTCCGGAGCCGGTTTGTGGAAGAGCCTAACCGTCGCGGCGGGTTTTCGTAATTGTTCCGGCAGCGTCTCGCAGGGCAGCGCGGAGAATCTCCGCGTCGGGTGACAGGTCGAGCGACGCATCACCGGTCGGCGACTGCCGACAGATCAGCTTGGTTTGAACTCCGGGAAACTCGTGTGGATCGAGTGGCCTGACGATCACGCCACGTCGATCGGAGACGGCGGAGCTGCTGATGAGGGCGATGCCACGGCCCATGCGAACGTACGACAACATGGCAGCCCATCCGCCGATCTCCAGTACCACGTCCACCTGGCTCCAGACGTTCTCGTTGCGGAACGGCCGTTCGAGCGTCTTGCGGATTCCGGCGTTCGGCTCGGGAAGGATCAGCGGGTAGTCGGCGAGCGACTTCGCGGTGGCCCCGGCTTCGGGTAGCCGGCGGAAACGGGTCTTCCAGGAAGCGGCCGCGGAGCTGACGGCGACGAGAGGGTCGACCATCAGCGGTTCGACGACCAAGGGGCGTCGAGCGATTTCCTGGATGTCCGCGTGGTCTTGAGACACGATCGCCAGGTCCAAAAGCCCTGCGGCGACCCCTTCTACGCGAGCGCGTCCTCGCATCGTGGAGACCCGCAGTCCGGCGTTCGGACACTTCTGCCAAAAACGCCGGATCGCGACCCGCACGAATCCCAGCACGCTGCGCTGTCCACAGCCGAGCCGAACGGCGATCTTTTCGGGCGGGTGGACGAAATCGGTCAACTGTTCATAGCGCCGAACCAACTCTTCGGCGGCGGGGAAGACGGCGCGGCCTTCGTCCGTCAGTTTCCAAAGCTTGCCTTCGCGATGGAGCCACGGTCGGGCGAGCGGACCGCCCGCGCGTTGCAGACAGCGGAGTCGCTTCGATACGCTCGGCTGGTTGATGCCGAGCTGCGCCGCCGTTCGGGACGCGTCGCCCTCATTGCGCATCAGAAGGACAAACGTGCGGAGGATCTCGAACGAAAGGCCGGCTGGTCGAGGCATGGGAAGCTCACGTCACGTCTGCGCGGAGTGCGATCTTTGCGAAGCGGCCGCGCGTCACGGGGTATCGTCGGCGTAAGTGACCTGCGCTTGGGGCTCGGCGTGCACGGCGCCCTCGGCGTTGCCTTCCAAGTCGCAGGCCTTGGCCGTCACCGTTGCGTGGTCCTGGCAGGCGACGCCGAACAGCCGGTTTTCGCTGACCCGGCACGAAGACAAGTCGGCGCTTCCGCCGGTGCCGACCACCAGTCCCATCCGTCCGTTTCCTCGGATATCGCAATCATCCAGTGTTGCTCGCCCGCCTTGATAGACGTAGACGCCGCTGGCGGCCGCCCGGTGGAACCTCGAGCCGGTGGCGTGAAGGCGGCCTGCTTCGCCGACGACGACCCCCGCCTTCCCGTGCCCACGGACGGTGCACCGGTCCAGCGTGACCTCGGAGTGGTCGTAGACGAAGATGCCGGCATCCGGACTGTCCTGGATTTGGCATCGCTTCAACACGACGGCGACGTCCGGGCCGTGCACGGCAAGGCAGGATAGCCCGGACGACGTCAGGACGCAACCCTCCAGCTCGAGACGTCCGCGGGCAACTTCCAGGGCGTGCCGTGGCTCTCCTTCGTTGGAGCGAACGCCACGGCACGTCAAACCGCGGACCGCCGCCCGGTCCGTCCGCATTTCGATGCAATGGGCGTTGGCCGTCTGGACGATGATTTCGTGGACCGGGCCTTCGCCGACGATCTCCAGCGGCTTGTCGAGCACGACGGTTTCTCCGTACACGCCGGGACGCACGACGATCCGGGTTTCCGGGGCCGCCTGGCGAACGGCCTCGGCCAGCGACGCGAAGTCTCCGCCCCCCAAACTCGACACGAAACAGACGGCGTGCCCGGGGGCGCGGCCTTCGTTCCCCTCGGGAGGTCTGCCCTGGAAAGCGATTCGCGCCGGCGCTTTCAGCTCGCGGACGACGTCGGCCGCGGCGGGCCGTTCGGCCGGATCGCGCTCGAGGCAGAGCGGGATGATCCGGTCCCACGGCGGTGCCAGATCATCCGGGATTCTCGGCGGTTGCGTCCTCAGGTTTTCCAGAAACGTCGGCGTGTCTGCGCCGTCGTGAGCGTACTTCCCGGTGAGGCACTCCAGCAGGGTGACCCCGAGGGAATAGACGTCGATCTTCTCGTCCCATGGGCCGGTGAGCACCTCGGGGGCCAGGTAGAAGGGGGCCCCTTCGGCACCGAGCATCTGTTCCCGAGAAGTGAGCGGGCAGAGGGAGCCGAAGTCCGACAGCTTCCAGCGTCCGTTCGCCAGAAGCACGTTCGCCGGCTTGACGTCACGGTGTACGAATCCGCTTCCGTGAATGTAGGCCAAAGCCGCGGCGATCCCGGCGGCCATGGTCTGGAGCTCTTCGTCGGCCAATCCCCGCGAAGTGCCGATGGACTCCTTGAGACTGGTCGTCGCCAGCTCGGTCGCCAGGAACACGGCGCCCTTGAGCGGCCCTTCCTGAATCATTCTCGACGTACGATAGGCGATGATGTTCTCGTGGCTCAGATTGGCCAGGCAGCTACTCTCCCTCTGGAGGGCTTTTCGGGCGGCTTCGGCGTCCTCGCCCGGCAGCGCGATCTTCACGGCGACTCGGGAGACGTACTGACCGCAGTCCTCCTCGTTGGCCTCGAACACGCATCCATAGCCGCCCTCCTGAAGGAATTGCGTCAGCCGGTATCGGCCGTCGATGAGCGTGTCGACGAGGGCATCCGGGCGTTTCATGGCGTCGGTCCCTTCCCCGAGGCGCCCGCGGTCAGAAGCGACGGGATCACGCGATCGAGATCGTCTTGCTCGATCCGCGCGTTTCGTTCGATTTGACGTTGGGTCCAGGCGAAGTGCATCCACTCTCGTGCCTGCGGCGGCGCCCCCTTTCGCTTCTGGAGCTTGCGGAAGGTCTCCAAAGCGTCCTGCCAGCGCCGAAGGGCGACGTAGGACTGCCCCAGAATCATCAGGACTTCGTTGGCCTCCGCCGAGCGAAGCCGTTTGTTTTCCCAGCGCCTCGCTACCCGCATCGCCGCTTCGTAGTCACGCCGCCAGTAGTGCACCCGCACCTGGTAGAGGAACGGCCAAGTGGTTTTGGGGGCGAATTGCTCGCATTGCTCGGCCAATCGTGCCCGCCACGCCAGCTCGTCGTCGTCAAGGTGCGCTTCCGGTTTCAGATGTCGCTGGAGCCAAACGCCGACCTCGCGCCGCATTCTCAATGAGGAAGCCGTGGCCCGCGTCTCCCGGAGCCAACCAAGGCAGCAGCTTGCCGCGTCCTCGGTGGGCCGGCCGCCTCGGACGATGCGGCGTACCTCTTGGGTCACGTCGGGCTGCTCGGGTTGAACGCGGTTTGTCGACGCGGCCCCGACGGCTTCACGACGGCTTGCCTGCTGGACCAACTGCTGTTCGAGTTCTTTGACGTGAGGATCGTCGGGGGGCAGTCCGGCCATCAACTGGGCGGCTTGGCGCAGGTAGGCGTCGGCGCCGTGCCCGCCGCCGTTCCGGGGCGCTCGGTTGGCCTTGCCCAGGTACTGACGAATCGCCGCCACGCGACCGCTCCTCGTTCTTCGTCGCCATAGGACCAGGGCCATCGCCACCAGGCACGTCGCGCCCAGGATGGTCACGGCCAGCCGTTGTTGGCCGCGCGAGGCGTCGCGATCGCGCTGGAATCGGGCGTCCAAACGGTTCAACGCAGCACCGGCGGCCACCGAAACCGGCTCCTCGGAATCGGGGGAATACAGTCGCTGATAGAGTGCGTACGCCCGGTCGAGCTCGTCGGCCTCTTCGTGCCGGACTGCCTGGGCGAAACGGATTCGATCGCAAAGCGGCCGGATTGCGGATTGCGCCTGCGGATCGCCGGACGATCCTTCCCCGGCGGCCAATTTCTCGGCGTCCTCGAGCTTGCCCGCGGCGATCAACATCCTCACGTGCAGCCGCCGGTTCTCGGGAGTGGGAGGGACCTGGAGTGCATCCTCGAAAGAACCCGGCCTCGGCAGCGCGATCCACCCCGCGTCTTCCCGAATCCCCTCGATCACCCGGCGCCGACGTTCACTCAGCTTCTTCCACCGACCTTGCTGCTCGTCGAGCCGGCCGGCGTGACGGTCGGAGTCGGCAGGCAGCGGAGTCTGCGCGACGAACCGGGCCAGGCCATCGTACATCTGCGAGGCCGCCAGCAGCGCCACCCCGGCCGTGCTGGGATCGCTCCCGGCCAAGGCCGTATCGGCCGCGTCCAGCCGCTCGGTCAGTGCCTGAGCGTCTTCCTGGAACTGGATCTGCACTCGGCCCAGTTCGAGGCCCTGCTCCTTCTTGGCGAGTTCGGTGTCGACGCGCGCTCGCACGGACTTGACCTTGTCGGAAACGGCGTCGGGGACCGACTGAAGCTTGCACCTCGCCTCGGCGGCACGCTTGTCTCCCTCGTCCAGCTCCTCGCGCGTGGTGATTTCTCCGGGAATGGCGGCCACGATCTCTTCGATGCTCGCCAACGGGATTGCCTGCTTGATCTCGGGCTCGATCTCGCCCAACTTGTCCACGAGGCCCTTCCATCGCTTGTCGGTCGATCCAGCTTCGGCCAGGGCCTGTGCGGCCTTGTCCTTGAGCTTCGCGATCTGGCCGAGATCCTGCTCCAGCGTGCTCAGCCAGCCGTCGCGCGGAGGTTTCTTGGGGCCCTCCGAGCCGTACGTTTCGAGGTGGTCGGTGATGGTCGACAGAGCGTTTCGCACCTCGGAGTAGGCAGAATCACTTTCCATCGCTTGGCACTCTGCGATTGCGCCCGGCAGCTTCGCGTTCAGGGTCAGAAGTTCCTTTACCCGCGCGCCGCCGAGAGCGACGTCCCTGCCTTTGAGGTACGACTGGACTCGCGCTCGCCATGCTTCGAGGGTCTCGCCAAGCTCCCGGGCTTCCGTCTCCGTCTTCACCAGCTTCACGCGTTGCAAGTCTCGCTGGAGATTCGGCACCTCGATCAGGATTGCAGCCCGGGACTTCCAGTCGTCGAAGTCTTTGCGCAGGCCGCCCGCTTGCTGGAAGGCGTACTTCGATCCTTCGCCCGTGCCCTGCCGATGCGAGTCGACGATCTGCTTCAAGGACTCCTCGAAGCGCGTCACCTGCTCCTCGAACTCGCGGGGCGTTGTGACCTCGCCTTCCTGCACGTCGGATTGGAACTGTTGGATGGTCTTTCCGAGCGCGACGACGTTGCTGGTTGCGTCTTGGCACGCCCGCGCGTGCCGCAGAGCCAGTTCTGCCTCCGCAAGACATTCCTTCGATGCTTTCACCAGGTCGTCCCCGAGGATCGCGAGTTGGACGAGCGCCTGGTAGCCTTCCACGCGCTTGTCCAGTCGTTCAACCGCTTCGGGAAGGGCTTCCGGCTCGGTTTCTTCAATCTTGGGTGGTTCTCCCTGCTCTTTGAGGGCCGCCAGCGTGTTGTGCAGCGTGTCGAGCGCATCGGCCAACGGGCCGATAATCCCTTCTTCTGAGAAGTCGAAGCCGACCTCCTGCGTGAGACGATCCTGAATCTTGCGACATTCCGGCGCCAGATCCTGCTCTGCCGCCCAGGCGATCTTCATGGCGAGCTGGCCAACGGAGCGTTGGACCTCCTTGACGGTCCGCCTCTGTGCTTGGTGAGCCGCGATGCGCGCTTCGATCCGCGCTTCTTCGGACTCCTCCACAAGTTCCCCTGCCCGCTTGAAGATCTCAGGTGCTCTCGGGTTGATGCTCTCCAAAAGGTCCCTCGCCGACTTCTTGTCGGTGATGCGGTGCAGATAGGCTCGCGCTCGTTTGGCGAATTCCTTGATTCCTTCCGGGCTGGGAGGGTCTTTCGACACGGCGAGTGCCTCAAGCCGCTCGTCGATCTGTTCGAGGAGTCTTTCCGCTTCCTTCACCAAGGCCTCAGCATTGGTGACTCCCTCCCAGAACTCGATTTCCCATTCGCTGCGCTTAAATGGTTGGCGACTCAGCCCTTTCAAGCGGATGTTCCCTTTTTCCGCTAGGTCTACGTTCAAGATTGCGCCCTCTCGCCTGTCGCGTCCGTCCTTCCTACGGATAACGTCCTGCTGGCCCGGCTTGAGGGGGTCCCGCGCAACATTCGCCGGGCCGGCGGCCAGGCCGACCAGCGGCACGACGCACCAAAGCCAGGCGAGCCGTCGCGCCGGTCGTTTCTTCCTCTGGCAACTCGCGGATCGAGCCGGCGGGATCTTACGTCGATCGGTTCGAGGCTTTGATTTCATGATGCGTGTCCCTTGACGACTATGGCGATCGTTCGTCGAGGTTCAACCATCGGCGGAACGAGCCCCAGAGGCCTCGAACGGCTGCCCAGAACCGCCGCCACACCGAACGGCTACCGGCGTACCTTCCCCCGAAGCCGGTCGAACGCAACGTGTCCAGCCACCATGGTAAAAGTCGCGCCGAACCGCCGCGCGAATCCGACCGATCGGACGTTTCCTCGTCGCCCGCAACGGGCCGGTCGGACACCGGCTCCACGAGGTCGTAGTCCGACTGCAAATCCGGCGAATCGGGCGCCACTTCCGGCGGCTCTTCGGCGTGGCCGACGGCCAACTTGGCGAACGGGTTGTTTGGGCGCTTGACGGCCGAGGGCGACTTGCCGGGCGGAGATGCCTGATGACGCTCGACGAAGAACTTCAGAAACCCGCAGGGCAGCGTTCCGACTTCGTCCGCTGCCGTGGGGACGGCATGCCACGCGCCCGAATGGCGGAGCCAGAACTCGCGCAGGATCGGCCAGGATTCGTCCTCCGCGGAGGAACCTTCGCCACCCGACCGTGCAGCTTCGGCCCCCGGCAACACCAGATCGTTGGGAACGACGAAGGTCGCCGGCAGAAATCGCAGGTAGCCGAGCACGCTTTGGACGTACTGTCCGGCCTCGACACAGCCGGCTTCGAAGTTGAAGGCGAGCTTGAACCGCTCCGTCAAAGCCAGGGCGATCGCAGGAAGCGCCGGCGCCGGTTCGGCGGGTTGGGGGGCGGGTGGCTTCTCAACGGGCGCGTCGTTCTCGTCCGACCCGTCGTCGAGGATCAGGTTCGTTTCGACTTCCTCGTTCTCCACCTCGGCGCTTCCCGCCGCTTGGGTCTGCGGCTTCGCTTCGCCGCCCTCTTCCCCGGCCGATTCCGCGTCGCTCGGGACGGTCTCCCGGGAATCATCGCCTCCGCGCTCGAGCTCCGGCGGATGAGGTCGGGCCTGACGCGCTCGGGCTTCGTCCGCCCGATAGGCCAGGGCGCCGAGCAACGTCCAGTCGGAAGCATCCCAGGCGTCGCGGGCCGCGGCAGCGAGATTCCGCCAGATGTCTGGAGACGACGACGAGCCGATCGCGGAGAGGACGAGCGGGCGGTGCTTGGGCGGATCGCGCCGATAGAGGAACAAGGCCGTGAGCAGCGGTTCGGCGTACGCTTCCTCGTCGATCGCCACCAGGTCCTTCCGGCGGCGCTTCCTGGCCTGGACGATAGCTTTCCAGAATCGCTTCGGGGGCTCGCTCCTGGTGCGGGGCTCCCCGATTTTGTCGGCGAATTGCCCGGGCAGGAGGCCGTTCATGGGCTTGTCTCCTCCGCTTGGCGGGTTTGCCGTAGCAGCCGGTCGGCCAGTTCGAGCAGCTCCGTGGAAAGTTCGTAGCAACGTTGGATGGCGGCCCGGACGTCGGTTTTGGCCCGGAGTTGCAGTTGGATCTTGAGAGTCTTGTCCGGCGGCGCCCGGAGCCGGACTTCGGCCTGATAGAGATTCACCAGCGCCACGACCGTGGCAATCACGAGGAGGGCCGTCAACAGGTCAGGGACGCCGAACCCCAACAAGGTCGCCTTCGCCTCCGACGCCTCGACCGCCACCTGCCCCACGTGCTTGCGCAGATCGTCGGAAGCGGTCAGAAGCGCGGCGACCCGGGATTCGATGACCTCGCGAGTCTCCTCGGTGAAGCCCGTCTTGTTGGGATCGGCCTCCGTAGCGCGGACGCCGGCGGCGTCCTCCGGGGAGACCGGTTGGCTGGGAGTGAGCCGCAAGGTGTCGGCGGCGACCTTCTCGGCGTCTTCCAGGAGGATTTCGACCCGACCGAGCGATACCCAAGATGACTGCGCGTCGCCGATTTGCGATCTCACGCGCTCGAACGCGGGACCGGCGGCCTCCAGCGCATTTCGGCGTCTGGCGATCTCTTCGGATGAAGCCTTGTTGTCGAGAGCGGCCAACTCCTGAGCGTTGCGGGCGACTTCGCCGACGAGCCCGCGGACCTGTCCCACCAGATCAACTCCGCTGACCACCCGATCCGCCGCCGCCCCGGCCGGCGCGCGGACGGCAAACCGGACCAACAAGCCGGCCACCAACAAGACAATCAAAGCGAAGCGAGCTATGCGGAACGTATTGGTGAAGGACATTGCCTGATCCTTGCGTTGGGTCTGTCGCGTGGGATGGTCTTTTCGCGAGCCTCTTCGTCAGCGCGGGGTCAACACGTACAAGCCGCGGTCGAGCAGGAACCACAAGCGGCCGTCGGCGGCAACGACCTTCTTCAGGCGCGACTTCGGCACGCCCGGCAGCACCTGATAACTTCCCAGAGACGCTCCGCGGGAATCGGCCAGCGAGACGGTGAACCCTTCCTGGACTTTCCCGTCGCTGCGTGCCGTGAACTGCCAGGCGAGTTCGCCGTCCTCTCGGAGGTTGTCGTCCTCTCGTCCGGCTCCAAGCGCGCGCTGCCACTCGCCGGAACGCCACTCGTAGCGGTATCTTCTGGCCAGGCCCTCGATCGGCATGCCCTCCGAGAAGTCGACGACGTCCAACATCGGTACCATGCTTCCGTCAACGACGTCTCGCGCCGTGCAATCGACGCGCCGGATCGACGCGTCCTCTTGGGCGATGTGGAGGACCCCGCCGGCAGTGGCGGCAAGGAGCAAGTCCCCCTCGGTGCGAATGCTCTTGAGCACGTCGAAGCTGAAACGGCCCCGGACGAACAGCGGCCAAGCCTCCGGGGCGCGACCCATTCGCTTCAATCGCGTATCGACCTGCTCGTTCCAACGGAACCAGGTCCAAAAGTCATCGGCGAAAAGCACCTCGGCCCCTTCCCGGAACTCGCGCCCGGCCTGATCGAGCTTCCGCCATGAGGGGCCCGAGGATTCGCGGTCCGACGCGTCGTAGCGGAAGACGCGGTCATCCTCGGTGTGGGCGTACAACTGCCCATCCTCTTCGTGCTTGAGGACCGCGCGGCACTGGCCGAGGCCCGGGATCGCTTCGTCCGACCCTTCCGCCCAGAGGCGGCGGAACGAGCCGTCGGCGTCGCACTCGACGATCCCCGCCGCGGTGCCCTGCCACACGCTCTGGTGGGCGAAGGCCACGCTGCCGACGTTGTCGACGGAGAGTCGCCCTTTTTGAAGAACCGGAGATTGCGAGGCGTCGCAGTCGTGGTAGAGCAACCGGACCGTGCCGTCGCTCCGTCGAACCACGTCGAGGACCCTCGATTTCAGGAGCCACTCCCCCTCGGCAGCGTCGAACGGATTCGACTCCGCCGCATGCCAGCTCCCTTCTTCCTCATCCTGAAACCGCCAGACTGCGCCCTGACTCGACAGGGCGTACAGCTCGGCCGCCTGAAGGGCCTCCTCGGCGGCCCAGGACGGCACCGGCGTGCCATCGTCGCAGAAGCGTCCGAGCCGTACGATCCCTTCCAGCGGCTGCAAACCGTCCTTTCCGGTTCCCGTCCGATACCAGCGGAAACGCTCGCCGTCTTCGCGATCTTGCCCGTCGTTGAGGGCTTGCCGGACCACTCCGTGGGCTCCCCCGAACCAGACGGTCCGACCCTGGATCAGGCATGCGGTGGCGTCGTCGAACGGAAATCGAGATTCCGCGGTGAGGATCGGCTCCACGTCCTGCCGGTCGCAAGGTTTCACGGTCAACCTGACCCCGCCTTGCGGGTCGCGCGTCCACTTCCAGAGCGACGTGTCGACCAGCGTCCTTGGCTCCGCGGCCGACGCGCCGGCGGCGGGAGTCCACGCCGGGTTATTCTCCTCGGCCCAATGGAGACGGATCGCCGCTGCGTCATCCGTCCGGCAAAGGACCTCCTCGGACGTCGCTCGAACGACCTCCACGATCTTCGCGCCGTCGGGGAAGGGATACGTGTCGTTCAAGGTCAGGCCGGACGCGTCAAGCCCGTATCGCAGCAAGGCGACCGGCGTGGGAACCCAGAGCGACGAGCCCTCGCAGGTCATCGAAAGGAACTGATCGTGGAGGAATCGCCCGTCAGCGATCCCCGACGCATGACCGCGCCACAGGAGCCGCGGCGGGTCCCCGCGCCCGAACGTCCACTCGTTGTCGCGATACATCGCGGTGACGACGGCCGCTGCCTCGTTCGGGTCCACGGCTTCATCGAGGTCGATGGCTCCCGCGGCGCCGGCGCGGACGTATCGGGCATCGTCTTCTCCTCCGGGCGAGGTGAGAAACAGCCTGACGTTCGGCGGGTCGGAGTCGCCCCCGAAGGCCGCCTGGCAGCAGAAGGCCGTTGCCGAGTCCGGATCGAGCTTGTGCAAGGCCGTCGTTGCGCCGTCCGCTGCTGACAGGTGGGCCAATCCCCGCTTCGACCGCAGCCAGACGGAGCCGCCCGACGCGGCGGCGTCGGCGACCTTGTCCCACTCGAACCGGCCGGCCGCCCCGTCCCAGGGGAAGTCAAAGGTCTGGCCGCCGGGCAACGTGAGCCGGGCGGCGACCCCCGATGGCGTGCGCTCCCAGTGCCACTGCTCATCCGCAAACAGCACGTCTTGCTTTTGCAAGATTTCCGCCGGATCCTCCACCCGCTGCCACTCCCCTGCCGGCGTATGGGAGAACAGCGTGCCCTGCAAGTCGGCATACAGTGCGCCGTCGACGACCGGCAACCGGCGGACTTCGCTCGGGGCGTCCGGCAAAAGGGCCTTGGCCGGCCAAAACTGTTTGGGGATCCAAGCGCCGGGCGCGCCGGCCGCGTGTCGGACAATCATGCCCGTCGTGGCCGTCCAGCTTTCGTCGTCGCCGGTCAACCGGACCATGCTCGGATGCCGAAAGGCGAAGTCGCCCTCGGGATCGAGCGCCAAGCCGACCCAGGCGCCCGACGCATCGGCCGCTTCGAGCGACACGCCCTTCCCGGCGGTCCGGCAGCGCCACCGGGGCGATTCGGCCAGCGTCGCCCGTTGTTCCTCCGTGATCTCCGCCGCCTCCCATCGCTCGAGATCGTTCCACTGCTCCCACCCACCCGCGGCATTGGCACAGAGAATCCGGCCCGAGCCGTGCGGAACGGTCATCTTCTCCAGGTCGCTTCGCAGAGAAACGAAGCTCAGTCCGTTTACCCCCCGCGACCAGGTGGTCATGCCGGCTTCGGTAAGGGCATGCGCGAATCCGTCGACGGCAGCGGCGTCGCGGGCGAGCTGAAAGTCGAAACGGGCGCGGTCCGCAAGGAAACCGCACGGACGCCACGCGTCCTCCCCCGCTGCGACCTTCAACTCGCACTGCACCTGGCCGTCCCGGCGCACGACGCGGAGCCGCTTGCCGGTCGCCAGTTGCCGAGGCCCGGCCAGCGGCGCCGTCCCGGGCTCCAGCGGCGACCACGCCTGCCCGTCCAGCCGGAACCGCGTGCGGGCGCTCTCGCGCCGGACTTCCAGATACCAGGTGTCCGCGACCCGGTGGAGGGCACAGTCGTCGCCCGCGAACTCCGCCGACGGGTCCGCGGCCAGCAGTTGCCCGGTCTCAGGATCCACGAGCCTCAAGCCGGCGGCCGTGCAAAGCCAGAGGCCCTGCTCGGTTCGAGCGGCCGCGTTCACCCGAGCGAAATCGAACCGCCCGTCGGTGCGGAGGACGGAAACGACCGGCTCGCCGTCCCGCGTTGGCTCAACCAGTTCCAAGGCGTCCCCGTTCCACCGCCAGACGACGCCATCGTCGGTTCGGCCGAGAAGGTCTCGTGCCTCTTGGGACGCCTCGGGGAGAGCGCCCGGAGACCCCCACGCCATGTTGTCGACGTCCAACCAGTACCAGGCGGCGTCGCCACCGTATCGGGCCCAGATCGTCTCCTCGTGGTCGGCCCAAAGCTCGATCGACGGGGCGCTGCCGCTGCCGGGCATGGCGGTCGATTGGCGCGGGGGCAGGCTCAGAGCGGCCAAGTCAGTCAGCTCGAGATTGCCCTTGGTTTCCGATCGGTCGGCGACGAATAGCCCGGCCGTTGTGACCAGCACCACGTGCCGCTCGGTTCCCACGACGGCCCGGGGCACGTCGCAGCCCAGGCCACGCTTCGGATCGAGTCCGGCGTCGGCCCATGTATCTTGCGCATCTCGGAAGAGGACGCGAGGCTTGGGACCATCGGATTCGACGCGCCAGGCGGGACCGAAGTGGAGGGCCGCAAGCTCCAGGCGGTCGGTTTCGCCCAGCTCGACGCCGGCCGGCGTGCCCGTTTCCGACAATCGCCGCGCGCCGTCGGCGGCGAGCCAGTGCAACCCCGTGGTGAGCAATCGCATCCGGGCGTTGGCCGCGGCGCTCTCGAGTGGCGCGGCCAGTCGGCTGACGCCGGGCTGGAGCGGAATTCGTTCGAGCCTCCCGGCCGACGCGACCCATACCGCCTGGCCGGTCAGGCCAACGTCCAGGAAGCGGTCGCGAACCCACCCCCGTTGGGCGAGGTCCAGCGTGATGCGTTCGCCTTGGGAGGTTTGGTCGAGCCATGCCACGGATCGATCCGAGGAGAAGGACAGGTCGAACGATTCTCCGCGCCAAGCGAGGGGCCCGCCGACCGCCAATTCCTCCCACGACCCGGAGACCGCCTCCAGCCCGGAGTCGCCGACTCGCAGGACGCCTCCCTGTTTCCCCTGCAAGAGGAGGCTGGGCGCGTCCGTGCCGAGATCGGTCCACGCCAAGGCGGCCACGCCGCCTTCCGGGCGGTGCAAGGACTCGACCGTGCCGCCGGCGTCGCGGATCACAAGAGCGTGGTCGGCGATTGTGTAGATCCGCGCCCCGTCGGTGGTCATGGCCGCGGCCGCCGGGACAAGGTCGTGGACCAGAGAACGATCACGGTACTCCGTCTCGAACGGGTCCTGACCGTCCCGTGCGGAGTCCAACGTGAAGGTCAATCGCTCCCCCTCCCCACGATCGCGCAGCTCGCGCCGCGCTGGCTCGACCTCGGACGGCTGGGCCGGGTCGGTCCAGCTCGTGCCGTCGTAGGCCCGAACGGTCTCGTCGGCGTGCCAAACCTGGAGCTGTTGGCCGTCGGTGCTCACGAGGAGCTCGCCGCCTTGAACGTCATGGACCTTTGCCGGAACGAGAAGGTCGGCCTTTTCCAAGGGCGATTCACACAGCCCGTCCGCCGTGCTCAGGAAGAGCGAGCCGCCAAATAGGGCCACGGACCGGGGCGCGTCGAACCCGAACCGACCGGAGGCGTCGAGCGAGACCGGCACCGGCTTGCCCTGCTCCCATTCCGCCGTGATCGCCGGCGGATCGACCTCCAGCGAAACCCCCCATCGGCTCTCGGGCGCCGGGATCGGCTCCGGGTCTTCGCTTTCGGAATCGGGACCGGGAAGGAGCCAAATCCGTCCGCCATCCGCGGCCACCACGCCGGTCCCCTCGACGGCCCACAATCGCAGATCCGAAGGCACGGGGCCGTCGGGCTGGAGGGCAAAGAGCTGTTTGGGCATGCCGGTCAGCGTTGGATCCAGGACGGCGACTCCGGCCTTCGTGACCGCGTAGATACGGCCGTCGTGGCTCAGACCTCCGGTCGCCACGTCGAGCGCGAACCGCCCGGACTCGGCGTCGACCGCCACTTCCCGCCAAGTCTTGCCGAAGCGGTGGGCCAACGTGTCCGATCCGCCGTCCTTCGGAGCGCGGATCATCCACGCGCCGGAGCTTCTCATTCGAGCGGCATCCGGCGTTTGGGCCTGCTCCTTCCACGACGCCAGCTCGTCGCCGTCCGCGCTCGCCTTCGTCTCTTCCGCCACGAGCACGCCCGAGTCATCGGTCGAAAGCAGCAGGCCGTCTTCATGGACGCCGACCGCCAGCGGCTTCCCCTCCAGATCGTCGGGCATTTCCACCGGGCGAAGCACGCCCTGCTCTTCGTCGACCTGGCGGACGATGCCCTCGTTTTCCGCCACGAAGAAGACGCGCCCTCCCACCACCAGCAATCCGGTCCGTTTCTCCCCGCCCTCGGGCGCCGCAACCATTTGCGAGAAGCGACGCGTGGCCACTTCCAGGCGCCACAGGCTGGAGTCGGCACACTCGATCCACACGGTCCCGGCGTCCGCGTGCAACCGGAGGGGGGCCCCGGGGAACGCCAACTGGGGGCCCGATTCCTCGGCCGCCGTGTCGGCCGGGTCGTTCAACGACGCGCTCAGACGGCCCGACTCGTCGATCGCGTAGGCGCGGCCGTTCGACTGCCAGCTTGTTTGCGAAGTGTGCCGGGCGGCTTGCCATCCCTCCTCGGCCAAAGCGGCCAGTTCGCCGTCGGCGCCGACCGCGTGGAGTCGACCGTGGGCGAAGAAGAGCTGCTCGACGGCCCACGGCGCTTTCGGATGCACTTCCCACCGGCGCTTCGCGAGCTGATACGCGGCTACTTCGTTGGCGTCGGTGGCGACCCAAAGCTCGTCGCCCCGGCCGACGGCCGCCACCAGGCGCGCCTCTGGAGAATCCCATCCGGCTTCCCGGAAAGTGATCTCCGTCGTGGCTTCCTGCCCGAGCAGGACCACCTTTTGGTCGGTGCAATAGGCTGCGCGCTCGTCGTCTGCGTCGAAGCCGATCACCCCGGACGCGATCTTCTCGAACGTCCACGATGCCGCTCCCCCCGCGCCGGGTGAGCCCCGGTGCAAACTGCCCGCGGCGGTGAGCACGAGCGGGCGTTTGCGGCGCAGCCGGGCGGAGGCGACCGTTTCGTCGGGGCCCAGATCGACCTGGCTCCATTGCCCGTCCAAGCGGTGATAGTGCCACAGTTGCCCTTGCGCAGTCCGCATCCAGACGTTGCCTTCGTGGGCGACCAGGCCGGTGACTTCGTCGGAAGGGGGCCCGAGGGAGGGTGCCGGCAGCAACGGCGCCGACTCGCCCGACGGCTTGACCCAATGCGTCTCCACTCCTGTTTCGCGCTTCAGGTCGACGACGAGGCCGTGGGGCGCCCGATGCCAATCGAGGACGTCCTGGGCGACCTGCTTGCCGGCCCAGGTTCCGTCCTGGGGAGAAAGCTCGAACTGGCCGAGCGAAGCCCGCCCGTTGATCCGGACTTCCACCCACAGGACGTCACCCTCCGCGGCAAGCTGGACGATTGTGCCCCCGATGGAGCGGACCAGGCTCCAGTCGCGGGTCTTGTGGTCGTCGAGGTAGTCGCAGACGTAGACATCGCCGTTTTCCAGGGCGAGGAACAGACGTTTTCCCGAGGCGGCGACGTCGGCGATTCGGGACTGGTCGACGCCCGGTGGCAGGATCCGCCCGGTCAAGTGCCGGGCGGCCTCCCCATCGTCGAAGAGCACGAGGCGCCCATCGTCGAGGATGGCAACGACCCGGTTGTCGTCGCCCGACGTGGCGATCCGGACGGCCTGCGTGTCGGCGGGCGTGGGCAACCGGCTGATCTCGAGATCATCGTTGACCCACTTGAGCCTTACGATCCGGCCGTCCGCGGTCAAAGCGGCCAAGCCGTCCCGGTTGGGGTGAAGTGCCTCGACCGCCGCGTCATAAGACGTCCAGCCGTGGGTCGCCGCATGGTAAGCGTAGGTCCTCTGCTCGCCGGCGAGCACAAGAATAGACCCACCGTTCGGATCGGCGATCTCTCCCGCGGCGACGATCTTGCCGAGGCCCCCCTCAGGGAACCCTCGCGAGGCGAAGGCGGAAGCCGCAGTCCCCGAAGCGTCGAATCGCACAAACGCCCGGCGCGGAGCGCACACGGCCAACAGCTCGCTCCCGGCTACCGCAATATCGGAGACCTCGGAGGAACCGACCGGCTCCCACGCTGGATCGCGGTTCGGAACCGCGCGGAACAGCTTGCCGTCGGTTCCCAGAATCCACCAGGATGCGTTGTCTTGTTGGTCGCCGACGGCGACGAGCTCGGCAATCCCGGCGGTCGGTGGTGCCGAGGCCGGCGACCACTGGCGGCGCGTTCCGTCGAACGTGGCAAGCTTCCCCTTTCGGAAGCCGACCAGCGAGCCGCCGGGGGCTGGGACCACCCCGACGACGTCCTCCGGCGGCCCCGGCGCTTCCGACGGCTTGTGCCACACCGGCGCCCCCTCCTCGGCCACGCGATACAGCGAGCCGTCGCCGAGGCATGCCCAAAGCTCGTCCGCGTCGGCTCCGGACCAGGCCGCCACGTGTTTGACGGGCGATTGGGAATCAGGAAACTCGACCGGCTTCCAACTCATGGCCTCGCCGTCCTGCTCCAAACGATAGAGTTGACGTGAATCGGCCAAGGCCCACATCGCTCGCCGGCTGGGCGAGAGGATGAGCCGCTTCACGCCGAACTCCCCGTCGACGGTCGTCCACCGGGCCAGATCGGGGGAAAGCAAGGCCGAGCCACGCGAAGTCCCGAAAAGCGTTCCCCCGTTCCAGAGGGCGGCGTCGGTCAACGTCGCCCCGGCCGGCAACCCGCTGGAGGCCGCCAGCAGGGGCCGCCAGCCTTCGACGTCGAAGACGAAGACGTCGCCCGACCGGTCGGTGGCGACCACCACGCTTCCGGTGCTGCGAATTTCGGCGACCTGCGTGAGCTGCTCGCGCCTCGCTTGGCTCTCGCCGGCGGCGATCGAGTGGATCTCGCCGGCGTCGGCAACCAGGGCAAACACCCGGCCGCCTCCCGACACGAGCCGTGTCACGCCCCCGAGCGGACGGCCGCCCGCGTCGACCACGGAGCTCCACGATTGACCCGTCCACGAGAAGTGCCACGTCTGCCCGCCGGACCCGCCGGCCACGTACAGATCCTCGCCCACCGCCTCGACGGCGACGTCGGGGCCGACGAGGAGGTCGGGCGTCGGACCGCCCGCGGCACCGACCACGGTCTGCCAATCGCCGTCCGCGGCGCCCCGGCGGTAGATGCTTCCGTTGCGGCCGAGCGCCACCAGCTCATCGGCCCGACCGGCCAGCTCGAGGATCGGACTGTCCGGCGTGACGTCGGTAATCTGAGCGTCGGCGCTCGACACACGGTAGACTTTGCCCTGCTGATTGCGGAGCCAGAGTCGGTCCCCCGCCGCAACGACCTGGGTCACGTCGCCTGCCCCCAGGGGCGACCAGCTTCGGCTGCCGGGCCGGTAGGCGCTGGGCTGCGGGCCGCCGAGCACGACTAGCCCGTCGACGGCCCCCACGCAGCTTACCGTCTTGAAGTCGAGCCCCTCGGCCGCATCGCCGACGATCGTCCGCACCGAGCCGTCGCCGGCGAGCAGGGCGACGTGTCCTCGATCATCGACGGCGATCGCCCCGTCGGTATCGGGCACGGCGAACAGCTTCTTGATCGCCGAGAGTCCCGCATCGACCGGCCGTGCCGCCTCTTCCGCGTCGACGTAGTAGACTTTTCCTCCGGCGATACACCACGCCCCCTCCCGGTCGGCGGCCAGGTGGGTGACGTTCTTCAGTTCGGTCGGAAGGGCGTGCCATTGAGAGGCTTTCGGCTCGTAGACGTGCACCCCCGACTCGGCGGTCGCCAGCCACAGGCGTCCGTCGCCGCCTCGCGTGACCGCGGTGAGATCGGCCATGCCCGCGGGGAACCGGCCGCCGCCGAGCAGGTCGGTCCAGTCCTCGCCGGCCAGGCTCCAGCGGCTCAGTTGCGACTGCGACGAAAGAGCGAGGAGGGAACGATCGGCTCGGTCGAATTGCAGATCGAGGACGTCGCCGGGCGGGCGGCCCTCGTTGATGGCCTGGCTGTCGATCCAGTCATGCTCGGCGAGCTGGTAGACGGAGATGCCCTCCTCGGAGCCGACGAAGAGACTCCCTGGTTCCTCATCATCCTGCGCCACGGCCAGGACGCCGCGGGGCCCGACCGCGGCGGCGCCGTCTCCCACGGCCTTCCGCCACGCGTCCTTTTCGGCGCGAACGTACGCGCAAGGAGGCCGGTCCGCGGCGGAGGGGGCGAGCTTCGCCACGACGGCCCCCGCGGCCGCGTCGAGGGCTTCCACGGGCAACTCGGCAATCGGCGCGGGCGTCCACTTGCCCTTCTCTCCACCCTGCGGGTCGAAGGCCCACAGCCCGTTTCCGGTTCCGACCCAGAGCACGAAGCCGTCTTGGTCGGTGCCGTCGGCCAGTGCGGTGATAGTTCCCCCATTGGTGGTGCCGGGGCAGGGATCCCAATCGGCGAAGTCCCAACAACGGGTCGTCCGATCGTATCGCGCCAGAGTCTGCTTCCGGTCCACGAACCAGAGCTTTCGGGAATCGGCTTCCTGGATTACGTGGACGACGTCCCCGTCGTTGCGGCCGTCCCAGCCGTTCTCCGGCGCGACGGTCCGCCAGCTCTTTCCGTCGAAGCAGCCGACGCCGCCGCGGGCAGTGACGTACCAAAGCTCGTTCTCTCGGCGGTGGAGCCGAAGCACGTCCGAGCCGACCAGCACGTCGGCAATCGGCCCTTCGCCTTCTTTCTCGGCACCTTTCGCGCCCTCTTTCTCGGCGACCTTCTCGGTCCTCGTGTCGGCAGCAGGTTGCTTGGCGACGAAACGGTCCCACCGGTTCTCCTCGACGTGGAAGCGATTGATTCCGCCGGCCGAAGCGACCCAGACCATCCCGTCGGAGTCGACCGCCAGGTCGCGGACTCGGTTGTCGAGCAATCCCCCAGACGACGCGGAATGTGGCTCGCGCCAAGTGTGGCTCTCGGGATGGTAGACGCCGATTCCGCCGGCCGGGGTGGCAAACCAGAGCGTATCGCCGACTTGCCGGACGGCGGAGATTTGGCCGGCCAAGGGGCCGTCCGCCAGTGCCGGGAAGCCCTCGTCGAACCCGAAGAGCGTCTGCCACTGCGACCGGCCCATCGAACCGGTCGCTCGCGCCAGGGCGCGCCGCTGGTCCTTCGCGCAGAGGAAAAACAGGGAGCCGTCGGTCCCCGATTGGATGCGCACGACGTCGTCCGACGGCAGCTTATTGCCCGTCGAGGAATGCGTGTGTTGCCGGAAATACCCTGACGACAGATCCAACTCGTGGACGCCGCCGCCGCGCGTGGCGATGAAGAGGGAGCGTCGTCGGGCATGGTGGAGGGCGTCGCTGGCCTCGGTCTCGTCGTATCGGATGCCCCAGCGGTAATCAGGCACCCGGCGCTCGTCGGGACGCCACGCCAAGTACGTCCAAAGCGAGATCGCCGCCACCAGCACGACAACCGCACCCACCAGCCCCTTGACGAATCCGTCCGCCGGCACTCCCAGCCAGACGGGCACCTCCGACCGGCGCAACCGCTCGGCCTGTCGCGCGGACCGCGTTTCGGTGTCCAGCAGCACGATATTGCCGTGGAACTGGCGAATGCGGTCGGGTGACGCGGGCGAACTTTCTGAGCCGGACGTGCTCATACCAATCACTCGGAAATCTGCGAAAGTTCAGATACGGAAACCACCTCAAATCTCACTCGTTCGGCGATCTTGAACTGGCTGCCGGGGGTCAGCACGACCTGCTTCCGCGCTTTTCCACCAACCCACAACCCTTTCCCACCGGTCAGGTCTACCACGATCCAACGGCCGTCGGCGAAATCAAAGCGGCAATGGGCCGGCTCCAATCCGGCGCCGCGGATGGTCAAGTCGCAATCCTTGGCGCTTCCTACCGTATAAGGAGTCTTCGGAGCGTCCCTTAAATACTGTGAAGACCCCATAAGGACTTTCAGCTTGAGCGGAGAAAACGGCGCCGGCGCGCTGGCCTTCGGCGACTGGCCGGCCGCGGAGTCCACCACGGAGCAGCGCCGATCGAGCTCCGAACGGCCATAGCTCACCGGGTATTCGTCGAGAAGCCTGAGCGTCTCCTCCGCCGACTGCGTGCAGAACAACGGTCGCGCGTAGCGCTGAGTCCAAAGGCCACGGACCCGGGCCTGAAACAACGCCGCAATGGCGTCTCGCAACACGATGTCGTGCAGGTTGGGGCGATCCCGTACCTGCGTGGCGATGTGCGTCAACGCCGTCCCCAGCAACTCCCATTGATACGGGCTCTGCGGCTCCACACGGCTGAACAGCTCTCGGATTCGGCCGAAGGCGCCCCGGCTGAGGAACCAATCGACGCGCATCACGCGAAACACGCGGGCGGCTTGCTGGACGGACCGGTCGTCGTCGGTCGACGGCATTTCGGCGAACAGGGCGTCAAGACGCGAGACCATCTCGAGCTTCTGCCGTTCCACGCCTTGGCCCCGGAAATCGTCTCGCAGACAGTACAGCATGAGGAGCCGGGTGGCGGCGACTCGCAGCTTCGGATGAGGCCACCGCCGCTCCACGGCCTGGACGTCCGACTCGAAATCCCCGGTGGCCTCCACGCCCAGAAACGCCTCCAACAGCCGGCACGCCTGGCGCAAGTCGCCGCCGGCCCCGTCCGCCTCGCGCTCCGCGTCCAGCTCCAGCCCACCGTCGGCGACTTCCTCCCCTTGGACCTGGTCGTCCAAGTCCTCGAAGAAGGCGGCGTCCTCCTCCAGCTCTCTATCCGCGTCGGACGCTTGGGCTTCGAGACCCTCGTCTGCCGCGGAGATCGCTTCGTCGTGCGCTGCGGAAGTCTCCTCGTCAGGCGCCGGGGCAACGTCGTGGTCGTCCGCCGCCGGGACTTCGTCATCCACCGCCTCGGGAGCCATCACGTCGTCCGTGGCGAGAGCCGCCTGATCCTGCCCGACCGGTGCATGAGTCTCCTTCTCCCTCTCGCCGTCCTCCAACTCCTCCTCTTCCAGTTCGTCCCGCTCCGCGACGCCCGATGCTTCTTGTGGCGGCGACGTCCCCGGTTCATCCGGTTCGACCGGCACTTCCATGGGATCGTCCGGTTCGCCGAGCCCTTCCAGCTCGGACAAGTCTCCGAGGAAATCGGGATCCTCGGGTCCCTTCCCGTCTTCGGTCTCTTGCTCGCCCATCCTGTCGACGGTTGCCGCGTAGGCGGCCACCACCTCGCCAGGATAGACGCGGATATCTTGGGGGACCGTCTCCGCCGGCGGGGCACCGTTTCCCTCGCCCGTTTTGTCACTCGCCTGCCTGGCCTCGATCTCCATTGCCCAGAGGTCTTCGCAACGGCGTCGGATTCCCCACGTCTGGTAGCAGTAACGGGCGGCAGACTCCAATCCCGGCTCCGCCTTCTTCCACGGCTTGCGAAAGGTGAGGTACTCGGCCATCGCCTCACGCAGCAGGCAGTGTTTGCGCGCCAGCTCACCCGCCCGAATCTGAAACTGCGAAAATCGCTCCGGATCGCGGACGCGCTGCCGGTACTCTTCCAAGCTGCCGCCCGCGTAATAGTCGTACATCGCCTCTTGGGAACGACGAATCTCCCGTTCAAGCACCGCGTAGAAGCCCGGTTCGTCCAGATCGAGGTTTTGGTGAGGGCGATGCCACCAACGGGGTAGGCGCTGGAAGAGCCGGATGCGGGATTCGACGAGCAGAATGAGGAGCCACTGCCAGACAGCTCGGCGCCAACGAGGCAGCTCGAGCGATCTCGACAAGGCTTGACGACGCTCGCGCGGCGTGCGATCCACCTCCAGTCCGCGAACGGCTCTTCCCAGGTCCAGCCAGTAGACCGCGCGGGGGTCCACTCGGAGGTAGTCGCGGACGATCCAACGTGCCCAGCCGGCGCGGAGTCGAAAGCGATTCTTGGGAGAGGGAACGCCGTGCATGAGGCGTTCTTTCGGCAGAACGCAACCCCAACGCACGGTGCGCGCCGCCAAGTAAGCCAGACAGCCCGCCAGAACCCAACCGAGCACCGGCGATTCCACGACCGCGCCGTAGCACGACAGGCAGATCAGGCTCCACGTCACCGCCGCGGCCGTGACGACCCGCGCGGTGAGGCGACGGGTCGGCAGGCATAGCAGCAGGAACAGGCAGAGCAGGATCGAGAGCCAACTGCGCTCGTAGAACAGATCCTGCACGAACCAAAGGAACCAGTCGTTATGCCACTGCTCGAAACTCACGGCTCTTTCCATCCGCGGTGGTGTCAATCCAGCCATCGTCGCTCTTGGGCGACAACCTGTTCCGTCGCGGCTTGGATTTCTCCACTCGTCATCGCGACTTGCCCTCGGACGGCGGCCGACCAATCGTCGAGCCGTCCGCCCGTTTGGGCCCAGTACCGCTGCCACTGATGGTCGATCGCGTCGCAAAGGGCACATCGAAGCCCGTAATCGTACTTCAACTGCTCGGCGATCTTGTCGACTTCCTCTTGGACCTTCTGAGATTCGGCCGAAGCCGTCTCGATCATCGCCGCGATCGGGGGCGAGGAGAGATCTTTGATCGGCTCGAGCGCCCTCGTCTTCTTCCGGAGGGGTTTCAAGTGTGAGTTCAACTCGGCCACGGTTTTCCGGGTGGCCGCTTCCCTCGCTTCGACACGGCCCAAGGCCGCCTCGACGTCTTCTCGCAGCTCGTCCAGGGAGGGCGCGTCGTTCGGGTCCGACTCCGATGCGGCGGCCTCCGCTGCGGCGGCCTCCTCCGCCGTCGACTCCGCCGCCTCGGACGGCTGGGCCCCTTCCGGGGCGATCGGGGACTTCTCGTCACTCGTCGCCATCGGTCTGGTCCCCTTTCAACTGATCCAAGAGTTCCAGCAGCCGGACTTCCACGGAGCGCAGTTCCCCCCGGAGCGTGTCCAACTCTTCGTGCTGTTGTCGGGTGGTTGCCGCCAGATCATTCATCCTCTGGACGGCCGAGTGCAGCTGGGTGCCTCGCTGCGTCAGGTCCGTCTCCCACGCGTGGCGGTAGGAGTCCCAGGTTTCGACGGCGCCGGCGTGCGCGTCGATCAACTCCACCTGTTCCTGGAGCGTATCGTGAAGGGATTCCATTCCCGCCGACTGCGCGCGAATGATCTCCATCTGCTCTTCCATGTGGCGCAATCGGGCGGAGATTTGCTCTTCCTGTCGTCGCAGGTCCTCGCGCAACTGGAACATCTCCGCGCTCTTCTCGGCCAACAGCCGCTGCCGGCTCTCGATCTCCTTCCCCTTTTTTTTCAGCCCGGCTTCCCGCTGCTTGGCCAGGGCGTGCCGGCGCCGCATCTCTTCCAGCCGGGCGCCGATGTCCCGTTCGCGCTCGTCGATCTCGTCGATCTCCTGCTGGAGCGCCTCCACCTCGCGCTCTCGGGCCTCGCACTCCTCGATCCGCGCCGCGAGTTGGCCGTGTGCAGATTGCACTTGTTCGAGGACGTGGACGACTCGCTCGGCCAGGGACTGGGCCGACTGGCGAAGCTCCTCGAAGCCGGCTCGCGACTTGTCGAACGTCTGGAAGTGCGAATCGAGCCGCTCGCGCTCGCGCGACGCCATGGCCGTCAAGTCGCGGTTCCGCAACACCAGGGCGCGGAGGCCCGCCCGGTCCGCCAAAACCTCGCGGCGCAGCTCCTCGTGGGCGCCTACCGCCTCCCGAGAGATCTCGTAGTGCTTGCTGATCACGGCGCCGACGAACTCGACCCAAGCGTTGGGCAGGCTCCGGACCCACTCGGTCACTTTGTCCACTTGCGGCTCGAGTTGCTCGACCAGTCGTCTGGCGGTTGCCAGGCGCTGGTCCATTTGTGCGTAGGACTCCTCGATGGCGGTCGATCGCTGGCGGACAAAAGCGAGCAGGTCGCGCTCCAGAGCGTCCAGCTCCACGGTGGCGGCGTTCCAGTTGGCCTGCATGGTTTCCAGAAGCGATCTTCGCGTCGCCTCCCCGACGCTCCTGGCCGATCGCGCTTGGAAGGAATTAAGCAGACGGAACTGCGACAGCAGGGGAACGGTCTCTCGGACACGCGTCTCGACGATCTCCCCGTCGTACCCACGCTCCCAGAGAATCGCGGCCCAATCGCGAAAGTCGCCGTTTTCCGGTTCCGCTTCGAGCGTCTCGTCCCCGGCGTCGGTCGACTGCTCGAGGAACCGCTGGAGCATGGGGATCGCGTCGTTCGTGTCGACCCGCGGAGCCAACTCCATGTCCATCGGCAAGAAAAGGTTGACTCCCCAGGTCTGCCAATTGGCGGGCTGGTAGTAGACGCCGTCGGCCAGTTGCAGGGAAAACCCATGTTGTTGTTGCGTCTGCGTGGCGATCACCAGATGATAGGGATCCCCGGCGGTCGGCTGGCAGTAGGCGTATTCGAAGTGCGCCAGCGTCCCCAGCCGCTGTTGCATCAGCCGGATCAGCAGGGGATTCAACTCGTCGGGCGAGGCCTGATCGAAACGATACGCGAAGTAGAGCTCCTCGCGCTCGCCGCCGACGAGCCGCGCCCGCTTGTTCTCCAGCTCCCGAAGCGCTCGCCGCTCGCGCTCGATTTCCTTGTCGATTTGCAGGAGCGTGGTGAGCGCGCTTCGCGGTTTGGCGACGATCGCCAGCTCCATCGGCACGGCCTGCTCCGAGCGGTCGGCTTCCAGCTCGACGAGAGGTTGCTCATCGCGGGTGACCTCCAGGTCGACCACTTCGTACGACTTCCAGAAGAACTCCGCCTCGCGCCCCTCCAGCGCGATCCACTCCGGTGCCTGCCCGCGGCTCGGGTTGGGACGGATAAGCACCAAGGCGCGCTCGTGGTGGAGGTCGGACAGCCGGGCCAGGCCGGGCACGGGGAAACAATACCCCCCGAGCACGTAGTAGACCGTCTCCTCCTCATCCGCTTCGCTGGGTGTGTAGACCTCCACGTCTTCGGAATTCTGCTGCCACCACCCGTAAAAGGCGTCGGGATGCTTGAAGCCGTGAATGCGGACCAGATGGCGGGGCCGGTTCTTCCCCGACCGCACGAAGGCGATTTCCATCTGGCCGGCCCCGAGGTTCCAGAGGTCGTGAACGTGCGTGCTGAGCTCTTCGGAGTTGGTCCGCCAGAAGACGGCCAACAGATGCGGGGGGGTGGTCGCTGCCGGCCGAGCGGACCGGAGAAGGATTCGGCGCATCAGCCTGGAAACCGGCTGCGGCCGGCCCGCGCCTTGGGGAATCGCTCTCACCGGCTTGGCTCGCTCGGTGTCGGCGATCGCCAGCACGCGCTTAAGTAGATCACGATGGGCGGCGACCTGAACCAAAAACGCCTGCTGCCTCCTCGAGGAGACGACGTAGATCTGGCTGAGATATCGTTCCCAGACTCCCGATCCCGGCCCCAGATCGGCGTCCGACTGGCAGGTCAACAGGAAGTTGATCAGGTGCTCGAACCTGCTGAACTGAAGCACCCGGGTTGCGTAGACGGAATTGCTCATGCCAGCTCACCTAACGGTTCGTCGACCCCTCGAAGCGCGGTTCGTCCGGCGCCCTTGAGGAAAATCGTCTCCAGGAACTGCTCGCGCAGGCGCTTCTCGCTGGTCTGCCCGAATCTTGAGCCCCGCGCCACCGCGGCGGCGTCGGGCGACGACGAGGGCGCGGCGATCCCCAGCGTCACGTTCTCCAGGTCGCAACCGACGACGTGGATGGAGTCGGTTCCGGTGTCGTGGGCGTCCAATCGGGGCTCGTCGCCGGAGACCAGGGAAGCGGCCGTGGCCGACGACGTCAAATAGACCAGATGGCGGCAGTGATAGTGCTTCTGCCGATGACGATTCGCCATGAACTCCCGAAAGTCGGTCTCCAACGCGCGGTTGACCCGAGCGTCCTCCGGCATGATCCGGCTGTAGAACAGATGGTGCATTTCCGCGGCCAGACCACGGAGGAAATGGAATCGGTCGCGTGCTTCGGCCGGCGTCCACTTGTGGAACAGATCGAGCTCCGCGCGGAATCTCGCGATCGACTCCTCCGAGGTTACGTAAACTCCCAAGTCCAGCTTCACGTCCTGCCGCGGCATGTACCTGGCGAGGTCGTGCATCATCAAGGCGGCCAAGGCACGAGCGCGAATGAAGGGAGTGACGCCCGCTTGCAGGTCGTGATGGGCCCGCGCCGATACCTCCCGCATGTGCGGATGGTTGTCGATGACGAAGCAGCACAGCACGCGAAGCTCTCGTTCGATGAACTCGAAGTTCTCTCGAACGTACGTCAGCACGCCTTCGTTGAGCAGCTTGTGCAGAAACATCACCCGCGCCGGCCACAAGCCCAGCTCGGCGGGCAGCACGTCGGCCACGCTCCCCGAGAACCGCTTGCGATTGACGTCGATGTAGCCCCCCGTATTACCCTCCGTCTGGTATTCCGTCGTCGGCAGGAACTCGTCCACCATGCGCGGCCTGGGAGGAAGCGGCTCGACGGCCTCCGCGTCCTCGCGACCGAAAAGCCAACCCAGCAGCCGGTAGTCGACGCGGCCGGCTCCGGCCTGGCTCCTCGCCGCAATCTCCATCACCATCCGCGATTCGCGAGTCAGCACCTCGTCCAGGCGACGTTGCTTGTAGTGGTCGCACAACAGCGTCAACACGTCGCAGACGGCGACCGATTCCGGCGTCGCCCGCGACCGCGGAAACTGCCGAAGTGCCAGGGCGCCCCGGGCGCTCGGCCGGTCGCCTACGCCGACGAGGTACTGGATCTGGTCGTTGCGAGCACTCAGCACCACGCGCAGCAGTTTCAGGTCCCGGGTGTCGAAGCTGTAGATGTTCTCAAACCCGCTGGCTCCGGAGACGAGAATTCGCAAAAACGCCCGAATCGCGCAATACCGGAGCCTCTCGTCGCCGATGGACCTGACCAGTTGCGCCCCTTGCCGGAACGCGGGTTGGCGCGCGAGGAGCTTGAGCGTGTTGCGATACCGGTTGAGAAGCAAGCGGTCTTCGCGCGGGATCGACATTCCTTGGAAGCTCGTCGACGACTTCAGTCCGTCGCGTTGCAGGAGCATCGCCGCGTCCAAGACGAACGTCAAAGGCACCGCCCACCCGGCGCGGATCAGCGGGAAATACCACCCGTTGACCGCGATTACCAGCCGCTGCGTCCCCCACGTGGTGACGGGCGTTTGACAGTAGTACAGCGAGTGGAACGTGAACCGGGCGAGGTTCAGCGTGGGGGCGCGATCGTCGCTCACATCCGGTACCCTTTCTTAATGCTGTTGACGAGCCGCTCGAGCTCGCCGGTCTGGTCCCACGCGACGTGCTTGAAGACGTCGAGCTCATCGACGGTGAGATGCTCTTTGCCGTCGAGAAGCGCTTTCGCCCGGACGAACGCGAGCAGGGCGGCGATGGTCCGGTCCGACACGCTGTAGTCCTTGCGCAAGGAGCCGAATGCACGGATGAACTCGTTGCGGAACTCGCCTCTTCCCGGATGCCCCACGTCGTGCACGCCCCGGCCCCCGTACATCGCCCGCATCACGCGGTGCAGCAGGCGCAGGTCGTTCGCACAGGCAAAGCGGGGGACGGCCTGCCCGCCGCCGAACTGCCGGTCGAACGCGTCCTCCCAGGATCGCTCGAGCAAGTCGCCGATCCGGTTCTGATCCACGGAAGGACAATGGATACGGAGCGGGAACCGATCGTAGAGGGCGGCCAGGGATTCGTCGCCGGGCGGCTCGTTCGATGCGGCGAACACGACGGTCAGCGGCACCCGCTCCGCACGGCCCTCGTTGTAGAAAATCCGCTCGTTGAGGATCGCCAGCATCGTGTTCAGGATGGCTGAGCTCGCCTTGAACACCTCGTCCAGAAAGGCGACCTGCGCCGTGGGAAGATACCCCGCCGTGACGCGCCGGTACACCTGCCGGTCGATCAGATCCTGGACGTGGACGGGTCCGAAAATCTCTTCCGGCGTCGTGAATCGGGTGAGCTGATACTCGAAATACTGGCGGTACTTGGGCGCCCCGTTTCCGTCGCCGCTGGCCGTGTGGCTCGACAACCCCAGCCCTTCGCAAAACGCACGGATCATGTGCCCTTTCGCCACGCCCGGCGGACCGATCAACACGGTCGGCACCTGGGCCACCGCCGCCGCGCAGATGCACTCGATGATGTATTCCTTCTGAGCGTACCTTGCCTTCAGGTGATCGCGCAGCCGGCGCACGCGGTCCGCCGACTTCTTGTACGCCCCCGAGCTCACGACTCTCTCCATGTCGCCGGGCGTCATTTGCTCCAGGAAAGCCTGACACTCCGTCGTGTCGAAAGCCGTCGGGTCGTCGTCGCGGATCTTGGCCAGGAAATGGTCCAGTTCGTCGGCCTCCGGGGCGGCGGACGGCGCCGGGGCCGCCGACGCGCTGGGAGTCTCTCCGATCCAGTGAACTTCCTTCGCCAGACCCTTCGAGATCGGCTGCGCAACGTGCAGCACGACCACCAGCGAAGTCTTCATGTCGACCTTGCCCGCCAGCTCCATCAACCGCCTGCGAAGCGACGTCTCCAGCGACGCGACGTCCACGTCGCTGCAATCGAACAGGAACACGCCGTCCCCCTGGTACTCCTGGAGACAATCGAGGGCTTCGGGCAACTCCACCACGCCGGGCCATAGCTCGGGGAGAAACCCTACGCCGGCGGACCATCGGACCACCTCCCGGTCGATCCCCTGCGGATCCTCCTGCCGAAAAGCCGTGGCGTACGCACGGACGTCCGTGTCTTGAACGGCAATCAGGCGTTGTCCCTCGCCAATGCCCTGCATCGTTTGCTCGAGATAATCGGCCATACCAGTCTCCTCTCAAGGGGCTACGGCGCAAGTCTGAGGCGGGCCGCGCCGCCGGCCTGCCCAGCCCCTTCGTCATCTTGAATCGGCGAATCGTCGTTCCACAAATCCTCAACGGCCGCGTACTGCGGATAGCTGCGCAGACAGGTGCGGACCTCTCTCAGTCGACCGCGATCGGTGCCGGCCTCTGTCTCGTCGCTTTCACATTCGGCCTTGATCCCCTGGATGGCATCCGCCAGCGCCTCGCCCCCTTGACCCGAACGAAGCAGCCGCCCCAGAACGTCGGCGTCCAGCTCCAACATCTCCCAGAGAATCATGCCGATCAACAGGCGCGCCTTCGGGGCCACTTCGGGCGCGTCGACGGCGCCGAGCGCTTCCAGGAAACGCAAGAACGCCCGACGCGAGAAACCGACGGTGTCGGCCGCAACGCGCCGGGCGACCTCCCCCACCACAAACGTGCGTAACGATCTGGCCCCGTCGTCGGTCAGCAAACAGTCCAAGCCGGGCCACTGCCGGTATCGCGACGCCCGAGCGATCTCCTTGCCCAACCGGTCGGCCTCGATCAATTTGTTCAGAAGACTGCGCGACGTGAACTGCGGAAGCACGCATCGGAACAGCGCGGCCGCGTGCGGTTTCGAGTCGTCCCGAGTCGCGGCACGCCCGGCGGCTGCGCGGACCGTGCGCGCCGCCAGGTCGAGGAACCACAGGTCGCCGGGGCGCAGCGCCCCGCAATGCCGGTCGGCCAGCTCCAGGGGCCCCGTCACGTCGTCGAGCAACTCCTCGGAGATCAAAGCCTCTTCAGACGCGTCGCGCGACGACTCGGCCCGACGGAAGAGATTGAGCAAGCCGATCGCCGCCAGAACGCTATGGCCCGAGACGTCAAACGTGTCGCCGTCGCCGATCAGTGTCCGGCACGAGGCGGCCTCGAACGCCACGTCACTCAAGGCCTGCAACACGCCCGCGTGACTCGACAACACGTCCACGGCCAGAGCTTCCAGCCGGTGCGCGACCCGTTGCCGGGTCTCGGGATCGTCGATCTCGGCGTACTTTTCGGGCAACCGCGTCACCACGTCCGCGAGGTGGATGGACGCCGGCAAGAGATTCTGCGCGGGCAGAACCAGGAGGTGGCCGACTTGTCCCTGCGACTCCCGGCCCGGCGCCGGACCAAGAAAGCCGCGCACCGCCCCCCTCCAGCGCTCCGCGGCGGCGGCCACGGCCCCGGCAGTCCGATACACTTCGTCGATCATGACCCGCGTCGTTGACACGGCGAACCTCGTCAGACAACAAGTGGCTATCGTGCCCCCATAAGCCTCTCCACGGTGCTCAGGGCCTTCCGCGCTCCGCCGTGACCGCGTTTGAGGGCCAAAACGGTGCGGAAGCACTGCGAGGCGGCCCCCAGCGCTCCCTGCCGGGCGCAAACCAGCCCCAAGAGCATCCAGGCGTCGGTCTCGTTGAATCGAAACCCGATCGCGGCCCCCAGCTTGATCGCGGCCGTGGCCCAGTCGCCGGAACGGGCCGCCCGAAGCGCCTCGTTGAAGTAGGCGTCGGGCAACTCGTTCATTCGCGCCATGGCCAGCAGCTCCTCGTCACACGAGGGACACGTCTGGGTGAAGTCTTGGACCGCGTGATTGCAGTACGGGCAGAGGTACATGACCAGTGCTTCCCGGTTGAATCTAGGTGAATCGGATGGGGGGACGCTTGCGTTCGCCCGGCTTGGCGAGTCGGTCGAGTTCCTCGGCGATCGGCTTGACGTGCTGCAGGTACACGGTAACGAGCTGTTGGTTCGCCCGGTCGCCTTGGCTCAGGTCGACCGCGTTGAGCTTGGCCGCGGCCTGCTGGAGGTCGGCCTGGTACCTGGCGGCCTGCTCGTGCGAGAGGTCCCCGGAACGTTCCTTCTCCACCACGGCCATCTGCAATTGGAGCATCTCCTGCTCGATGATCTGCTTGGTGATCGGCGGTTCGGGCAGGGAGGGCGGCGGCGCGTCTTGGAGGATCCTCTCCAACTGCTGGATAATCTGGTTGACCGTCTCGCCGATCTGCTCCCAGTCGGCGTGGTTTTCGCCCTGATACGCCCGCTGGCTCTCTTGCCGGAGCGAGTCCAGCGTTTGGTCGAGCTTCTGATCGGCGAGGGCCGGTTGCTTGTTGATCGCCTGGGGGAGCAGCTCGCGCGCCCGCTGGAATCTCGCTTCCATCTCCGTCGCCGATGGGGAAAAGGCCCCGGTCACCGGAAGTTCCTTGATCTTCAGGAAGAGCCGCTTGATGTTCATGTAAATCTGCATCCGTTCCGGATGCTTGTCATCGAGAAGCTTCTCCGTTTCCTCGATGATCCGGTCGCACTCGGCGGCCACGCGGGCCTTGGCTTCGCCGGGGGGCGAGTTCTCCAGTTGGCTCTGGTAGCTGGCACACAGATTGCTGAACTCGTGCCTGAGATCCTCCACCGACGGAATTTTGAGCGGCTCCAACTGGATCTTCTGGGGTTTCGGAACCGACAAGCCGGGGACGCTCGCGGTCACCTCCATCGCGTAGTTCTCGGCGATGCTCACCTGGAGCTCTCCTCGCGTGTTCGCGGGAACCGGGGTGTCGACTTTCAGAAGGATTTCTCCCAATTGGACGTCTTCCTGATAGAGATCGATCGAGATCTCCTTGAGCTCCTGCGTGGTGAAGAACGGAAACGACTTGGTGTACGGCAGCGTCACGCCCTCGGCGGCTACCTCGAAAAAGCCGGTGGCGGAATCGACGCTGATCGCCTTGGGCAGGGCTGCCTTGGGGGGCGGAGGCGGGGGGGGAGTGCTTTTGCTGTGAGTGACCGTGAAGCTGCGACGGAAAAACTCCTTCCCGTTGGGGTCATCGATCTGGAGGTCCAGCTCGTTTTCGTAGTCTTCAATCAGTTCCACTTCCAGGAAGAAACCACCCTCCTTGCCGGTCACCGCCGTGGCTTCCTCCGCGAGTCCGCCGGTCACCGTCGCCGAGAAGTTCTCCGGCACGGGGAATTCGTCGCTGGGAAGCACGCGCCCGCTGACGCCGATCTTCTTGCGGTCGGTGCTTGTCGGCACGTGCTTGAGGAAGACGCCGTCTTGCGTGGTTCCACTCGTGGCGGCGATCATCGCCGCTCCGATGGCCACGCTGAGGTCGAGGACGTCCTCGTCGAACTGCGGCTCGAGGCCGAACGCCTCCTGGAGTCGTTGGTGAATGGCGGGAAGTCGGCACGAACCGCCTACCAGCACCAGGAAGTCGACCTCGCGCTGGATCTTCTCTTTCAGGGCGTCGTCCACCGTCTCGGTCCCTTGGGGGAGAATGTTCGCCCTCTGGAGCACTTCACACGTCTCGCGGATCGTCTTGGCGATTTCCGGCTCGATCAGCTCCAAAAACTCCTTCTGGGTGAGGGTGAACGAGAGCTGGACGGATTTGGGTGGGCTGGAATTGTCTTTGAAGACCCCGGAAATGCGCAGGTCCGCCTTCGGTATCCCCGGCTCAGACAGCTTGATCTTCACTTGCTCGGCATGATGCATCAGGCTGGCCCAGCGGAAGTTCCGTTCGGGCGCGTTGGGATCGATGTCAAGCGTATAGCCCTTGTCGGTGAGGGATTTGAGCATCCGCATCGCGATCTTCTTGTCGAAGTTGTAGCCTCCCAGCTCGCGATCGCCGCCGAAGGCGATGGGGCGAAAATTTCCACCCGTGCGCTCGACAAGCGTGATGTCGAACGTTCCCCCGCCGAGATCGTAGATCAGCACGCGCATGTGCGGTTTCTTGTTCTCGTGCGTGTAGGCCATGGCCGCCGCGACCGGCTCCATCGTCAGGCGGCCCTCCATGTCCAGGCCGGCCAACTGCCCCGCCTGTTTCGTGGCGTCGATCGCCAGGGCGTCGAAGTAGGCGGGATGCGTCACCACGGCGGCCTGGACCTCCACGCCCAGGGCCTTCGAGGCGATGGCGCACAGGTGCTTGAGCACTTCCGACGAGACCTGCTGCGCGGACCACTCGTCGTCCCCCACGCGAAACTTTTCGTTCGTGCCCATGTACTTCTTGACGAACCGAACCGGGGCATGGCCCTCGGTCGCCAGCAACTTCGCGTCTTCGCCCACGATCAGCTCGCCGTCGACCTTGCAGACGGCCGAGGCGTGCGTGCGCCGCTCGAAGTCGTCCCAGAGGACCGTCACCGGGCCAGAGACCATGCCCTTGTCCGGGTATTCGCCGACGACCGCGATCACGCTGTTCGTCGTTCCCAAGTCGATTCCGACC
>CAZDHR010000001.1:40280-57504 GCA_964505295.1 uncultured Planctomycetaceae bacterium
ACGACACTCTCGCTATTCATCGGTCAATTCTCCTTCGTTGTCCGCGGCCGCCACGCGACCCGGGGACGGTGGTTCCTGTCGGTTTCATTCCTTGACGGGGCTTTCGATCATCACGGCCCCTTGCTGGAGCAACCGATCACCGCGGCGGATGATCGGTCGCTCCATGTGGACGATGCGCGGCTCGTCGAGGTCCTCGCGCGAGCAGTGACCGCGGACCTCCACCGGGTGGTTGTCGTCGACGCTCCACCGGTCGCCCGTCAGATCGACCAGCCGTACCCCATACTCGTCCAACACCTCCTTCAGATTTTGATGCAGGATTTCCAGGGCGTCGCACGACGGGCCGGCCGCGTCGGGGGCCGTGCCGGCCAACTCGCCGGCGACCCGGGGCAGATGAAAGCAGCAGTTCCCGATGGCCACCAGCAGTCGGTCCACTTCGTCCGAGTGCTTCTGCGAGACCCGTTTCAGCTCCTGATGCAAAATGGCGGCGGGGCGCGTTTCCCCGGCCGGGAACCGCAAAGGGTGCTCCGCCTGGTCGATGGGGAACAGTTCTTCGAGGTTTGCCAAGTCAAGCCCTCCTACAGATCCAGGATACGCTCTTCATCCGGTATAGGGTTAAACACCTCGGTCAGCCGCTCCTTCGGAACGGCGGACCCGCCGCCGGACATCAGTTGCGACGGCTCCGGCAGCCAGGGGCCCAGAAAACTCAGATCGCGCACCGCCAGCGGCAGCAAGTCCTCCGGCTTGTCGAGCCGCAGCTTGTCGATGGCTCGAGTGATCGGGAGGAATTCCCTGACGTCGAGCTGGTGGACGGAATGGGCCAGGAGCCTCTCCGCCACGAACTTGACGGGTGTCTTGGCCAGATCCTCGCCGCGAGCCACGTCGGACTTGTTGACCGGACGGCCGTAAGCCGTCGAGATCTTGCCGGCGTCGACGAGCCCCGACGCTTTGTCCAACTCGTAATCATAGTCGGCCTGGCTGCCATCCGGATCGATGCCGAACAGGGAGAAGAAGTTGTGCAGATACGGATTCGAGTCGCCCGTCACGGCCCAGACGTTCGGGACGTCAACCTCTCGCTGCGAGCGTTCGCTCTCGTTGTCAGACATCGTCGGCTGTCCTTCTGGCTATGCCTTACCGGCCCGGTTGCGACCCCCGGAGGAGCACTTCCACCTGTTTGAGCATCGCTTCAACGCCGGGGCTCGGTCTGGACCCCGCCCGTCTCTTCGCCTCCCGGTACGCCTTTTCGGCCTGATCGAATTGCATCATCCGGCAATAGCAGCAGGCTTTCAAGGCAGGGCCCTCCGGGTCGTCCCCGGCCAGGGAATCGGCTTGATCCAGGATCCGAAGGGCCTCTTGATAGTCCCGACGCTGAATGGCCTGGTTGGCCCGGTTCAACGAGTCCTGCTGTCTTGCCGCAGCCGGGTCCTGAGCGGCCTCGTGCAATTGGGCGATCAAGGAGGTTGCCACCTGATCGGCGTGCACGCGGTTCAGCCGTTCCGCCTCCCGAAGCGATTCTCGCATCTTCGCGAACTGCATGTCCCGACCATGAATGGCGGCCTGCAAAGCATGGACCGCCGGATGGTCGGGAATGAGCTTCAGGCCGGCCTTGGTCAGCCGCCGGGCAACGTCGAGCGAGCCCGCGCCGAACTGGAAATCGGTCAGGGTCCCTTCGATGCAAACAACCTGGACAGCGATCCTCGCCGCATCTCCGGCGGTTTCCACTTCCAAAGCGCGTTGGGCCGGCTTCAACCCCTGTTCGTACAGAGGCGGCTTCTGGATGCCGTGCAAGTCGGGCAGGTTTCGGGCGGCCTCGATGAACATCCAGGCGAAGGCGCAGAAGAACTCCCGCACGGCCCCGGCCACCGCGTACTGCTCCACGGCGCCGGACGCCTTGAGGCGGTCGGCGGCGAAGACCGCGGATTCCATGCGCTGCTTGCGCTCGCGGAGGGGACGGCCGTCTGCTTCCATGCGTTTTACTTCGTCGGCCGTGGTTCCCAGCAGGTCCACCAAAGCGCGTTCGTTCTCCGGATCGATTTTCAGGAAGGTCTCCAGCTTCTCCCGCGCTTCGGCGAAACGCCGGTCGGTACGCAGCGACTCGAGGTCGGCGGTGAACGTGCGGTACAGGTTGCCGCAGAGCCGATCCGCGTCGGGGCCGGCGAAGGGGCCGTTGCGGATCAAGTCGAGGTGTTGCCCCGCCAGTTCCGGATCCGTCGAAAAGCAATCCTGGACGATGGCCGCGTGGACACCCAGCAGGTGCCGCGGGATCTGGCGGCGGAATGCCTGGAGGTCGACCGTCAGCAGCCGCTGGGCCAGCATATCGGCCCCTTCCGACGCCTTGACCCGTTCCTCCCAGTTTCGGCGCAGCGCGGCCCAAAACGAGTCGGCGCCGAGCAGCCGTTTCCACGCCTGAAGCCCGCGACGCCACTGTTCGACCGCGGCCGACTTGTCGGTCTCGGTCCCGTGCATGTGGAAGCCGGCGCCATGATGGATAATGGCCAGGTGGTGCAGTGCCAGCCCGTCGCCGGGATCGGCCTCGACGATCTGCTCCCAGAGTTCGACCGATTGCAAGCCGATGACTCGATCGGCCCCCTCTCCGCCGCAGAGAGCTTCGTACGCCCCGACGCGCGGATTGCGACGGCCGTAGTCCTCGACCCGGTCTCGGAATTCCCGCAACGATTTTCCGTGGTCCTGGTTCATGGGAAAGCAATAGCTCGCGCGGCCCTTTGGTCCTAATGTTTCAACACCATTCGTGCCGAGGCGTCGTCTCCGAGTTGCCTGTGGACGTCGGCCAATTGCTGCCGGAGTGGCCGCTCGTGGCGGCCGCCGGCGCAGGCGAAGATCCCTTCGCGCAGCGGCGGGACGGCGCCGCGTCGCACTCGGTCGGCCAGCTTGGCGTTTCCCGATCGGGCGACGGCGTCGGCCTGCGCCACGCAGATTTGTCCTTTCAGCGAGTAGCCCTCCGGCCGGTCGGGGGCCGCCTCGACGATCGCGGCGGCCTTTTCGGCGGCGCCGGCCCAGTCTCCCTGTTCCAGCAGATACTCGCAGTCGGAGATCAACTCGTCGACGAGACGGCTCTTGGGGGGTTCTGCACTTGGCGGAACGGTACCGGTGGGCGAGCCCGACGCGCGCGGCAGCTTGCCCTCGCGGATTCGTTCCAGGGCCGCCAGGACCTCCCGGGCCGAAGGGTACCGTTCGGCCGGGGCCGGGGCCAACATCCGGTTGATCACGTCGACCAGCGCCCCGAGGTGGGCCAGCTCCGCCGAGCTCAATTCGGCGAAGTCGCGCCGCCGGAGCGACAGCGGCGTCTCTCGGGCCTGCAATTGCATCCGCACCATTTGGGCGTCGTGGTCCGGCGCGTCGGGGGGGATGGACTGGCCGACCCGGTTGTAGGGATTCTCGCCGGTGAGCATCTCGTAAGCCATCACGCCGATGCTGAAGACGTCGCCGCCGGGAGTAGTCGGAATACCTTGGAGTGCCTCGGGGGCCATGTAGCTGAGGGTTCCGCCCGACGGCCCGTCGCCGCCGAACACCCCCCGGTACCGCCCGGAGAGGCCGAAGTCCCCGATTTTCGCCAGGTCGTGACCGCGCCCCCGAAACACGAGGACGTTTTCCGGCTTCAGGTCGCTATGGACGAATCTCTGCTCGTGCATGAACGCGATGGCGCGGCACACTTGGAGCAAGTAGTGGAGGGTGCCTTGCAGGCTGAACTTGCCGAGCTGGCGGATTCGTCCGGCCAGGTTGCCACCGTGGACGAGCTCCATAGCCACGTATCCGCGCGGTTTGCGTTCTCGCGTCACGCCGAGGTCATAGATGGTGACGAAGTGTTGGCGGATCTCCCAGTCGGAGAGATCGGCCAGCAGTGCGATGATGGCCAGGGCGTCGTTCATCTGTCGTTCGACGTTGGTTTCGTCCACGGCGTCGGCGTGAAACAGCTTCAGCGCCACGTCGCGCAGCCCGTGCCCGAGCACGACCTGCTTGGCCAGGTGTACGGCCCCGAAGGCCCCCGCGCCCAGTTCCCGGATCAACCGATAGCGGCCGTCGATCAGCGTGGGATCGTCGATCATGGCTGTCCCTCCTTGGCGGCAACGACCTCAATCGTCTCCGACGGCCCGACCCGCAACAGCACGGATCGCACGTCGGCGTTCTCTTGGGCGACGAAGAAGTCGATCAACGGCGCGACCACCAGGTTCGACACCAGCCTCTCGCAGACGCGAGCGCCCTCGTTGCTGCGGGCCATGGATTTCTTTACCAGGAGGTCCGCCAACGACGGATCAAAGGTGATTTCGAGGTCCTTTTCGCGTCGGAGCGTCTGCCGCTCACGTTCCAAGCGGTTGCGAACAATTCGGCCGTACGCTTCTTCCGTAAAGGAGTTGAACAGCAGGATTTCGTCGACACGGTTGAGAAACTCCGGGCGAAAGAACTCCGTCTTGAGGATCGTGTCTCGGACCTTGGCCCTCACCTCGTCGCGCTGCTGGGGCGAGGGGTTCTTCAGCGCGGTCTGTTCTCGGATCAGGTCGTCCAGTTCGTCCAGGGCGTGATTCGACGTCAACACGATGATGCACTTGCGGCCGTCGCGGACCGGTCCGGCCGGATCGCCGATTTGACCTTCGTCGAGGAAGCGCAATACGACGTCGAAGACACTCTTGTGGGCTTTCTCTACCTCGTCGAAGAGGACCACCGACTCCGGCTTATCCCGCAACCCGTTGGTCAGTTGTCCCTCGCCGTAGCCCACCAGTCCCGGGGGGGCCCCGACGAATATCGTCTTGGAGTACTCGTTGCCGAACTGTCCCATCTCCAGGTAGATCAACTGCTCTTCGGAGCCGTAGACGGCACGGGCGATCTCCTTGGCCAACTGCGTCTTGCCGGTTCCGCTCATGCCGAGGAAGAGGAGCACGCCGGCGGGCCGGCCGGGGCGGAAGTAGCCGAACCGCAGACGCTTGATCATCGGCATGAGGGCGTCGATCACGTGGTCTTGTCCGATGATTCGATCCCGCAAGTGCCTCTCCACCTCGGGGATCGTGGGCAATCGCGGCTCTTCGCTCACCTCGGCCAGCTCGGGTTCCCCCGAGTGTCGATGGCCGAGGAACTTGGAGAGTTGCCCCAGGTCGACCTTCAACGACTGGAGGAACGAGGTGACGAAGAGATCGCCCTGCTTCATGAACGCGTTGACCAATTCGGCTTCGCCGACCAGCGGCAGCTCCAATTCGGCGGCGGAGTCGGCCGCGCGCTCGAACGTGCGGACGACCACCTCCTGCATGGCCGAGCGGTCGAGAGCCAGCTCTTCGCAGAAGCGACCGGACCCGAGCTTCCGCAGATGCTGCATCAGCGCCTCGTGCACCGACTTGGGGTCGACGAGCTGAAGCCGAAGCCCGCGCGCAAGCAGTCCGTCTTCGCGCGAAGCGAACGCAAACAGCAGCAGCGGCGAGCCGATCCGAGACAGTCCGAGCCCTCGGCCTTCCGTCTCGATCAGTCGCAGGACGTCGCGGGCTCCGCCGTCGCAGGCTTCTCGGTTGACGCGGCCGGCGTCGTCGAAGATGGGAGGCGGCTGATCCGAATCCGACAGGTCGCGGAGCTTGTGTTCCAGCGCCGCGGCCGGGACGCCGAAGCGATCGAAGATGACCCGATTCCGCGGCCGCGACGCTTTCAGCGCCGCCGCGGCCAACAGGCGATCGCGGGAGACCCCGTCGGCCTGCCCCCAATCGGGGTCGTCCTGCATGGCCTCGCACATTTCCCGGAACCGGGGCGAGAGCATGGCGTCCGACCAGGAATCGACCGCCGCGCCGCCCTGGCTCGAGCGGATGGCGATCGTGATGGTCTCCACGACCGAATGGGGGGCCAACCCGGGCTTCAGCGACCGCACGGCCCCGACCAGCGGTGACTCCGCGTCGTCGAGCATGGCGATCAGCAGATGTTCGGGATCGGCCTGAGTGTGAAACGTCAGGTTCAGCGCCGCGCGCAACGCGGACTTGGCATCTTCGCTAAGGGTCGACTCTTCCCAGTACCTCACGTTACGTCTCCTGAAAGACTCGCGGCGGCGTCGTGGGCCATGACCGCTTCGGCGAGCAACTGCCGGGCCTCCTGAAGCCTTTTCGTCTTCTTGATCGATTTCGACGCCTGCTTGGCGAGTAACTGCGATTGGAGCACGAGGCTGCGGCGCGTTCCCGGATGATGGCCGTGCCACAATCTCAGCAAGTGACAGGCCTCATCCGGCTTCCTGGCTCCGGCGGCCCGAAGCGCGCCGACCAGCACAACGTCTTCCGGCTGGAACGGGATGGCATCCCCCCCGGGCTCGTCTCCGGAGCCGGCCAGCCGCTCCGCCTCCGTCGAGAGTGCCGAGACGTCTCCGCGGAGGTTCGCTGCCAACAGTTCGATTCCCCGCCGGCACGCGGCGTGTCCGTCGCCCAAGCCCGCCAGCCACTTTGCCACGGCTTCCTGGCCGTCCCCCGCCAGGAAACGGACAAGGCAGGCCAGGTGATCCATCTCAGGATGCTTCTCCTGACAGGCCTTGACTTCCACGAGCAACGGCTGCCTCTGGTCGTCGTCGAGTGCTCCCAGCAGCACCCGGCACAGTGCCCGGAGCAGGACCGCCGCCGGTTCGGGTTGTTCCAAGCGCCCGAGACAGACGGCCTCGGCGGCTTGGAGGACGCGCTCGAGGCCGTCGGCCGGCATGGGCTTCTGTTTGACCAGTTGGACGGCTTGCAGCATGCGGCATTTGAGCAAATCCTCGCGCGCCTCCGGTGACGGATCGTCGGCGACGATCCGCTCGTACGCTTCGGCGGCGGCATCGTACCGGCTCAGCCGAATCTGGACGTCGGCACTCCAGCGAGCCAACTGCCGGCGCAGCTCCTTGGGCAGTTGGGCAAACCCCTCCATCGCGATCAGGCGTTGCAAGCACCGGCACTCTTCTTCCGGCTTCTCCAACTCGCACGCCAGGTGCGCGACGGCAAGGGCCACGACCACGTCGTCCGGCTCCGCCTCGGCGACGGGAATCAGGAGGTCTTCAGCGCGGGCGAGCTGGTCTTGGGAATCGGCGCGAAGGACCAAAAGAAGTCCCAGGCGCCGCTTGGGCATGTTCCCATCCGGCTCCAACTCGACGGCCCTCCGGTACGAATCCTCCGCGTCGGCCAGATCCCCGCCCGCTTGGGCCAGACGTCCCAGGGCCAAATGGGCGACGGCCGCCGCCCGGGGCCCCACGACGCCGGGCTTCTGCCCCACGACGACCTCGTAGCATCGGCTCGCGGCTGCCCGGTCCTGCCGGCCTTCGTGCACGTGCCCCATGGCCAACAAGGCGAAAGGCTGCGCCGGCTCCAACTCGAGGGATCGTTCGGCGTGGGCCTGCGCTTGGTCCCACTGCCCTTGGCGGCAGAAGATCATGGCGAGTTGTGCATGGGCGGCGGCGTTGTCCTCTTCCTCTTCCACCACTGCGCTGAGAAGCGAACGAGCCCCTTCCTCGTCGCCAAGATGGCCAAGGCAAACGGCCCGCCAGTACGGTTCCGCCCCGCTCCAGAAACGGTGCCTGCCGGACGATTCCAACCGTTCGGCGGCGCCCTGGAAGTCGCCGTCGTGCATGGCCAACCGGGCAAGGACGAAATCGTGCTCGGCCTCGAACGCGACGCGAAGCGGCGCCAGCAACAGATCGCCATCGGCCGACTCGGCGGCCGCGGCGGCGGATCGCCGCGCCGCGTCCGGTTCGCCGCGCAGCAGCGCCAACTGGGCCTCCAGCAGGTGGAAGGCTTCCCCTTTCACCCCGCGCTGCCGCATCTGGCGCGCCCGCTCGACAACCTCCGCCCGCTGGTCCGCACTGGCGTGTTGCACGATCACCAACATTCGTAACGCCACCCGTTGCCGGTCGGCGGGCGAGTCGCCTTCGTCGGCGGGCGTCCAGAGTTGCAGGGCCTCGTCACGGCGCCCGCAAAGCAACAGAGCGAGCCCTCTCAAGAGCAGGGCCTTGCCGCGGAATTCGTTCTCCGACGGGAGCTGGTCGACGTCGAGCACTTCGACGGCCCGCGCTCCGAGTCTGGCGGCCACGAGGACGGCCCCGTGCCAGGCCCGGACCATCGGCGCCAGCAGCGCGTCGCACTGGTTCCAGTTCAGGGCGTCGCAGAGCGTTTCGGCCTCCTCCTCCGCTAAAGGGAGGCCTTCTTCGCGCATCCGTCGGAACGTCTCGGCGGCGCGAGCGCATCCGACCCAGCCGACCTCATCCGCCGCCTCGAATACTTCCGCCGCCTCGTCGAATCGCCCCAGCGACCAGCACGCCTGCCCGCGCAGACACAGGTCTTCCCTGGTCGGCTCCTGAATGGCGGCCACGCACTCGATCACGTGCTCGTGCTCTCGTCTCCGGTGGTGCGCCCGGGCCATGTTCCGCCAGGGCCAATCCCACTTCGGGCACTCGTCTCTTAGGCGGACGCTGAACCGCTCGCGCCGGGCCACTTCGTCGGAGCTGACCGGCGTCTCGTCGTTGATGAACAGGAAACGCTCCACGGCGCAGACGACCACGGCATCGGATTGGAACGACCCGTCCTCATGCCGCTTGACGACCCATCGGCAAAGGACTTGCAGCACGGCATCCGGGGCGAACTCGTCGCCCGACACGGCCGTCGCCAGGCGTACGGCGAAATCGGCGTCCTCGACTCCCAGCGAGGTCGCCTCCTCCTCCAGCCGGCATGCTTCCAACAGGTGGCTCTGATCGGCCGGGTCCGATTGCAGCTCGAGCTGCGCCCGGGCCGCGTGTTGGTAAGTCTGCCCCACGCTCCGCCGGACCGACGCCACCCGGAGGTGCTCGTCACCGACCAGCCGGCATGCCAGCGTCACGGTTTCCAACGCCGCTTCATGGAGATCGGCGTCGATCATCAGGTCGGCCGCGTGGAGCATGTCGCTGATCCGGTGCATGGACACCTCGGCGTCCAGACCCCACGCGTCCGGAGAGACCAGGCCGTGCCACGGCCGAAACTCCGCCGCACGCCGCGCCGTCTGCCAGACGCAACGCTCCGAAAGCGACGTAAGGATTTCCCGGGCACGCTCGGCGGTGGAGGCGTCGGCCAGAAAGCACTCGGCCCTGGCCAGCTCGCTTTCCAGACAGTCGGGGCACCCCTCCAGGGCCGACAATGCCTCCTGGTGCCGACGAAGGCCGCATAGCCAGAGTCCCCAATGCAACCGGTCGATCGGCTGGGCCGAGGGGACGGTCGCCAGGTGTTCGAACCGCGCGCCGGCCTCCTCCGAAGCGTTGTCGGTAAACGCCCGCTGCACGGCCTGAAGCCGCCGGACCTCCGCTTCGGGCGCGACGAACTGGAGCGGCTCGTTCAGCAACGTCTCGGCCGCGCCGAGCTCGCCCCGATCCCGCCGCCAACGGCTTTCCAGCCGTCGAGCCCAGGCACGCACCGAGGCGGAAACGCCTGCGCGGCCGACGTCGCCGGGCGAGACTTCGGCGTCCGCCAGCGTCATCTCGCCCGCAAACCCGAAGGACGGCGCCGATTGCAGCAGCGGCTCGGGCTGAGACAACGCCAGTTCCGCGGCCAGGCAATCGCGCACGGTGGTCAGATCCACATCGTCGGCCACGAACTCGGCCTCGTTCTGCTCCGCCGCCTGGAGAGACAGCTCGGCATCGTCCCAGTCCAATTGGTCGATGGCCATGCGCGCGAAGAGCAGCCGGATGAGCAAGGCGGCGTCGGGTCGTGCGGCCTCGAGGTCCCTCAAACGGGATTGGGCCGTCTCCCGCTGGCCCGCACGCACCAGCGAGTGGACCTGTGCCAAGGCGTGTTGCCAGGTGGCGTGCCGCGGCGGCGCCCTCTCGAACAGCTCGATCGCTTCGTCGTCGCGCCCAAGCAAGAATTGCGACGTCCCAAAAACCCACGCGGCGTTCAGATCGCGGTCGTCGTGGCTCAAGTCCGGCCGGCCGCCGTCCAGCTCGCTCTCCAACTGCCGCAGGAAATCCGCCCGGCCGCCCGCCTTCTCACTCTCCTCGAAGAGCAGATTGACGCGGCACAACCGCCGATACAACGACCAGTGAGGTCGCGCCGAATCCCCCGCGATTTCGAGGGCGCGGTCCAACAGTGCGATGGCCCTCTTCCAGCGTCTCGCGCAGTAGAACACAATCGCCAAAAGCACGCGGCTCGTGGCGTCGTCGTCTTCCGGCTCCCCGGCTTCGCTGCACCGATCCAGCGCATCGTCCAGACGCCCCTCGCGGAAAGCCACCATGGCCAGGTTCGCAGCGACCCAGGCCAGGTCTTCCACCTCGCGCATCCGGACGTTCAACGCCGCGTATTCCGAAAGTCGCTCGTCCCCGGGTCTGTCCAACTCGATGCGGATCGCCCCGCGAACGAGCCGGACGACGGGCTCGCGGTCCGACTCGTTCCACAAACGCTCGGCCAGTCCCTCGATGCACAGCCGGGCGGTGATGGCGTCTCGATGACCCACCCGAACCGCGGCTTCAATCAACTTCCGCTTCAAGTCCGGTTCCGGTTCCAGGGCCCTGGGCACCCGGCGGTAGATCTCCAGGGCCTCCCGGTCCCGGCCGAAGCGAAGCGACAATTCGATGATCGACCAGTAGTAGCGATGCGTCGTCTCACGCTGTTGAGACCACGCGGGCGACCGAAACGTCGATGCGTTTCGTTCGAGCCCGGCGATCGCCCGATCCGGCTCATCCAACTCCGTTGCCGTTTCGAACGCCCGCCGCGTCGCCTGGAGCCAGACGATCTGCTCGTCCAGAGACGGCCGATCGAGCCTCGCCACGCGGGTCGCCAAAGCCTCGAATCCGTGCAAGGCTAAGCGGCGTTGGCCCTGGGATCGCAGTTCTTCCAGGGCTTCGATCGCGGCATGCGGGGGGCGCTTCGCCCCTTCGGCCGGCTCCCGAACGGGAATCTCGCGTTCCGGCTCGTCGGGCTGAACCGACTCGGGCACGTCCGGCAAGGAACGAGGACGTTCGAGCACGTCCGCGAATACGGGCTCGTCGGGAGCCTGTCTGTCGCAACCCATGGGAAGCTCAGAATCGGAACATGGTTGCCTGAGGATCTCTGATGACGAAGCCTACCCCTCCTGCCCACTCAAACCGTCGTCTTATCTTCCCGTGCTCCGTTCCCCTTCTGTGCTCTCTAGATCACCCTTCCCCTTCACGCACAATTGCCCTTCCTGTCAGCGCACACGCGACCCCAACAAATGGCCGCCGGGGGACATGCGTCTGGACGAAGCGAGCTGACCGCCCCTGTCAATCGCTCCCCCCCAACGATTCGATGAGTCTTGCCGGACGAATGCGCGGGCGTCCGACGAACTCCTACCCTTTTCAGGGACCCGACTGCCCTTGCCCCCTTACCCATTGCCCGCGCACGGCTCAATCGGGTCGTGAATCGACCATCCCATTGTAAGACCGCCAAGACGCGTCTACAATACGCTAGTGTTAATTCCCGCGATAAGGCAGTCCGTCCAGAACGCCCGTCACCATCCCTCGATCGCGACGGATTCCCGGGGGCCCTTCGTCGAAAAGGGCTCCTCGATCCCGTTTGTCATCCCACGTCTTCATCGAAGAGGCCCGTGACCGTGTGCCGCCCCATTGGGAACAAGCCGCCGCCGGAGGGCCTTCGGGTTGCTCGTCGCGTTTGTCCACCCGGGCAGCCCGTACGACCGCCGAGCCTGTTGAGCTTCGCAAGGCCCTGTCGGCTCGGTCGGCCGGGAGAGGGTTGCGCCGGCCTCCTTTCTGCCCCCCTGTTCGGGGGAGCAGCCGGCCGACCACTCGCGAGAACTTGCTGGATTCCTGCCAAAGGCCACTGGGAGCCCTCTTTCTTTGCCAGGACGCGGACGGGGGCACGTCCCCGCACGATTGAGACGTAAAGGAATTATTCTGACTATTCATTCCTTTGTGTTCACTGTACCATTGTAGGGAGCCACACGTGCGTGTCAACAGCCTCGGTCAGTTCCCGCCCTGCTCCCAGGGCGACAAGTGGCATCCGAGAAACCGAGCGGCACTCCCGCGCGACCTTACGAATCCCTCGCAAAGGCGGAGGCAAGTGGTGTGACCAGCGGAGAATCCAGTGCAGGCGACCGCGAAAGAGGATCGGCCGGCGGCGGCCAAGCGACCGGCCCTGTCCGATCCACCCTGTGGTTGAATATCATCCCCCATTCGGAGCGCGTGTACGGGTTCACGGTCACATGCAGCCGCCGGGGGATCGTCGTCCCCAACGAAAAGGTCCAGCTCGCCGAGCCGCAGTACCATAACTTGCACGAGACGCTGCGGCAGTTGACGGACCCGGAGGCAAGCGGGAACGAAGAAGCGTTCGCCCAGTTCGGGCGGATCCTCTATCGCACCGTCCTGCCGGATCCGGTCCAGGAGCTTCTCCACCACCATCTAGGCCCCATCGTGTTCGCCACCGAGGAACTCTCGCTCCCCTGGGAACTTCTGCACGACGGAAACGAATACCTCTGCCTTACCCGGCCCTTCGCCCGTCAGCCTGAAACCTATCAAATGGCGGGGCTCCTCTTTGGCGGGATCGAGCGAGCGCGAGCCGATTCCCCCGTGCAGCGGATCCTGATCCTCGCCGACACGACCGGGGATCTCCCCGAAGCCGCCGACGAGGCCGTGGCGATCAAGAGCCTCTATGAAGAGCATGGCGCGGTCTGCGACACGTTGGTGGGCCCCGGCGAGTGTACCTACCTGAACATCCTGGGTAAGTTGACCGAGACGTCCTATCACGTCATCCACTTCTCCGGGCATGCCCGATATCTCCTTCGAAGCGATACCAGCGGTATCCCCCTGGCCAACAACCAACTCTTGATGGCGGAAGATATCTGTCGGAATCTGCTGGGCGAGCCGATTGTTTTCCTCAACGCCTGCCACTCGTATGCCATTCACGACTCCGGCGCATCGGCCCCCCCGACGGAGCGCGCCGGACCGCGCAACGTTCGCACCCTGGTGCAAGCCTTCGCGCACGGGAATCGATCCGGTCGCGGCCGAGCCGTGATCGGTTCCATGTGGTGGGTCGACGACAACGTGGCGAGAGGAATCGCCGAAAAATTCTACGCGGAGCTGCTCAACGGAAATACGCTCGGTGAATCTCTGCGATTGGCCCGTTCTCAGATCGCCGGGCAGGTGAGCGACCCGGCCCTCTGGAGCAGCTACGTGCTGTTCGGCGATCCGGTGACGTCGCTTGTGCATCCGCCGACGCCCCAGTCGAGCCGGGACGACACCTCCGACGTGACGAGGACGTGCGTCGCGGACCCCGCAACGGAGACCGACGAGGCGCAGCCGCGTGGTCCCGATCAAACGACGGTGATCGGCGCTGTCAAAACGGCAGACTACGCCACGTTTGCCAACGCTGTCGAAGCCGGAGTCGAGGACTCACCCGAGGGCATGAACCTCCCGGACTTGACGACGCCCGCGCACGCGCAGCTTGCCGAGTTGGCCGGGGGAGTGCCTTGGAGCGACGACGTGCGTGTCGCGCTGCTCGGGGCCTTGGCCACGATGTACGCCATGAACTGGTCGATGTTCAGCACCATTCATCTGGTGATCGGGTTAACCTATTTGCCCGACGGGCTCATCAGCCGGGCCTTCAAGAGCCGCGGACTCGACCCCACGATCGCCCGACGCGAGCTGCGGAGAATCCTCACGCGGACCGACGTGAGCAAGAAGCAGACGTCGCTGGTGATCAGCGACAACATGTGTTCCCTGCTGGCTTCGACCAAGCAGAACGCCCTCGCCTCGGGCGACGACGAAGTGACCGAGCGCCACTTGCTACAGGAATTGCTTACCCTGAAGGACTCCGGCGCCGTATTCCTGCTCGAGGCTTTCAAGATCGACATCGACCAGTTGCGGAATCAAACCGGCAGGACGCCGGGCAGGGCGGCACCCGGTGTTTCCTTGAAGGACGCAACCGACGTGCTCCTGGACGACGGCGCCTTGAATGAAGCGATCTTCGACCATCGGTGCCTCGCCGCCCTGGAGGCAACCGTCGCCATGGCGCTGCGCACGAACTGGCCGGTGGTGTCGAGCGCGCACCTCTTCCTCGGGATGCTGCATCGTCCGGAAAGCGCCCTGGCGCAGCGGCTGCGAGAAGGCAAGCTTGCCAGTCCGACGAAGCTCACCGCCCTGCTCGTCAAGGCGTTTACCCAACAGTTCGATCCCGCTCAGCAGACGCCCGGCTTGCACGAGAAGTGCCTTTCGGCCAACGCGCTGAAGATCCTGCGAACCGCCCACCAGTTGGCCGTCGCGGCGGACTCCTCCAGGATCGAGGAGGATCACGTGCTTCGGGCCATCCTGGACGACGAGGAGAACCTGATCACCAAGATGCTCCGGGAGATGGAGATCGATCCGCAGAGGTTGGTGGAGTAGGCCCGCCGGTTGCCTTGCCGAGGCGCCGGCGGCAGTAGGATTTGTCGTTACGCTTCCGTCGTATGGTTGATGTGACATGGCTGATCCAGTAAGCAAGGCTGATTTGGGCCGGTTGCCGCCTCGCTCCGTCGCGGCTTACGCTGTCCGATGTGCACGGCGCGTGCGGCCGTTGTATTCGTCGTGCGACGGCGAGCATGACGCGGCCCTTGATACGGCGATTGAGATCGCGGAGCGGTTTGCGGCCGGCGGTCGTATCCCCGCTTGGGCCGAAGTCGCCACCGCGCTCGGCGCCGCCCGCCAGGCCCGAGCCGCCGCCGAACGCGCGCTCGACGAAGCCGTGCTCGACGCCGGCGCTCCCGACAAGGCGCCCGAGCCGCTCGCCGTCGAAGCCGCCCGGAGGTCCCGTTGTGCCGCTGCGTCGGCGGCGGCTGCCGTGTCCGCCGCGGCCCACGCCGCCGCGCACGGCGCCGCGGTCGACGACGCCTTTCTCGCGGGCAGTAGCGCCGAGGCGGCCGCCCCCGAGGCCCAGACCGCCGCCCAGCGCGATTTCGTCCGGCTGCTGCGACTCTCCACCCACCGAGCCACGAGAAGACCGGCGCGCCAGTTCGGCGATCCGATCGATCCCGGCGAACAGGGACCACTGGGCCCGCTGTGGCCGGAGGGCCGGCCGGCGTGGTCGAAAGTGGATAAGCCGGGCAGGGATTACGTCCTCCGGGGCGAGCCCGTCCGTGCCGCGCCGCCGACTTCCCGAGCCTCGGCTCCGACCCGCGGGCGGCACCCACGACGCGGTCGCCAACCGGCATCGCCCCAAGACGGCGGCGATCTCGCCCCGGGAGATCCGCGACTGGCGGCGGTGGCAGCGCAAGGGCGCGGGGCGTTTGGGCCGTCTGCCGGCGTCCAACGAGACCCGGTCGATTGTACGGTCTTCTCGCCTCCCGAGGTCCGTGCCGAAGATTCGCTGCTCGTCCAGGTCTTCGCCCACGTTCCCCAGAAGGCGGAAGAAGCGGATTTGCTGGCTCGAGAGTTCGATGAAGCGACACAACGGCGAGGCGTCACGTCGCTGGGCACGCAAATCGCCCGCGGATCGAAGCTCTCCGTCGAGCTAACGATCCGCAACCTGACGGTTTGCGATCCCGTGCAGGATCTCACGTGGCGCGGAAGAACGGAAGCCGTCCAGTTCGAGGTCGCCGTGCCGGTCGATTGCCGGCCGCAGACGGTCATCGGAACCGCCCTGATCTCGCAAGACACGGTGCCGATCGGGCAGGTCCGCTTCAAGCTGAAGGTCGTCGGCGAACGTGCGAATGTCGCCACGGAGGCCGCGCCCGCCGGACGTGCCACGAGATACGCGAAGGCGTTCGTTTCCTACGCCTCGAAAGACCGATCGCAGGTCTTTCCCCGAGTTCAGATGCTCCCGGCCGTCGGCATCCAGTTCTTCCAGGACGTGCTGAGCTTGGACCCCGGGGACCGCTGGGCCAACAAGCTGTACGAGTATATCGACGAAAGCGACGTTCTGTTCCTCTTCTGGTCAACCGCCGCCAAACAGTCCGAGTGGGTCGAGCGCGAGTGGCGATACGGTCTGGAGCGCAAAGGAGACGATTTCATTCGCCCCGTGATCATCGAAGGCCCCCCGGGCCCGGCCCCTCCGCCGGATCTCGCCCACCTCCACTTCTCCGACAAGATGCTCTACTTCGTACACGCGCAACGAGGACGGCTGTCCTGCTGACCCGGATTCCTCTGACCGTCACGCACGACCCCGTTCGAGCGAAGTGTCCCTGTTCGACACAAATGGACGAACGCTGTCGACCGCCTTTTCGACCGTGGCCAGCGGCTTCTCTTTCGTGCCGGCATGGGAGTCGTTTCCGCTCTTGGAAATGTAAACGTCCTTGGCCAGGGCGACCAGCGGCAAGTTCAGGACAATGCACGCCACGGCAAGTCGATGGGTTGCACGGCGCATGACGGAACTCCAGAGTTTCGGGAAACGGGCTGCGAACAACGGGGCGCAATGGTGTAGCACGGCCGAGCGACGTGAGCGCCGGGCGTGCATGCGGTACGTGGTGGGAGATTACGTCATTCCATCAACTCAAACCAAAAGCATCACCAGCGGTGTGCCACTGCTTGCCCGCTGGGAACACCGCGACTGGCGGCGTTGTTGCACTGCTTGCCGGCTTCCCGAACCACGACGGTATCCGGCAAGCAGTGCCGTGCTGCAAGTCGAGCGTTTTCGGACACTTCCACAAGCCGTGGCACATGCAGTGTGTTCATCCGCCTTCAGTTTGAGTTATCAGAATGTCATTATGCCATTGCGGACCCAACTCGCCAGACCGTAAACTGGCTTACACGAGAACGACGAGCCGGCGACGGTTCCGAGGCGCTCGCGAGACGCGCGACGGTTGATCTGAATCGGCAGCCCTCGGCTTCGCTCGGAGACATCCGACAATCAGTGTCGGCCTGTTTTGGCAGCCAGGCGGATACACGATTCCAGCCAGGAGGTTCGCGACCATGTTCCGACACGGGTTTGTCTCCTTCGCATTGGTTTTGGCTTTGGTGTTGCCTGTTGGAGTACCCGGCGCGTCGGGCCTGCTGGCCTTCGATCCCGAGACCGAGGCCGCCGAGCCGCTGACCTGACCGGCGGACAAGCGAATCGTCAATCGCTTCAACGACGGCACGTGCGATCCGCAAGGACGATTCTGGGTGGGGACCATCGGTCGCGACCAGCCCACGGCCACCCAGCGACGGCGTGCTCTCTGTAGCCGATCGTGAAGCGTCGGCAGTCGCGATGGGGCCCAGCCGCCCACCGTGGCGGCTTTACTTCCGCTTGCCATTCACGCGGCGTATCGTCGAAAGTAGCAGCCCACACGCCGTGTGGGCTGCTAAAAATTTGTTTGTATTTGGGGGACGTTTTTGTTCTGTCGA
>CAZDHR010000002.1:0-53064 GCA_964505295.1 uncultured Planctomycetaceae bacterium
CCTCTTTTCCATTTTCCCTCTTCTTACATCTACTTCAGATGGCTGAGCAGATACGGAAATAATAAGTTGACCAAATTGGGTGACACGCCCTGAGAAACGAAGGGGGGCTGAGTTCGCAAAGCACGCCCTTCGCCCCGTTTCACTTCATCCTACCGCAGCGGGCACCGCTTTGGAACGTCTGGTCCCTTGCAGGTGGACCGGTGCCGGCGAACGTGCAAGCACGTGCCGGCTCGTGGGGACTGCGTTGAGGCGATCATGCCGCGGGGTCCGGCGCGTCGCTGCAAACTGTTGCAGCACTTGACGTTGCGTCGACACGCTTGATTTGGGTGGCGGCCCGACTGCCCGTCGGAGAGACGCGGCTTGGGACAACTGTCGGAGGCTGGGAATGAGCCGAACGGCGGGTGCCTGGTGCGACGCGTATCGGGTGCCGCGTGCTCGTCCGCATCGGTCGGCAACCGCGCGCGGCTCAGAGCTCGGTCCACGGGCCTTGGGTCTGGAGCACGAAGTCGATCGATGCGACGTGCTTCGTGTCGGTCCCACCTTGCGATGAGGTCGCCGATACCCGAGCGAAGTCATACGCCCAGACGCTCAGGTCGGCGTTGAACAGAGCGGCCGTACTGCCGGAAGCCTCCAGGTGGTCGTCGCCCGCCGAGTCGTACAGGTAGGCTCGGTCATATCCGCCTGCACCGGCGTAGGCCTCGACACTCTCGAACGAGACGGCGCGGTGATAGAATCCGTAGCCCCAGATCTTGGCGTAGTCGGGCGTGGCCACGAATCGATCGTCACCGGCCGAGTCGTACAGATTGACCGTGTCGTTGCCGCCGGCCGTCGCGTAGGCCTCGACGTAGCGGAACCCCACGGCGCGATTGGAGAACCCGGTGCCATACAGCTTGCCGTCGTCGGGCGTGCCCACGAACACGTCGTCGCCCGAGGAGTCGTACAATTTGGCCAGGTCGGTGCCGCCGGCCGTCGCGTAAGCATGGACGTAGCGAAACGCGACGGCGAGATGGTAGAACTCGCTGCCGTAGATCTTGGCGTAGTCGGGCGTAGCCACAAATCGATCGTCGCCGGGCGAGTCGTACAGCCTGGCCTCATCGTTGCCGCCGGCCGTCGCGTAGGCAAGCACATAGCGGAACGCCACGGCCCGATTGTAGAACCCGTCGCCCGAGAGCGCGGCGTCATCGGGCGTGCCCGTGAAGAGGTCGTCGCCGGCCGAGTCGTACAGCCGGGCCAGGTCGCTGCCGTCCCCGGTTGCGTAGGCGTGGACCTGATCGAATGACACGGCGCGATTGAAGAACGCGTAGCCGTAGAGCTTGGCCTCGTCGGGCCAGGCCCTGAATTGGTCGTTGCCGGTCGAGTCAGACAGTGTGGCCACATCGCTGCCGCCGGCCGTCGCGTAGGCGTGGACCCAGCGGAATCCCACGGCCCGGTTGAAGAACCCGTCGCCGTAGAGCTTGGCCTCGTCGGGCGTGGCCACGAAGTCGTCGTCGCCGGCCGAGTCGTACAGGGCGACGACGTCGTTGCCGCCGGCCGTCGCGTAGGCATGCACCTGGGCAAACGACACGACGCGGTTGAAGAAGCCGTCGCCGTAGAGCTTGGCGTACTCGGGCGCGGCCATGAAGGAGTCGTTTCCGGCCGAATCGTACAACTCGGCGACGTCGGTGCCGCCTTCTCTGGAAAAAGCATGCACCTGGCCGAAAGCGTAAAGTTGGTTGTCGAACCCATCGCCGTAGAGTCGGGCGTGCGTCGTGGTCGCGACGAAGGTGTCGTCGCCGGCCGAGTCGTAGAAACACCCGACGTCGTCTCCCCCCTGTCCCATGACGGTGACGTCGGCCGTGTTGGCCACCGCGACCTCATACCCGGGACCGCTCAGGGTGGCCCGGGACGGGTGCAACACGGCGGTATCCGCGCCGGCGGAGCCCAGGAGGACGGCCGCATCGTCGCCCGCCCCGCCGTCGAACTCGAAAGAGCTGACCGCCGAGACCTGGAACTCGTAGTGGACGCCGTTGATGGTCACCTGGTGCCACTCGCCGGCCGCGAATTCGAGGCGGTCGTCGCCGTCGGTGCCGTAGACGGACACGCCGGCGCCGTCGTAATGGACCAGGTTGGCCAGGCGCAGGTCCACGTCGGCGGCGTCGCCGGTGACGCTCAAGTAGAACGTCTGGCCGGCGTCGACGTCCCAGTCGATCCGCTCGCCGCCGTCGCTCACGGTCGACGCGGCCAACTCGTTGCGGTCTGCGTCGTAGAGCCGGACCTCCAGGCTCGCGGCCTCTTGGAAGAGGGCTTCGATCGTCAAGTAGCCCTGCCGGGCCGTCTGGCAACTATACCAGTGCTCGGCGCCGGCCAGGTTCAGGTCGGCGATCTGGAGGAAATCGACCTCGCCCAACTCGGTGGCGGGCGTCGCTTCGCTGGCCAGGAAATCGACGCCCTGGACCGTCTCGCCCTGCTGGACGCTGACGACTTGGACGCCGTCGACCGGGTTGGTGTGCTCCCAACCGGACGACAACGCGTGGCGAACGCGGTAGGTGCCCTCGGGCAAGTCGGTGAACACGAACGTGCCGTCGGCGCCGGTTTGCGTGTACGGCTCGTCAAACGCGATCTCCAGCGACCAGGCGTTCAAGGTGCCGGTGTCGGCGGTCATCGTGTCGGTGATCTCGAGCGTCCACGTGCCCGTGGCGAGCTCGCCGTCGAACCTCGACAACCGGCCTTCCGGGCGGAAGGTTCCCGAGAAGGGAGCGGCGGCATCGGCAATCGAGGTGCCGGCTTCGTCGTCGAGCGTCGTGTCGGTGAAGTTATCGCCCCAGCTCCCCACGTTGGTGAACAGCTCGACTTTGGTCCCCGAGGGGCTGACGAGGTAGACTTTCAGGTCGCCGTCGTAAGTGTGCGTGATGTCGAGGGTTACGTTGACGTCGGCGACCCGGGCCCCGCTGGCGATTAGCAGCGAGGAGGTCACGGTCGTGTTGTCCACGACGTCGACCGGCACGTCGTTCGACGCCACGGTGATCGTGCCGACGTCGAGCACGCCGTTATCGTTGAGATCGAGGAACACGGTCTCGCCGACGAGGACGGCCTCGCCCGGTTGTTGCTGGCCGTCGCCGTTGACGTCCTCCACGAGGACGCCTTCGATCTCGCCGTTGGTGACGGCGTCTTCTCCGATCTGAAGCGGGGTCTCGGGGTCGCCGAACAGGTTGGTTTCGAAGTGAATCCAGCGATACACCCCCGTGGAGCCGACGCGAAACAGACTGTCGTCCTTCGAGTCCTGATTGGCCTCGCCGAGGTGGGTCAACCCCTCGTTGAACGCGGCGTCCCAGAACTCCAGGGCGTAGTGGTGGCTTGCGCCGGGCGTGTCGCCGGGCACGTACCAGCCGTATCGCGAGTTCATCACCACGCCGAAGGCACCGTACTCGGCGACCACGTGCTGCTCCGCGATCGACCGATCGTGCGTATCGAACGACCCGGACATGCATCCCTGCGAATACATGAAGTAGGGATCCGTATTCGTCAGGCTGGCGACGGTCGAGTTCACGAGTCGCGCGTTGTACGTTTCGTTGGCGTGGCCCAGGTGGTTCACCAGGTGGGGACTGTCCTGCAAATCGCCGGCGAATTGCGAGCCGCTCCATCCGCCGTCCGAATCGTACCGCTCGATGACGGTCCAGTCCTCGGGAATGCACTGATCCGCAATGGGGATGCCAGAGTAGCTGCCCCACGTCGAGTCGTCGAGCTGCTCTCCCAACCAGACGGCCGTGGTGGCGTTGGCGTGGCCCGTGGTCTCGTACTGGATCGTCTTGGAGACGAAGTTGGCCGCCTCGGTCACGTTGCTTGTCGGGGCCCGACCGACGTAAACCTCCGCCGTCAGATCCACGTCGCCGCCGCCGGTCCCGTCGTTCGACTCGCCCCAGAGCCCGTCGCCGTCGCCGTTCCAAGTGCCTTCGAGGCAGGCGTAGTACATGTCCGTGGGCAGGCTGTACTCCACGGTGGAGCCGACGCTGGCGTAGACGCCTCGGTACGGAATCACCTCCGAATCGCCGCCGAGCAACACCCACTGAGTACCCCAGTTGGCGTAGGCGTCGGCGATGAAGTTGCGAATTCTGTCGGCGCCGTCGCCGGTCTCCGTGCCCGAGTAGTTGGCGTAGATGTACTCCGTCGTGACGATCGTGGCCGAGATTCCGCGACTGATTTTCTGGCTTGCCAGGGGCTGGAAGCTGTCTTCCAGCGCGCTGCTGGTGACGATCACGTACTCGTACTGGCCGGCCGCGGGGAGCATCGTCGAGGCGTCTTCGGAAGTCGACGCCGCCGTGGTGTAGAGGCTGATCGCCTCGGGATTGTCGACCAGCTCGATCACGCGCTCCCGGTCCGGCTCGGAGTCGCGGGGCGAAACGGCCTCGTCGGCCTCGACGGCGGCGGTCACCACCACGGAGACCTCGGAGTGGTAGATCAGAACGTCGGCGGCCGCGTCGTACTCGACGGGAAAGACCGTCAGCGTGGCCAGGTCGTAGCCGCAGAGGGTGTGGTTCGAGTATTCGACGGCTTCTTGCTGGCCGAATGAGGAAGAGACGAAGGCCACCGACTCGACGGCAAGGTCGCTCGTGCTGCTAAGAGGCACGGCCACGGGAGTTGCCAGCAACTGCACGCCCTCGGCGATGACGACGCCGGCGTCGAGGTACTGCGCGTCGATCGACGTGACTGCCATGCCTTGGGGCAGAAGGATCATCGACTCGCGGACCGGCATCAGGGGATCGCCCGTCGAGACCCAAGTCTCCTCGCCTTCCAGACTGACGATCGCGCCGCCGTCGATCTCTTCCACCGTGGGCACGCCGTCGAAGACGAATTCGAATATCGCGGTCTGGCCGTTGCCGTCTCCGCTGAACACGCCGCAGGCACCGCACGCCAACCAAGCGTCCTGGCTCGCGTCCACCGGCTGTTCAATCGCCGATGCGACGGACAGCAGGAATCGCTGCTCCAGCGGCTCGAATCGGCAGCGGCGACCGCCGCGCATCGAAGACCGGGCTCGCCCGGTCGACGGGAGCCCCGATGTTCGTCGGGGTGATTCGTTCGGATTGGCTTTAAGACGACGGGTCGTTGGGGCTACCGTGGTGCGGCTTCGACGTTGTCGGCGCATGGTAAACCTCGGGTGCATATCTCATGGTGCGTAGAATCATCGAGTCGTCGGACTGGGCAGAGACCGGCGATGCGCGCGCGGACTTGGAACGGACGGTCTACCGACGGCTGCACGGGTGGTGAACCGAGGGCGGCCGACGGGAGCCCGGTTTTTCGGGCATTCGCGTTTGACGCACCGACAATCAACAATGGAGCAGACTTCAATAGATGCAGACGATGCAAACTGCCTTCCCTCACGCGAGACGGGAAGCGCGTTGAGCGACGCCCAGACGAGAACCGGAGAAGTGACGGATGGGGAGAAGAGAGACGGAGTCCTCCGCCTTCAAAAGGACTATAGGTCGATTTGCCCGTGGCGTCCGAGCCCCTTTAGGGAATCCCCGGGAAACCTCCGAGGAATCCCTGTCTCACTGGGGAAGAGGCGGACTTTGCCGACTTTGCCGGGCACTCGCGACGGCCGGAGAGGATGGGGTCGCGGCAAAGTGGCGTTGCACCAAGGCAACCAAGTTGCCGAAACACGACGGGAGCCGAATCGGGAGGGTGCTGTCCGGAAGGGGACGGCGACGCCCCGGAAGTTCAATCCGGGCGCGTTTGGCAAAGACCCGCGCAAGCGCGTATGCACCGCCGGGGACGAAAAGTTGCCGCCTACCGGGAAGGAGAGTCCTTGCGGACGGCCGCTAAGCGAGGTTCCTCGCCCCGGCGTTCGGCGGCCAAGACGCGGATGTTCGCCGCGGCAGGGCGAGTCGCAACCTATCAGTAGTCCCGGTTCATGTTCAGGATGAAATCGACGGCGTCCGGATCCGGGTCGACGTCCTCGGTGTCGCCCAGATTGCTCCGGTCGGCGTCCACCTCCTCGAAGTCCGACACGGCGAAGTAACAGCCGAGCACCTCGTTGGACAGGCGGGCCCAGTTGTCCGCGGCCTCGAAGTGGTCGGGAGAGGTCTCGATGATCGAGTCGTGCAGGTAAGCGTGGTCATACCCGCCGGGCGTGGGCTCGGCGTCGGCGTGGCCGATCACTCGGTCGAAGTACCTTGCCCGGTTGAAGAACCCGTCGCCATAGAGCCTCGCCTGGTGGGAGTCGGCCAAAGCCTCGAACACGTCGTCGCCCGGCGAGTCGTAGAGGTGGGCCAGGTCGCCATTGCCCTGCGTGGCGTAGGCGTACACGGCATCGAACGACTTCACCCGGTTGAAGAACCCGTCGCCATAGAGCTTGGCTTCGTCGGGCCAGGCCTTGAAGGTGTCCGGCGAGGTCGGGTCATCGTAGAGCACGGCCGAGTCGCCGCTACCCGCGGTCGAGAAGGCGTGCACTTCGTCGAACGACTTCGCTCGGTTGAAGAATCCCTTGCCGTAGAGCTTGGCTTCGTCAGGCCAGGCCTTGAGCGTGTCCGCTTCGGTCGGGTCGTCGTAGAGCACGGCCATGTCGCCGCTGCCGGGGGTCGAGAAGGCGTACACGGCGTCGAACGACTTCGCCCGATTGAAGTACCCGTCGCCGTACATCTTGGCCTGCTCGGGCCAAGCCTTGAACGTATCCGCTCCGTCCGGGTCGTCGTAGAGCCTGGCGATGTCGCCATCACCCGGCGTGGCATAGGCATGCACCTCGTCGAACGACTTGGCCTGGTTGAAGAAGCCATCGCTGAACAGTTTGCCGAGGGTGGGCGTCGCCCAGAAGGTATCCTTGCTGCCGGCACGGTCGCGCAACACGCCCACGTCGCCGTTGCCCTGGGTGCCGTAAGCGAGCACCTGCCCGAAGGAGTAAACGCGGTTGGTGAATCCCTCGCCGCTGAGCTTGGCAAACTCGGGCGTGGCCAGGAAGGTATCGCGTCCCAGGGGATCGTCCCGGAGAATCGCGATGTCCTTTCCGCCACCGCCATCCGCCGTGACGAACTCCGCTCCGGCGATTGCTACCACGAAGCCGGGGCCGAAGAACGCACCGTAGTCGGACCTCAGGTTGGCCGTCTCGTCGGCACTGGTGCCTTGGAAGACGACTGCGTCGATGCCCTCCCCGGCGTTGAAGCTCACGTAGTCTACGTCCGCTGCGGCGAAGCTGTAGGTCTCGCCGTTGATGAAGGCGGTATAGGCTTCGCCCTCAAGGCCGCCGGTGAAACGGAACACGTCGGTCCCCTCGGTGCCCACGATGATCACCCTCCGGCCGTCCTGCGTGACGCTACCCGGTTCCCAATTGACGGTCGGGACCTCGATTCGATAGTCTTCCACCTCGCCGTCCGGGGCGGTGCCGGTGTACGGCACGTCTTGCCATGTGTTCTCGTCGTACAGCCGCACGACGCTGTCATCCTCCCAGGTCCACTGCCACGTGCTGAAGCGGAATCGGGCGTAGGTGTCTCCGGGCATTGCATCGGCCGGGACATCGAAGGTGACGTAGTTTGTGACGCTGGGGCCCGGGGCGAGCTGCACGGCGTAGCCCGTGCCGTTCGGCCCCTGCATATCCAAGTGTTCCCCGGGATCGTCCCAGTCTCCGTCCCGGTTAAAATCGATCCAGGCACTGAGCCATGCCCCCTCGGTGGTGACGTTGTCGGTAGTGACAACCTGCAACGTGAGGGGCATGCCGGGCGTGATGCCCTCCAGCCCGAACACGCCGTTCTCGTCGTCGTGGTCAGGGTCCGGGTCGGCGTCGTCCCCGGTCGCGGCTTCGCTGGGAATCCCGTCGTCCTCGACGTCCAGGCTCGAGCCGTCCGGAGCTTCCGCACCCAGGTACAGCTCCTTGTTTTGCAGATGACGGGCGCCGTTGTCGGCCAGCAAGGTCGGATAAGGCGCCGGCGCGTCGCCGAAGTCCATGTCGCCGTCGTCGTTGAGGATTGCGATCACCGCCTCGGTCTCGTCGACGGCCACGCTCTGCGTGCCGGGAGTCACCACGACAACCTGCGCCTCGGCACTGAGAACCTCCAAGAGGAAGGTCTCATCCAGTTCGACGTCCGTATCGCCGTTGATCTCCAAAGTGACCGTGAAGGTCAGCGCGGGCTCGGCCTTGGTGGCGACGAGGATCTCGAAGTCCTCGCCGTCGTGGTACCTCCAAGCCATCATTTCTTCGGAGATCTGCGGATACCAGTCGAACGCGTCGTTGTCCGACAGGTTGATCGGGATCCGGTCGGCGCCGAACTCGTAGTAGTAGACCTCCCAATCCGTGCCGTCCCAGGTGTGCCAGACCGCGTAGTTGCCGGCCACCCGAGGATGCTCGTCGCTCAACGAGCTGTTGGAGATGTTCACGGCCGCGGCGCCCGAGGCGGCGTTGGCGACGTTGCTGTAGAAGATTTCCCAGTTCGTGCCGACTAGGCCCTGCCAGACCACGTTGTTACCGGAGATGTGCGGATCGATGTCATCCGCGGCGTCGTCGGTGAGCTGGAACGTGGCGCCGAAACCCGTGTTGGGATCGAACGAATGGAGGAAGACCTCGTCGTCCACCCCGTCGTCGGCGACCCAGAGGATGTTGTTGCCGTCGATCGATACGGAGTGTTCCGAGAGCGTGTTGTTGGTCACCTGGGTCTTCACTCCGGAGGCGCCGGCTTCCGCCCGGAACAGATACACCTCCAGGTCGGTGCCGTCGCTGCCGTACCAGGCGACGTTCGAGCCGGAGATTCGAGGATCGTAGTCATCGAAGTTGTTGTTGGAGATGTCCTGCGGCGCGCCGGCGGCGGCGATGTCGTAGAGGAAGATGTCCTGGTCGGTGGGCGTGTGGCCCGTCCAGGCCACATGCGAATCAGATACCTGCGGCATCTTGTCGTCGTAGTCGTTGTCCGTCAGTCGGACGGTCGTCGACGTCGTCGTTTGAGTCGTCAGGTCCGTCACTCGGGTGCACAGATAAATCTCATAGTCCCCGGCGTTCGGGTCTACGGGGTCTTCGCCCTCTGGGATACCCGCCCAGACGACGTGGATGGTCTGCGTCGTGCCCTCGGTGAACTTGTACACGCTGGCAAGTTTGTCGTCCGTGCTGTTATTGGTGAGCCGTTCAGGCGACTCCATCGTCGTGGCGTCGTACAGGAAGATCTCCCAGGTCTCCCCGACGCCGACCGGGGACTCGTAGACGAGGCTATCGCCGGAGATCTGGTAATCGTAGTCGTTGGATCGGTCACTCGTGATCGTCTCGGTGGTCCACTCTTCCAGAGGTTGACCGTGTGGGTCAATCGTGATCGACGAGTCGACGACAGTGTGGTAATCTGCATCGCTGGGATCGGGCGCCGTCGGCCCGACGAGATCGCCGCCTCGGGCCGCGGTGGGGTCGGTATCCGGGTTGCCGGTCTGCTGGGTTTGGTACTCGATCGTGATGGGAGCACCGAAGGACTCCGTCACCTGGAACGTGACTTCAACCGTCGTGGTCGGATCAATGCCCGAATTCCCTTCCACCACGGTCGCGTCGGCGACCGTGACGTGCGGGACCTTGTAGTTGCCGAAGTTGACGCCCGCCAGCGCCTCGCCCGAGCTTAGCTCCACGGTGTAGTAGCCGGCCTCCCGGCTATGGGAGCCGGCGTTGGACGTCAGCCGCGTGGTTCCGGCGTCGAACGTCACGAGGTCCCCGGTCAGCGTGACGGTTCCGCCGATCGAGCTGGCAGTGATCAGGAAGGACGCGCTCGACACCGAATTCACGGCCGTCCGAATCGCCCTGGCCACCGTCGTTCTCGAATCGCCGGGCGTGAACGGCACCCGCACCGCCGAGGCGTTGCTTACCACGTTGTCACTATCCAACTCGAACACGACCATGGCATCGCCGTCGCCGATGGAGAAGGTTTGCCGGTCGGTGACGTTGGCCACCTGAGAAGTGCCGACGCCCGGGACGGCGACGTCCATGCTGCCGCCGGCCAGATAGAGGTCGTCGCTGTTGGGGGCCGTCTGGAGCCAACCCGACGGAACGACTTCGTTAACCGTGTAGGACCCGTCGAACAGTCCTGGGAATTCGTAGAACCCCGTCTCGTCGACGCCCGTCGTCAACGGGTCGTCCGCCATGGTGACCGTCGACTTGCCGTCCAATTCGATGGTCACGCCGGCCAAGCCGGGCTCGATTCCCAGCGGGAGGCCGGTGCTCGGATCGAATCGGAACGCGTACTGGACGTTCATGGCGTCCAGGTCCGCCTGGCTCGACGGACGAGCCAGGCTGTAGTAATCGGTGAAGTTGCCGCTGTCGAAGCCGATTTCGGCCCCGCCCCCGCCGAATCCCCCCGCGCCGCCGTCACTGTCACCCGTCGTCCACGACAGATCGACCACGTTGTCGCCGTTGGCGTCGTAGTAGTGGAACGCGACGATGTCGCCGCCGAGATCGTCCTCGATATGGAGCGCGAAGCTGTTGCGTGCGTCGGTATTGCTTCCACTCGTGCGATCGTTGTAGCCGACGTTGACCCAGTCCACCTGGACGAACGGGTTACCGCGCTCGGTGGTTCCGGTGGCCAGGTGGACGCTGCCGCCGTTGTCGCGCGTGTCCACGTCGGCCCAGAACGGGGCGATCATGGGCATGTACTGCGCGAACCCGGCGACTCCGGGAGTCCTCTGGTAAGGCCCGAGGAACGTGATGTTCCCGTTGTTGTTGATGTAGAACCGGTCGTACGTCTGCCCGTAGAACTCGAAGTCGAACCCGAACGAAATCGCGCTGGAGTAAAGGTTGTCGTTGGCCGACACGTTGTTATACGGCACGCCGTCGCTGTCGTAGCCCGACATCAGGACGCCGACGCCCGGGGAGACCGGCTCGATCACGGGAGCAACCCCGCTGGAGGCCGGCTCTTGATCCCAAACGCCGTCGCCGTCCAGGTCGTTGAACACGTAACCGCCGATCGACGCGTCGCCGACCTCGATGTGGACTCGATAGTCCTCGACCTCGCCGGGGGCGTCGGACCCACCCGTCGGAGACTCGACTTCGGTGTCAACCGAACTGAACCGGAACCGAGCGAAGGTCGTCAAGGCGTTCAGGCTCGACGGCACGACCAGCCTTTGCGCGTCCACTTCCGGCATCGCGAGCAAGTCGGCCAGATCGTAAGTCGTCGTGACTCCCGTCGTCCCCAAGGGCACCGCGGAGAGAATCTCTTCCCAGATCTCGTTGCCTTGGGCGTCGGTGTAGGCACTCTCGGCCCAAACGTTGTCTTGGTTGTAATCAACCCAAGCGCTTAGGTAGCCCTCGCCGGTGACCGTTACCTGCAAGCCCTCGATATGGTTGCCCACAGCGAACCGGGTCCAGGTAACGCCGTCTTCGTCGTCGCCGTACGCTGGGTCCGCGGCGAACTCATCGTTGTCGTCGCCCTCGGCGATCGCGTCCGGCTGGCCGTCGGCCTCGGGGTCGACCAAGTAACCGAGGTATATCTCTTCCGAAACCGCATGGCTGGCACCGTCGTCGGCAGCCAGCGTCACATAGGGCAGGGGCGCGTCGCCGAAATCGAGCCCACTATCATCGTTGAGGATCACGATCTCGGCTTCGTCTTGCTCGATTACGACTTCCTCGACGGCGACCGTGTTCAGGTCCACCACGTCGGCGCCGTCGATGATCAGGCTGAACGGCTCATCGTACTCGACGTCCGTGTCGCCGAATACGACCAGCGGAATCGTGACCGTCACTTCCGGCTTGGCCCGCGTGGCCACGATCAGCCGGTACACTTCGCCGTCCAAGGCCCGCCAAACCACCAAATCCTCACTGACGACAGGATATCGGTCTTCCAGGTCGAAATCGGCGGAAACGTTCTGTGAAGCCATCGCCGTATCCAACCCGCGGTACATGACTTCCCAGTTGCCCCCGAGTTGCTCCGACTCCCACACGACCTGATCGCCTTTGATCTGGGGATTCCCGTCGTCGAAGTAGGCATTGGCGGAGACGTTGACCTTCGCCCCGGAAGACACTTGGTAGCGGAAGATGTCCCAGTCTCCGCGGCCGCTCGGATCGGAGTCGTAGCCCTGCCACACCACGTTGTCCCCAGACACCTCGGGCGTGTTGTCGTTGTACGCGTTATCCGTGATCCGGGTGAACGTCTCCGATTCGATCTGGTAAAGGAAGATCTCGTAGTCGCCGCCGTCGTGGCCTCTCCAAACCACGTTGGAGCCGTCGATCCGAGGCGAGCGATCCGTCAAGGTGTTGGTGGTGATCGCAGTAACGGCGGGCGTGCTGGAATCGCCGTCGGTATCGTTGTGCAGATTGTAGAGGTAGATCTCGAAGTCCTTGCCGTCGTCCCCGTACCACACGACGACGGTATTGGTGACCGCCGCGCCGCCGGAGCCTATCTGGTAGCTGGAAATCTGCGGCTCGAAGTCGTCCAGACCGGCATGGTCGTAGATCCGGTCGGAGAGGTTGGCTATCCCACGCGTGCCGACGTCGTAGAGGTAGACTTCACGGTCGGTAGCGGTCTCGCCCCACCACGTCACGTAGGAGCCCGACACCTGGGGGTCGCCCACCTCAAAGAGAGTGTGGGTCACTTGGGTCGTGGCCCCGGTGTTGATGTCGTAAAGGAAGATCTGCGAATCGTCGCCCGTACCGCCGGTACCGAACACGCCGTCGTGGCCGACCCAGGTCACGTAGCCAGTCGCCCCGTCCTCCGACACGTACATGTTCACGGCGTAATCGTCCGTGTCATTACGGGTGATCTGGATGACGGCGTCGGTCTTGGCGTCATAGAGGAAGATTTCCGTATCCTCGGTGCCGGTGCCACTGCTCCAAACGACGTAGTCCTCTGAGACGGCGTACGACGACACTCCTCCCGGAAGCTGGATGGAGCCGTCCCGCGTCGCCGGGGATGTCGTGTCTTCCTTGGTACGAAAATAGCGCGGCGCGTCCTTCTCCTCGACCGGGCCCGACGTGCCTCCCGCGGAATGGGAAACGACCATTTGCTGAAGGAAGTCGTCCCACTGCGTGTCGGCGACGAACTCCAGGGTCGAGTTGTATGCGGAGTGGACCGTGTCGCCCTCAGCGGGCAGGTAAATCGACAAACCGGTCGCGGTGTAGTACGCGCCGGAGTACACCTCCACCACGGCGGCGTCCACCGCCGCCTTCACCTGGCCCGCGGCCGTGACGATCGCCGGAGCCACCGACGCGGCCTCCACCAGGCTCATGAAATGGCCCAGATCGCGGAACTCGGGATCGCCGAACCCCTGGGCCGCGTCGCGCGCGGCTTGCACGGCATTCCAGTCCGCCGTGGTGGCCGACGTAATCATCAATTCGGCGAACCCCTCCAACTCGCCGACCAAACCCGTGGTTGCGCTGCCGAGTTGGCTGAGGTCCGTCGCCGTGAACGTATCCGTCGGATATCGCAACGCGTAGGCGTCGACGATCACGCTTCCCAGCGCGGCGGCGTCCATTCCGGGGTCGCTCACCAGCGGCCCGAGGATGTTCTGATACTCCCATCCGTCCCAGGGCTCCGTCTCCTCGCAGGCCGCCATGACGTCCGCCTCGTTGCCAAGCTGATAGGCGATTTCGGTCATGCTCATCAAGCAGGCGTCGAAACCAACGACCTGCAAGTGGGGAAGTGCGTCCATCGCCACGGCCAACTCGTCCATTTCGAGATTGTCGAAACTCGTGTCGTCGTAGCAGAAGCCGTAATACCCGCTCCCATGGTCCCAGAACACCAGAGCGTAATTCGACGACGGGTACTCGGTCATCGCCCAGTCGACGAAGTCGACGACCGTGTCCGGGTTGCCCATGTTGACCTCTCCAAGGCCGATGCCCCAGTTGCCGTCGGGGACATCGCCGGCCTCGACCAGGCCTCGCCGCGCGCCGGTCCAGTTGCCGTATCGGGTGTCATAACCGAAGATGCGGTCGAACTGGACGACGACGTTCACGTCGCCAGTGGAGCCGACGCTGGCCATTTCCAGGAAGTCGTCGATCGCGGCGTCCTCCAGGTTGCAGTCGCCGTCCAGGTAGACCATGAACGTCCAACCGACCGCCGCCGCCGAGCTTCCCCCGCCGAGCACCGCGATCGATTCCGAGGTCCACGCTCCCAGCGGCGGACTCTGCGGGTCGATGGTGACCTGCTCCGCGTACGCCGGATCCGACGGAAGCACCGCCGTATCGGCGTCCTGGTAGTCGTCGCCGCCCTCGGCGCCATTGGGCGGATCGCCGTCTTCGGTGTGGTAGTCAAGCGTGATCTCGGCCCCGAACGATTCGGTCACGTGTACCGTGACCTCGACCGGCGTTTCTCCCAAGTCTCCTTCGCCCACCCAAACGTCGGAGACCGCGATCACGGGCTTCCGGAAGTTGCCGAAGTTCGCGATGCTGAACAGCTCTCCGTCCTCCAGGTAAACCCCGTAGGACCCTTCTCCCGTCGTCCCGTCCACTTGACTGAACGACGTAATGTCTTCCAGCGGGCTGCTGGTGTGCTGGGAGAACTCTACGGCGGCGTCGCCGACAGCCCTCAAGATTACGGAATTACCCGTTACCGATGCGGAGACGTCCAGCCTCCCCACACGGTTCACCGCGCCTGCGATGGCCGTGGCGACCTGCGCCGCGGTGGTGGCGCCGCTCACGTTGACGAGCACGTTGGTCGAACCCGAGTTCCCGTCGCCGTTCAGGTCGAACTCGAACCGGACGCGGTCAGTCCCGTCGAACACCTCGAACCACTCGGATTCCTCGAGGTCCTGCTTCTCGACGGTCTGGATTTGCAGGACGCCGGTAGGCACGTACTCGTCTTGATTCGGATACGTCTGAAGCCAGTCGCTCCAGGCATCCAGACCCGGAATCTCGGCCTGAAGCCGTCCGAGTTCCGTGGGCTCGATGTCTACTTCCTCGCGGACCACGAAATAAGGCGTCGCGAGGCCCGGATACTCGCTGCTGGCCAACAGCCTGTCGAACTCATAGTAGCCCGTTTCGTCCACGTCGGACGTGGACAGATCGTCCTCCGTGGTGAGCGTCCACGGTTCCGGGACTACACCGTTCGGGAGGTCGTAATCGAAGTCGAGACTTCCGTTGTCGTTGAGGTCCAGGTAAACGAGCGCGCCGGCCAAGCCGGGCTCGGGGTCAATGGGCACGCCGGCGGTCGGGTCGATCCGGAAGGAGTACTGCTCGATCTGAAGCAATTCCGACAGGGTCATTGGATCGTCGGGCCGCATCACGCTGAGGTAGTGAGCGCCGTCGCCGGCGTCGAACCCGATCTGAGCGCCCTGCCCTCCGAACCCGTTGCCGGTCCCCGACCGGTCGCCGGTGGTCCACTCCATCGCCGCGTACTGGAAGATCACAATATCGCCTGCCGCATCGTCCTCGATGTACACCGAGAACGTGTTGCGAGCGTCCGTGTTGCCCGAGTCGGTCTGATCGTAGTATCCCACGTCGATCCAGTCGACCTGGACGTACGGCTTGTCGCGCTCGCTGGTCCCCGTCGACCACCGCACTTCGCCGGCCCCGTTTCGCGTGTCCACGTCGGCCCAGAACGGAGCGATAATCGGGGTGGACTGGGGGAATCCGTCCGGCGAGAAGTCGCCCAGCGAATCCTCGAACGTGATGTTCCCGTTGTTGTTGATGTAGAACTGGGTGTACGTATTCCCATAGAACTCGAACGAGAAGCCCAGGTCGAGAAGATCCGACGACAGGTCGTCGTTCGGGCCGACGTTCGTGTGGATCATACCGTCGCTGTCCCTGCCCGACATGAGCACCTGTTGGCCCGACCCGAGCGTGTTCAACGTGACCGCCGGCACGGAGATCGGCTTGCCCTCGGTGTTCCAGACGCCGTCGCCATTGACGTCGTCGAACTTGTAGCCGCTAATCTTGCCCTCGCCGACCTCGATCGGGACCTGATAGTCCTCCACCTCGCCGAACGCCACCTCAAATCGCTCGGTGTCGGAATTCCAGAACCAGTATGCTGCGGTCGGAGATGCAACGGCTTCCTCGATCGAACTGAGCCGGAACCGGGCATACGTGGTCATGTCGCCCAACTCGGCCGGGATGTAGACGTAGAACGTGCGAGTTGGCTGGCTGCCGTCGAAGTACCGTTGGTCTTCAGGGATAATCTCTTCGGAGATCGGGTTGCCGTCGGGGTCGAGATAGCCCGTGTCACCGTCCCAGACGCCGTCCCCGTTGAAGTCGATCCACGCATTCACGTAGCCGACGCCCGTCACGGTCACCTCGAACGTGGCGATCTGGCCCGGTGCCAGCCGGTCCCAGGTGACTCCGTCCTCGTCGTTTTCGCCGAGCTGCTGCCAGTAGACGTCCCGGTCGTCGCCCAGCGCGTTGCCGGCGGATAGCTGGCCGTCGGACTCGGGGTCGAGCAACGTGCCCAGGCACAACTCGACGTTTTCGTAGTTGCTGTCCCATTTGATTTGATGGTAGGCGCCGCCGTCGGCCAACAAGGTGGCATAGGGCGCCGGCGCGTCCCCGAAGTCCAATCCGACGTCGTCGTTGCGAATCTCGATTTCGGCCGTTCCGTCGTCGACCAGCACACTGCCGGTAATCGTGGTGCCGTCCTCAGGATCGACGACTTCCGCTCCCGTAACGTGCAGCAAGAACCATTCGTCCGGCTCCGGCGTGTAGTCGCCGATGACGTTCAACTGGATGGTCGCGGTCACAACCGGCTCAGCCTGCCTGGCCACCATCAGCCGATAGTCCGCGCCGTCGTAGGCTCGCCACACGACGAGGCTGTCGCTGAGGAGCGGATAGCGGTCCTCGCCGGCCGAATCCTGCGATACGTTCTGCGGGATCGCTTCGGATCCCAGCCTGGTGTGCATGATCTCCCAGTTGTCGCCCAGGTGGTTCGACTCCCAAACTACCTGGTCGCCGATGATTTGGGGATTGGCGTCCTCCAGCGAGGCGTTCGACGAGACGTTCGTCCTTGCCCGAGTGGGAATGTGATAACGGAAGATGTCCCAGTCACCGCGGTCGCCGGGCAGCACGCCGTCGTAGCCCTGCCAGACGACGTTGGAGCCGGAAATCTGTGGCGTATTGTCGTCGTTGTCGTTGGGGAGGTTGACCTGGGTGGTCGTGCCGGTGCCCGTGGCCGGGTCGTACTCGAACAGGAAGATCTCGTAGTCGTTGCCGTCGTAACCTCTCCAGACCACGTTGTTTCCGTCGATTTGCGCCCAGCCGTCCGTCACCGTATTGCGGGTCACCTCGACCACGCGATCGGCACCGGCGTCGTACAGGTAGATCTCGTAGTCCTTTCCATCGTATCCCTGCCAGACGACGTTGGAACCGGAAATCTGCGGGTCGTAATCGTCCAGCCCGGCGTGATCGTAGACCTCTGCTGAGATGTTCAGGGTGGTGTCTGCGGCAATGTCGTACAGATAGATTTCCCGGTCGAGCGCCGTATCGCCCCACCAGACCACGTGCGTACCCGACACTTGCGGATCGCCGACGGCATAGGGGGTGTCGGTAAGCTGGGTACTCAGCCCCGTGTTGACGTCGTATAGGTAGATCTGGGAATCGTCGCGGGTCCCGCCGGCGCCGAGGTCGCCGTCGTGGCCGACCCAAACCACGTACGAGCCGGAGATTCGCGGCGACTCGTCGTCCGTTTCGTTGGCGGTAAGCTGGCGCATCGTCTCGGTGGCGGCGTCGTAAAGGAAGATGTCCAGGTCGTCTCCGTCCGTGGCCTCCCAGACGACGCGATCGCCGGATACGTCGTAGTAATACTCCGCCTCCGCCTCCTCCTCCATGATCAGCCCGGTGGTCGGATCGATCCGGACGACCCACTGGCCCATCGCGTTGAGCACGTCCAGGTCCGCCCGGCTGTTGGGCCGCGGCAGGCCCTGGTAGTTGAGCCCGTCGCCGGAATCGAAGCCGATCTGGGCGCCTTCTCCGCCGAAGCCGCCCATCCCCTCGGCGTCGCCGGTGGTCCACTCCATGTTGTCGTACACGAAGGCGACGATGTCGCCCATCGGGTCATCCTCGATATAGAGCGTGAACGTGTTCGACCTGTCGGTCGTCGCATAGTAGTAGCCCACGTCGATCCAGTCGACCTGGATGTAGGCGTGGCCGTCGGCCGTCACGCCCTGGGCTAACCGGACCTCTCCGCCTAGCTCACCGGTCTGCCAATCGGGGCGGGTGTCGACGTCGGCCCAGAACGGGGCGACGATCGGCGTGCTCTGCGGGAACCCGGCCGCTACGTAGGTCCCCAACGCCTGCGTGAACGTGATGTTGCCGTTGTTGTTGACGTAGAACTGCGTGAAGTTATTGCCGTAGAACTCGAACGTGAAGCCCAGGTCAAGAAGCGCCGACGACAAATCGTCATTGGCGTACACGCCGGTGTACTGGAAGCCGTCACTGTCCCAGCCGGACATAGGAACCTGACTACCTGGGGCCACGAGTTCGAAGTCAGGCGCTCCGGCGACCGCCTCCCGGGGATAAAGATTCCCGAGCGCTTCGGAACTCCAGACGCCCAGCGGCTCCTCCTGCGGTTCGATGATGAACGACTCGTAGTCCGGGTCCGTGGGATCCACCGCTTCGTAGTCGGCATCCGGATCGGGATAGGGGTCCTCCGTTTCGTTGTCGATCCCGTCGACGGCCGTGTCGTCCTCGGTCTGGTAGTCGATCTGGATCGTCGAGCCGAACGACTTGGTCACGTTGACCGTCACGTCGACCGTGGTCACTCCCACGTCGCCTTCGTCCACCGAAACGTCGTCGATGCTCACGTGCGGCTTCCGGAAGTTGCCGAAGTCGGCGCCGTAGCCGGGTCCGTCCGCCCCGAAGTGCTCGCCCGCACCCAATCGGACCACGTACGCGCCTCCGAGAGTGTACGAGCTGATGAGGGCGATCGGACTGGTCTCTTGCTCGTAGACAAGCGACGCGTCCTCGTCCGTGGCCGTCAGCCTCAAGGTCACCACGCCGGCCGACGCCACGGCGGAAACCTGGAGATTCGTCGCCGTGCCGACCGCCGTGGCGATCTTCCGCGCCACGTCGTCCACCATATCGGCATCGGTAACGCTGATTGCAATGCGCCCGCTCAAAACGTCCGCATTCCACGAAGGATCATCGGTCTTCTCGAACTCGAACTCCTGCGTCACGGTCCCGTCGCTGATCGAGAACCACTGACCGTCTCTCAGAGGCGAATCGGGGTCGTTCGCGGCAACGGCGTTGAGTTCCAGCGTGCCTTCCGGCACGTAGTCCGGCTCGCTGGAGAGGGGGTCCGGATACGTCTGGAACCACTCACTGAACCACTCACTGAAATTCACGAATTCTTCCGGCACAAACGGGGCCAACTGCGCCAACTCCGCGGGATTCAGCTCCTCGCGGACGGTGTAGTTCCCGGCGAACAGCCCGGCGAACTCGTAGTAGCCCGTCTCGTCGACCCCCGGCGTGGACGGGTCGTCGTCCAGGGTGATCGTCCAGGGCTCGCTCGGCTCATCCTGGCCGTCTCCGTCGAGGTCTTCGAACGTGAGTTCCCCGTCGTTGTCGAGATCGAGGTAGACGACCGCTCCGGCGACGCCCGGCTCGGCCTCGACCGGCGTGCCCGTCGAGGGATCGATCCGGTATTCGTACCGCTCCACCTGCAGTAGCTCGGAGAGGTCCTCCAGGCTGGTGGGCCGCATCTCGCTGATCTCGCGGCCGGATCCATCGCCGGGATCGAAGCCGATCTGGGCGCCCAGCCCGCCCAAGCCGTCGGTGCCCGTCGTGTCGCCTGTGGTCCACTCCATCGCGTAGTACTGGAAGATGACGACGTCGCCGCGGGGGTCGTCTTCGATGTACAGCGAGAAGGCGTTGCGGGCGTCGGTGTTGTCGGGGTCGGTTCGATTGTAGTAGCCGACGTCGACCCAATCGACTTGGACAAACGGCCCGCCGCCCGACCTGGTGCCCTTGACCATCCGCACTTCGCCGCCCGTGTTCCCGGACGCGTCAGGCCGCGTGTCCACATCGGCCCAGAAGGGCGCCACGACCGGCGTCGACTGCGGGAAGCCCTGCGGGATGAACGTGCTCAACTCGTTTCCGAACGAAACGTTCCCGTTGTTGTTAACGAAGAACTGGGTGTAGGTGTTTCCGTAGAACTCGAACGAGAAGTCCAGGTCGAGCGGTAGCGACGACAGATCGTCGTTGGCGTACACGTCCGTGTACTCAACCCCATCGCTGTCCCACCCGGACATCGGCACGAGTGTACCCGACCCGAAAGGCTCCAGGTTGATCACGGGAACCGTGCTGCCTTGGATCTTCCACTCGCCGTCGGCGTTTTCGTCGTCGAACTTCCACCCGCTGATCTTGCCGTAGCCCAGGCTAATCGTAACCTGGTAGTCCTCGACCTCGCCATCGGGCAAGTCTTCCTCCGCGGTGTCGGCCGGCGTGGTGGGTTCGAGCCCGGGCACGCTCGAGAAGCGGACCCGCATGAAGGTATCGATTGGGGTCAGGTCATCAGGCAACGGAAGAAGATCGATCTGTTGATTCGGGTCTTCGCTAGTGAGTTCGTAGTCCGGCGCGATTACCTGCTCGGAAACGAAGTTGCCGGTTTCTACGTCGTCGTATCCCGCCCAACTGCCGTCGCCGTTCAAATCGACCCAAACGTTGAGATAGCCGGGATGGTCGGCGTCCACCCCCACCGGGGTCACGAAGATTGAATTCGTCTCGGTGCTTCCCGCCCTGAGCAAATTGGCCAACAAGGGCTCCTTGGCCGGGTCGTCCGTCCCGATAAGCACGCCGTCCTCGTCGTCCAGATTGTCGTTGTCGTCCCCGGTGGCCGTGTCGTCCCACACGGCGTCGATCTCGGGGTCCAAACGTTCTCCCAGGTAGACGCTGGACGAGTGCGTGTGCCGCGCGCCGTCTTGCGCCTTGAGGGTCGGATAGCGAGGATCGCCATTCGGCCAGTAGGCCGGTGCATCGCCGTAGTCCATCACGTCGGAGGGCAGGATGGTGACCTGGTAGTCCTCGACCTCCCCGGTCTCGGCCTCGCCGAACGGCGTCAGCGTCACGAAGCCGGTGTCGCCGGGTTGGCCGGAGACGACGCGGAATCGGGCGATCGTGTCGCCCGTGCTCAGCCAACCCGTGGGATCAACAGCGTTATCATCGGTCGGCAGGGAGATCGTCAACGTATCGTACGCGGCGCTGCCGTCGAGAACGAGCCCCCCCGGAGTGATGAACTCGCTGTACCACTGGCCGCCGATCTGGACTCGGTCATAGGCGCTCAGGTCGTTCGGATCGTAGTTCGGATCGAAGTCGTCATGGTCCGGGTCGAAGCGGTCCTCCTCCGCCATGAAGTTGCCATCGCCGTTGAGATCGATCCAGGCGTAGAGCGTGGCGTCCGTGCCCGACGCGATCGTGCTGTAAACCCGAACGTCCACGTCCTCACCGGCAATCAACGGCTCGTAGGAGAAATCGATGCCGTCCTCGTCGTTGATCGCGGAATCGTCGTCGTCACCGGTTGCGTCCGAGGTCGGGATGCCGTTGGTCTCCGCGTCGATTTGCGACCCCAGGTAGACCGTGTCCGCGACGATCTTGTGGCTGGGACCATCCCAACCGGTCTGACCCTCCACGAGCAGTCTGGTCACGTAGCTGTTCGGGGCGTCGCCGAAGTCGCGCAAGGCCGTGACGATATCGAGCTGGTAGTCTTCCACTTCGCCGTCGGGCAAGTCTTCCACCTCGGCGCCGGCCGGCGTGGTGGGAGCAAGAGGGCCATGTTCCTGGTAATACTCATCGCTATAGAAGCGGAAGCGGCCGAACGTGGCCATCTCCTCCTGCGTGTCGTTCGCCTCCAAGACGAGGTAGAAGCGGTTTTTGCCTGCGATGACCTGGATGGAGTCGGCACTGGTGTATTCGGTCTCACCCGTCTGGAAGTCCCCGTCCTGGTTCAAGTCGGTCCAGACGTGGATCTTTTCGCTGTCCGTGCCGTCGTTGTCCCAGATGCCGTCGCCGTTGAGGTCGATCCAGGCGTCCAACCACCCGTCGGCCGAGGCGGTCACCGTAAACCCGACGTAGTTCGTCACGTCGGTGATCAACAGGCCGCTGTCGAACTTGATGCCGTCGTCGTACGAGTCGCCGGAGGCGTCCGCGTTCGGCTGGCCGTCGGCCTCGAAACTGACCCCACTGCCCAGGTACATGTTGGGAACGACGCGGTGCCGGGCGCCGTCGTTTTCGAGAAGGGTCGGATACTGCCCCGGAGTCACGTCGAGCGGATCGGGCGCGTCGCCGTAGTCGAAGCCCAAAAGGCTGACGAGGAACTGCGTCGAGCCGGCGGCGAGCGGGTCGCTCGTGCTGTTCGGCCGGGTCGGTTGCAGCAGGTTGTTCGCCAAATCCCGAATGGCCGCCGTGTTCGAGAAGGTCGTGTCGGGATTGAGCGGGTCGCTGTTGTCGTTGTTGTCGAGCACGATCCGGTAGACGTAGCCCGTCAGCCAGACGCCCGGCGCGGGCAGCAGGCGGATCAGGTTGTTGGTCGAGTTGTAGATGTACAGGTAATCCGTGCCCTGGTTCAACAGGACGCCGTTGGTGTAGCCGGCGTCGCTCGGATCGTGTCGCCAGACTTGGACCGTCGACCCGTCCGCCAGGACCGAGTCGTCGATGCCGACGCCGCCCTCGTCCTGGAGTTGAATGGCGAACTCTTGGACCTCTTCTCCGATCAGGGAGACGTCGTGGCGTCTGCGCACCAGGTCCTTGTTATCCGGGTCGTTGTCCGCCGGCACGACGAGTTCCGCGGTGGGCCCGCTGAAGTCGACGCGGTCGATGGCCCCGCGATCGATGAACACGTCGCTTCCGAGGCCTTCGCCGGGCGTGTAGCTCGCATCGTCGAGGCGCTCCTGGCCGTACATGTCGAGCCCCGGCGCCACGATCGCCGACCCGGAAATCCCGACCGGGGCGAGCACCTGGTTCAAGTACGTGGAACGCTCCTCCTTTTTGTCCTCGGAGCTGTCAATCGCCTGGGAGCCGGACGCCAGGTAGAAGTTGCCGTTGGCCGGATCGACGAACAGCGGATCGGTGTCGGCGATCACGAGTTCGAAGTCGTCGTATTCGCCGGGGACCGGCTTATCGCCGACGTTCTGATAGAGATTGGAGCCCAAAACCGTGTTGGCACTGGACGAGGCGTCGACGCCAATGCCGGTATCGAGATTGGCCAAGATGTTGTTCATAATCGTCGGGCCGGCGTTGTCCGTCACCTCGACCCCCACGCCCGACAGGCCGTAAATCGTGTTGTTCACGATCCGCCCGAACGGAATCGCCCCCACCGGCTCGCCCGCCGCGTTCGTCTGGCCGCTGAACAGGATCCCCCCGTCGCCGCTGTAGGCCACCAGGTTGTTCTCGATCTGGATACCCGAGACGAGATCGTTGGGCGAATTGAGCGTTCGCCCCGACCCCGGGTGCGGCGAGTTGGACGTCGCATCGCGATCACCCGGCGCTATGGAGATCCCGTACTCGTCGGAGTACATGATGCTGTTGGCTTCGATCGTGATCTGCCCCTTCAGACGCTCCGAGTTCTCGTCGCCGCCGTACCGGGCGTCGAGGAACTCGGCCACGACCGTGCTGGTTCCGGTATCCACGGAGACGGCGTCCCACAGGTCGACCCGCTCGCTCCCCTCGAACTCGACGTAGTATTCAGCCATCCCCTTATTGGAGGCGTCGCCCTCGGTGATGCTGATCGACGAGGCCGTCACGTTGAGCAGGGTGGAGCTGTGGATGGCGTCGACCATCTTGTCGGCAACGTCGCTGGCGGTGTCGTCGGCGTCGTAGAAGATGGCGATCGCGTTGCCGCTGTCGCCGTCCAGCTCCGAGTCGAGGAACATGAACGACTGGCTGTTCAGGCCGTCGTAGATCGAGAACTCGTCGCGATGGCCGATCTCCGTCGCCGGCGGGGCGAAGAGGGACCAGCCCTCGGTGAGCCGGTCGTTCGTGTGCATCCGTCCCTCGTTCGTGTACATCCCCGCGGAAACGGAAGCGTCGGCAAGGGACTCGTAGGTATCGATGCTGAGATACGGGCCGTCCGGCGGCGGAATGTAGTACGCGTAGTCGTCGGCGCGGCGGATCTCCACCTGGTAACTGCCTTCGAGAACGACGGGGGTGTCGTAGGGTCCCGGTGCCGCCTCGAAGGCAAAGGTCGGATCGTCGTCGGTCGGGGCCGCGGCGACCATCTGTCCGCGCTCGGCGAAGCCGATGATCACGTCGTCAATGTAGAAGCCCTCGTGGAGATTGTCCTGCCCCCGGTCGAACTGATTGAAACGGTTGGGGTGCGGCCAGCCGTAGTTGACGTTCGGGAAATCCCCGTCCAGGTCGCCGACCCGGTCGCCGAAATCCGTTCCCTGCATCCACCGCCCCTTCCCAAAATCACCCACCGCGTCCCGCGGCCCGGTCGTCGCGCCCAAGGGCCCTGGGTCCCAGACGTGGTGGCCGACCAGGTGCATCAGGTATCCGAGCGTGTCGTCGCGCTTGATCGTCGTCTCATCGTAGTTGCGTACGTCGCTGGTGCCGTCCCGATAGGCAGTCAGCGGCCCGGTCAGTATGACCCACTCGTCGTCCGCGCTGGTGGCGGTCACGTCGAGATCCAGCAACGTCCCGTCCGTGTCGATCGGCGTGTTGATCGCGGCCGCCATGCTCGCCGCGACCTCTTCCACCGTATCGCCGTAGTCGAACGATACGGCGACGCGGCCTGCCGCGACTTGGGAATTCCTGTCGAACTCGAAAACGACCTCCATCGGCGTGCCGCCCGAGTCGACCCCGATAATCGTGAACGTGTCGCCGTCCGAGATATAGTTGTCGTAGTAGTTACTCTCGACGGCCAGAATCCGGTCGTCGTCGCCGCTGTAGTGGCGGTTGACCACGGCCGTTACGATCTCGGCGACCTCCACGTCGCTCATGTCGGCGCGGACGGGCACGCGCACGTTCCCCGGCGTGGTTAGCGTGCCCGGCGCATCGCCTTCCAGCTCCAGGGTCCGGACGGCCCCGCGCGGGACGGCCTGGGCGCCGATCAGCCATACCCGGTGGTCGTCGGGATACTGGTTGGCGGGCGCCCGGTACGCGAGCACGTCGAGCCCCGCCGCCGAGTTGATCCTGGCGGCCACGGCGTCGGCCACCTCCTGCGACGTGTCGGTGGCCGTGAAGGGGATCAGCACGTCGCTACTCGGCGACCCGCTCGGCGGGAAGTCGCTGTCGAACTCGAAGCGGACGGTGTTCCCGTCCTTGTCGACCAGGTCGAAGTATTCCCCATCCTGGACCTTGGCCCCGGCGGCGTTGGGTACCAGGAACGAAAAGCCCATGTCGAACTCGAACGTGTCCGTCGAGCCGTCGAGGTTTCGGAGCGAGAACGTGTCCCCGTCCATGATCCGGACGGCGTCGACCGACGTGACGTACTCGCCGGTGGTCATCGGCATGCCGACGTCCATGTCGCCGGCCGTGTTGACCTCGAAACGGATTTGGAGCTCGTCCTCGCCGGCCCAGTTGCTCAGGTCGATCACGGCCTGGTGCCAACTGTCGCCCGTGTCGATGATCTCCTTCATATACGTATCGGGCTCGCCGGGAGTCTCGATCCGAGGCGCGACCGAGGGGCGGCCGCGATCCGTGTTGGTGGCCAGCATCGTCCACTGGGCCCCGTCGGTCGAAATGTAGGCGCGGAGGCTGTCGTAGTTGTTGCTGTTTTCCGTCTCGGCGTAGTAGTTGAAGGTCAAGGTGGGCTTGTCGTGGCGGCTGTAGCCCTCGAGGCTGAACGTGCCGCTGGTCAGGGCGCCATAGGTCCCGCCGGGCATGTTGTACGTCTCGAAGAACTCAGTCTCGTCCGTATTGGGCCCCCGCCGGTAATTCTCTGCGCCGTTCTGGTCCTCGTTCCAGAGATTGTCGTTGTCCTTATTCAACCCGAAGTAGTAGCTGTGCCATCCAGAGACCCGGCCCGGGCCCGTATCCGTGTAACCGCGCGTGTAATTCAGGTAGCGGGAGTCGTTCACGCGGCTGTAGTCGAAGGTGGTCAGGACCGCGTGCCCCACGTCGTAGCGGCGGTGCTCGGTCTCGTGCCACAGGTTGTAATCGTTGGGTGCGAAAGTGACGCCCGCCGCACCCCACACGCCCGTATGGACGCGGTCGGCGCCGTCGAGGAAGATCGGTTGCAGCTCCCCTTCCGTGTTGAAGCAGTACAGGTAGCCGCTCGAGTCGGTGGCGAACAGCCATTCGGAATACCGTCCGTCTTCCACCGTTCGCGGCCCCGTGGTTAGGCCGCTGAACTGGATCGGCGAACCGTCGTGCTCGATGGTGGCGACGTAGGTGGTTTGTGGTCCGGCCGAGGCGTTGTACGAGATGTACTTGTAGCCTGATTGCGGGTCGACGAAGTGGAAGGAGTAACTGTTTCGGCCGATGTTGTCGACGGTGACCAATTCGCCCAGGTTGCTGACGGCATACAGCGTGTTGCCCACAAACGACATACCGGTCACTCTGCCCTGGGTGTTGATCACACCGTGCGGTATGATGCTGCTGAACATCCGCGGCGGACCGGTGGCGCCGCTTTGCTGGATCGCATCGCCGTCCGCGTCGTACATGTAGAGCAGGTTTTCGGTCGTGGGGATGTAGCCTCCCGGGTCGTACGGATTGCCGATGTCGCCGCAGACGTAGATGTATCGGGTGGTCCATGCCGCATCCGGCTCATGGGCCATCGCGTGGGGCTCGAAGCCGGAATTGGAACCGGTGTCTACTCGCAAAGACGTCGGATTATCAGGGTCGACTTCATAGATCACGATCCCTTCATCGTCATCCGTATAGGTGCCGCTCGTGCTTCGCGCGTCGCCCGTATCGAGGCGGCGGAAGTTGCCGACGCTCGGATTCTGATTGTAAGTGCCGCCGACATTGGTCATGCGCCCGGTGGCGGTGTACAGCCGGCCGTCGTTTCGCATGGCGATGTCGTCGTACCGCCGGTTCTGCCCGTTCGGCAGGTAGCCGTCCGGGGTCAAGTCGGTCTCCCGATAGCCGGTAAGGGGATCTACCGTGTAGAGGTCGTTCGTATCGTTGACAAACATCACGACGTCGCTGAGCGTGAACTCGTCCGGCGTCAGGGTCAGCCGCTGCGTATTGGAGGGCGTGTGAGCGTATGAGCTTGAGTAGTCTTCGACGTGCTCATCCGCGACGCGCTCCAAGCTGTCGATCGACTCGACCCGGACCAGCGGATTGGTGGCCGGATTGAGGGCCTCGGGCGTGGCCAGCGTCGAGGTGACGGCCATGTAGTACGTGCCTTCGGGCAGATAGACGGGGCCGATGTACGGGTCGGACACTCCCATCGAGCCCCGGCTGAGATCGTCGAGGTCGGAATCGCCCGACTGATCGGGAAGGTCGTCCGCCACGTGCGATTGGTCGGAATAGAGGATCAGGCGTCCCGCGGAGTCGTAGATCGACACCTTGACGTCGGCCCGACCCATGCCGTTGGCGTAATCGACGTCGATCGTCACGGGGAACACGTTGCCCGAGTCGCTTCCCGGAAGGCCCGGCACCGACTGAATCCCGTCGTAATCGACTCGGAAGGTGTACCAGTCCACGTCCCTCCTTCCGTTGAGGTACCCGTCGAGCGCAATCGTGTTATTGTTGCTGGCCAACAGGTTCCCGATATCTTGGGCCAGGTCTCCAATTTGCCCCCCGGCACTTGTCAGGGTGTTGCTGGCGTCGCCGGCCTCGCCGGTCTCGGCCAGTAGCGGCGAATTGACCGGGAATCCCTTCACTTCGATGCCGTTGGTGGCGTAGCGGATGTCGGCATAACGGACGGTCGAGCCGGGCACTTCCTGCTTCTCTCGCAACCGCACCTGCAACTGGTACGTGCCGGAGGTGTTCGCCAGGTTGTCTAGGGGGCTGGTCGACGGATTGAACTGAACGTGGTACCCGTCCAGCCGCACCTTGTACTCGCCGCCACCGAGGTCCACAACCGTAGCGTCGACGCCCACCGCGGGGTCGATCGCCGGGTTGGTCACCGACAAGCGATTGTTGATTGCGTCGGCGACTTCCTGGGCGACCTGGGCGGCCGTGTCGGCATCGCTGACGTCGATTTGAACCGCACCGCTGCCCGGATCCGAAAGGCCAAGCACGTACCCGGGTTGGTCGTCCGGATTGTCGAACTCAAAAGTGATCCGCGTTCCTTCGCCATTGGTGACCGTGAACTGCATTCCGTCGGCGATCCGGTCGCCCGGGACGATGCCGATGGCGAGGGTGCTGCGGACACGGACGTAGTAGGTGCGCACTTCCCCTTCCGCGCCGGGAAGGACGAGCCGCATGCCCGCGTCGCGCTGGTTCGTGGTGTGAAAATCCTGATGCTGCCACTGGTCGCGATCCATCGTCTTGACGTGCAGGTCCGGGTCGGACTCGTAGAGCAGGCCGGTGTCGCCAAATTCGTCCTGGTCCGCCTCCTCGGCGACCGAGTTGTCGGACCGCGCCAGCACGTTGCCGTCGGCGTCGATCAGCTCGATCACGGTATCCAGGGCGTGGGTGGTGTAGTCGACGTCGATCCAGATTTCCGTGCCGGGCGTGGCGTCGAAACTGTACACGTCGGCGTCGGCCGGGTCGTCGTAGCGGATGTAACCGTGCACCTCGAACCCAAGCCGCTTGTTGTCGTCGCCGTCGGTCTCTTCCGTGGCGAGTTCGCCCAGGTGCTGGGGTTCCTGTGACGTGCCGTTGACGTCCTCGTGGGCGCCGTACGCCTGCTCCTCCTCGTTGATGATCGCCACGTTGCGATCGTTGCCGTATCGGTCGAGCCGCACGCTTCGCCAATGGCCGGGGGAGGGCATGCTCTCCGCGCCGTCGCCGTTGGTGTCGAACTGCGGCTGATCGTCCAGGTCGAATCCGGCCCCGACCGTGTCGTCGGCCAGGGACGTGAGGACAACCGGATAACCGGGCATGCCCACGATGTAGAGGCTGCCGCCGATCCGATCGTCGATTTCCAGCGGGCGGCCCGAGGCCGTGAAGCCGGCATCGTTGCCCGAAAGCTTGACCACGAGGCTCTCGCTCGAACTGCTCTGGAGCGTCAGCCCGCCCTCGTGGTGGTAGTTGGGGAGGGCGATCTCGCCGCGCAGCACGTGGACGACGTCGGTATCGTCCCAGATCGACTCGGTGGTCAGCGTCTCGTCGCGGATCTCGATGCCGTTGATGCCGTTGTCGGTCATCCGGTTATCGCGCACGAGCGGGCCGTGGTTGTCGTCGTAGGCGTCAAAGGCCGCCAGGCCGCCCGTCGTGCGGCCCCAATCGGACACGACCTCGGAAATCAGCGAGTTCGCGTTGATGCTGACGATCGGGCCGTCGTTGTCGATGAAATCGTTGCTCGCGATGACCGGCTGCGCGCCGCGCACGAAAATCGTCGCCGTTTGCACGGTACCGCGCCCGTTGCGGGTACCCCCTGCGCTGCCGCCGGTGTTGTGCTCGAACCGGGTGTTGGTAACCCGGACATGCGCCTGCTGGATCTCAACCGGATCGAAGCTGGCGTACCCCTCGCCTTCGATGGCCGACCGGCCGCCGGCGTACGCGATGATTGCCTGGTCGATGCTGGCCTCCGAAGCGGGCCCGAACCACAGGCCGGCCCAATCGCCCGCTCTCGGCGACCGCTGCGGGTCGTCGGGATCGTAGCCGTCCTCGGTCGTGTCGAACGTCCCGCCGGCCCCGTACCGGTCGTCTTCCAGCGAGGTGAACACGACTTTGTAGCCGGGGGCCCCGTCGACCGAGCCGGTGCGTCCCTCGGCGATGAACTGGGCGCTGGCCTCCGCCTCGATGCGGCTGCCGTCCAGCTTGACGACCAGACCGGGATCGATCCGCAGGCGGGCGTCGGTCCGCGCGGTGAGCGTGCCGGCGTCGTGCAACGAGTTGAGTCCCTCGGTGGAAATCATCGGCCCTTCGAGGACCAACTCGACGACGTCGCCCTCAGGCACCGTGTCGACGCGGACGTCGAGCCCTTGCGTGTCGTGCGCGCCGTTGATCGCGTCGCGGACGGCCAGCGCAACGTCGTTCGCCGAGCTGTCCTGGCTGAAGAAGACGGGCGTATGACCTCGCGCGATCACGTCGGAGCCGTCGCCCAACTCGAACTCGAAGACGACCTTCGTGCTGCCGTCGAAGATGGAGAACGTGTGGCCGTCGAGCACTCCGCCGGCCCCGGGAAGCGAAGCGGCCGCCGTCTGGATGCGGTTCCCGTCCAAGAGCCGCACCGGTAGAGCGCTGCCGTCGGAAAGCGTATCGACCGCCGACAACTCGGGCCCACCCGGCGTCCCGCTGATGACCAACGTTTCCGAAAGGACGTGGACGATGTCGAGGTCGTCAAACCGGGCACACACCTCCAACTCAATCGCGGAGCCGTCAGACGCCTCAATCCGCACGAACAGGCCGTTCGTCGAGTTCATGTGGACTTCGATGGGCAACGTGGGGTCCTCGGCGTACTCGGCGACGAGTTTGTTGCCGTGGATTTCGGGCCCGACGCGATCGTAGTCGGCGGTGAACGGCTCGCTCCCATCCCAGTTCTCGAACTTCGTGTCGGCAAAACTGTTCGGGTCGGCCGACATCGCCGCGTCGGCGCTGTTGGTGATCGTGTTGTGTACGATGGTGGGACGGGCTTCCGTCATGTCAATCGGGTTGGCCACGGTGGACTGCCCGTCGATGACCACTTCGCCGCCGCCGTAGCGGACGTCGGCAAAAGCGACGTAGTTCAGGAAAATGCCCTGCACTTCCAGGACTTCTCGCGTGGCCAGACCGCTGGACGGGTCGTAATCCTCGATGAAGTCGTAGTCGAGGTCGTTGCGGAAAATGAGCCCGCCCCAGTCCCCTTCCTCGGGAGCCGTATTGATCGTCGGCTCCGAGTCGACGCCCAGAGTCTCGTCGAAGTGGGAGGTGAAGTTCACCGATACGTCCGGGGTTCCCAGCACCTGCAAGGCGCCCTCGCTCCGGTCGATACCCTCCGCCGAGCTGCCGACGCTGACGTAGCCTTCGGGCAGATTCGTGCGATCGCCCAGCTTCAACAGCGCCCCGGCGTCGATCATCAGCGTCGTCGACCTGGGCACTTCCAGGGCCGTCCCGTCGTCGAGCGCATTGCCGAACGAATCGCGCCCGACCTCGTAGGGAACGTTGTCCAGATAGCTGGACGGATCGTTCGGATCGTCGTTCTCGTAGTTGTTACCCACCACTCGCACGATCAGGTTCTGATCCGGATCGGCCGCCACCCGCGCCTCGGCGTCCGCCAAGGCGACGTCGATCGTCAAGTAGGGAGCTTCCAGCGAACCGTCGCGCCCGGCGGCATCAACGTCCTCGTGAAGCTTGTCGACGTTGTCGACGTAAATCGTGTTCGCTTCCGTCTCGACGTTGAACCAGAAGTTGTAGACGCCGCCGGGCACTCCGTCGGCGTCGCCGTCAAACCGAACGTTGTTGTCGGCGTCGACCAGGTACGTCGAGCCGTCGCCGATGAACGTGGACGGGTCGTCCGGATCGACCCCCTCGGGCGTGAAGTTCAGCCGCAGATCGTAGCGCCCCTGGGTAACGCCGCCGATACCCGTGTCGTCGATATTGGCGTCGTACATGTCGTTGCCGCTGGCCGTCACGCCGATGTAGTACGTGCCGGCCTCCAGGTACATCTCGAGGTAGGAGTCCTCGCTGTAGTAATCGTCGTTCTGGGCGAGCGCCCGATAGGTGGCCACCGGCTCTCCGTCCACGAAGGTCACGTACTGCTCGTACAAGACCAGCGTGGCGTCGAGCAGGCTCGAATCGTCCATGCGCTCGGCGAAGACCTCGGCGCTGAACACGCCGTCCTCGCCCAGCTCGAACTGGTACATGTCGATGTCGATACTCTCCGGACGGTAGAGGTGCCGCCCATGCACGACGTCGTTATCGCCCGGGTAGACCGAGTCGGCCGTGCTGGTGTAGTTCTCAATGTCCTCGTATCCCCCCATGATCGTTCCGATCGGCAGGTCGTACGCGTGCCCGAACCCGAGGTTGTGCATGATCTCGTGCATCGCCACGTTGAACCAGCGTCCGCCGTAGTGGCCGGGATCGGTGCGAAAATCCTCGAAATCCATCAGGGCCAATCCGTTCCCACCAACCCCCGCCACCTCCCCGGGACCCGACTCCAAGCCCACCGCGATCAAGTCGCCGGTTGCCACTTGAATCCCCAGACTCTCCGTTTCGTAGAACTGGACCCCGAGGTAGTAGCCGAGCAGCTCGAAGATCTCCCGGGCGCGGTCCTTCTGCGCTTCGGTAATCAAGTTGTGAAGCGGCTTGCCTTGCGCATCGTACCCGTACACGTCGGCGAAGTTGTACGGGATGGTCGTGACGCCGTCGACCGAATCGGCGTTGATGTCCGGGATATAGCTGCCCAGGAAGTCCGCGAAGTGATCTTCGATGGCGATGCCTTCGTGCCACGACAGGTCGCGGTGGCCGGGCTCGTCGATGGCCCCCGGCCACTCCAGGCCGTAGGGCTGCGCGTCGATACCCGCCGAAATGATCAGGCTCTGCGGCGAGTCGCCGGTTCCGAAACCGCCCAGCCCCTGCGCTTCGTGGAACGTGTCGCCCGCGTCGACCGGAAGCGACAAGACCACCGCGTCGTCCACGGTGATCTCGTTGTTCAGATTGACCAGCGCGACGTCGGCCGCGTCGAGACCCTCGTAGTTGGGGTCCGAGCTGGTGGCCGCCGCCGTCATCGCCAAGAAGAGAACGTCGCCATCATCCTCCAGATCGTCGACACCCGTCACGGTCACGGTTTGGGGCACGTTCCAGTTGGCCGGCGTGAACGTGAGGGTCGCCGGCCCGACCGTCCCCTCGGTCAGGTCGTTGGAGGATAGCTCGATTGCGACGTCGGCCGCCGGCTCCGAGTCCAACACGACCGTGAACACGGCCGACCCGCCACGCTCCGTGGTCTCCAAGCCGGAGACCGGCGTGACCGTGATCCCCGCCGTGTCGTCATCGAGATTGGTCACCGAGACGTTGGGCGGGTTGATCCCGTCATAGTTCGGATCGTCGCTGGAGGCGGCGCCGGTGATGATGGAGTACGCGATGTCCCCGTCGTCGACGAAATCATTCTGCCCGGTCACGTACACCAGTTGCGGCACGTTCCAGAGGTTCGCGTCGTCGAACGTCAAGCTCGAAACCGACACGGTCCCTTCTGCGGTGTTGCTCGACGCGATGGGAATGGTGACCGACGTGCCGGCCTCCAGCGCGAAATCGAGGACCACGCTGAACACGGCCTGCTCGCCCGACTCGGTCGTCACCAAGTCCGGAGTCTGCCGGACGGTGATCCCGGGGACGTCGTCGTCCTGATTGATCACCCAGACGTTGTCGGCATCAATGCCGTCGTACAACGGGTCGTTGCTCACCGCCGGGCCGGTCAGGATGGTATAGAGAGCGTCCCCGTCGGCGATCAGGTCGTCGACGCCCGTGACGGTGACCCCTTGGGGTACGTCCCAGTTGGCGGACGTAAACGTCAGGAAGGCCGGGCTGACCGTGCCTTCCGTGAGGTCGTTGGAATGAATCTGGATGGTCACGTCCTGGGTGGGCTGCGAGTTCAGAACCACGGCGAACGTGGCCACGTCGCCCGACTCGGACGTCAGAAGCGCGGAATTCACCTGCGGCCCTTGATACTGTAGGACCCGGTTGTTCCACATGCTCGCGACGTAGAGGTCGCCGTCCACCCCGAAAGCCAACCCGCGGGGCCCGTTCAGTCCGCCGCTTCCGCCGGTCACAAAAGTGTCGATCAACGCGCCGGAGTTGACGTCGTAGCGCAGGACGCGATTGTTGTTATCGCTGCTCACGTACAGATTGCCGTCGGGCCCGAACTGCAAATCGGTGGGGCCGCTCAGCCCGCCGCCCGACGCGAAGACGCCCAGGGAGGTCCCCGTTGCATCGTAACGGAACACTTGATTGGTCCCGTGGCTGGCCACGTAGAGGTCGCCGGTCGGGCTGAAAACAAGCCCCCAGGGCTGAGAGACTCCATTAACAAAATCGTCGATCCACGCGCCCGTCGTTCCGTTATAGCGGCGCACCTGGTCGCTACCGAAACTCGACACGTAAAGGTTGCCGTCGCCACCGAAGGCCAACGCCGTGGGAGTGGTCGGCCCATTAACACCGGCCGCTACAAACACCCCGTCAAACCCGGTCGTCAGGTCATAGCGAAGCACGTTGTCCGAACCGAGGCCGGAGACATACAGCTTGCCGTCCGGCCCGAACGTCAGGCCCGAAGGCTGGGTGAGCCCGTCCGTGGCGGTATCGGCGAAGACCCCGACGAATGCGCCCGTCGTTCCGTCATAGCGGAGAACCTGATTGGTTCCAGAACTGGCGACGTACAAGTCGCCGTCGGGCCCCCCGAAGACGGCGCCGCGGGGCGCACTGAGGCCGCCGCTGGCGAACGTGCCGAGGGACGTGCCGCCGCCGGCCAGCGTGCCGGTCGGAACGACGGTGAAGCCTGGGGCAAGCCCGTTGAGCCAAACCTTGTTCGGCTGATTGGCGTTGGTCACGAAGGCATCGGAGTCCCCGTCGCCGTCCAGGTCGCCCATCGCCACGTCGGTACTGTTAGAGCTACCCAGCGGCGGCCACTGGCTGATCGTGAAGCCTGCGGAGCCGTTATTCAGCCAAACCTGATTGGCTTGGTTGTTCGTGTTCACCACAAACGCATCGAGGTCGAAGTCGTCGTCCAAGTCACGGAGGGCGACCGCTTGGCCAAACGAGCCGCTCAGTCCCCCGCCGTAGAGTGTGAATATCCCTGCCCCGTCGTTCCGCCACACGCGGTCGGCTTGACCGCGGTGAACGGTAAAGGCATCGATGTCGCCGTCGCCGTCCAGGTCGCCGAGGCCGACGTCGGCCGTGTTATAGGAGCCCAGGGTCTGGCTGGTATTGGTAAAGGTGGCGGCCCCGTTGTTCCGCCAAACCGTATCGGCCTGGGAACTGTTGTTCCCGACGAACGCATCCAGGTCGCCGTCGCCGTCCAGGTCCGCAACCGCCACCGACTGAGTGTTGCCGGCGCCGAACGAACTGTCCAGGGTAAAGGTTAAGCCGGTCGAGAGCCAAACCTCTTCGGCCTGCCCGGAATCGTTGCCGACCAGCACTTCCCAAGCGGAACCGGGGGCCAGGTTCGCCACGACGACGGAAGTGGTCGCGGCACTGCCCAACCTCTCGGTCGTCTCCAAGAACGTGCCACTAACCGCGTCGTATTCCCAGACCATGTTGGGCTGCGAATAGTTGCCGACAAAGGCATCCAGGTCCCCGTCGTTGTCGAAGTCCTCCAACGCCACGTCTCGGGTAGCGTAATACGCGTCGGCGAAGGTCAGCGTCTGCGCAAGGGTGAAATTACCCGTCCCGTCGTTAAGCCACACCTCATCCGGGGCCCCGTCGTTTCCGACGAAGGCGTCCAGATGCCCGTCGCCGTCGATGTCTCCCAACGCGACCGAAGAGCTTGGCCTGTTGACGACGTCCTCCCACCCACCGACAAACACGGCCCCGCCGCTTCCGCTCTTCGCCTTGCCGGTGCTTCCGGCGTCGTAGATAACGCGGATTTCGCTCGCCGACAACGCGCGGTCGTAGACGGTCACCTCGTCGGCCCGCCCATCCAGCGCCCAGTCGGTGCCGAGCGAGAACGGGGTTCTCCCGATATAAAACGTGGAGCCCGCCGACGTGTCGAGGGCCACGGTGCCACTCCAGCCGAAGGAGTTGCCGTTCAAGTAGAGGGTGACTTGGTTGCCGACATTCGTTACCGCCACGTGGTACCACCGGTTTGTCGACAGAGTGGGGCCCGTAACGGTGCTCCCCCCCTGAGAGAAAATGAGCCGCCTGCCCTGCGTGCCGAGCCAGTAGGACTCGCCGAAGTCGTTGAAGTCGCCGTAGCCGGCGAAAAAGGCCCCCTCGGTGGGTTGGGAGGGCAACGAGTCGGCCCTGATCCACATTTCGATGGTCCGATCCTCGTTCCCCGTGGGCAGCAAGGCGGTCGGGGCCCGCACATAGTCGCGCACCGCGCTGGCCGTGTCGAACTGGAACGCCTCGCCCACGTTCCCCGTGTTGAACGTGGTATTGCCGACCAGGTTCCCCTCGTTCGGGCCCGAGATGTCTTCCGCGTCCCCCTCGCCGGGCCACCAACTCACCAACCCGTCCGGGAGCTGTATCGAGGCCGGCGCCTCGTCGTCCAGGTTGGTCAGCGACACGTCGTCCGGGTCCAGGCCGCTGTAGGCCGAATCAGCGCTCGTGGCCGCGCCGATCACCACCGTGAAGCCAATGTCGCCATCCGGGATCGAGTCATCGACGCCTGTGACCGTAACGACGTGCGGCACGTCCCAACCCAACGTCCCGCCGGAAGTCGGCAGGAAGTGCAAGCTCCCCGGCGAGACGGTGCCCTCGGTGATGTCGCTCGATGACAGCGGCCAGAACCAGACGTCGCTCGTCGGTTGGCAGTCGAGTACGACGCTGAATTGCGCCACGCCGCCCTGCTCAGTGGTCACCGGAGCCGTGATCGGCGTAATCGTCACCCCGGCGTCGTCGGCGTCGAGGTTGGTTACCGTCAGGTCCGGGGCGAGCATGTTGTTGTAGTTCGCATCGGGACTGGAAGCCTGGCCCCTGACGATATAGGGGCGGTCACCGTCGGCAATCGGGCCCTCCGGGTCGGCCAGCCCGGTCACCGTCACCGTCTGGGGCACGTTCCAGTCGGCTGAGGTGAATACAACCCGCCCGACGAAGGTACCAAGGATGGGATCGGTGACATCTCCTTCCGAGAAGTCCAAGGAAGAGAAGTCGATGGTCACGTCCGCCGTCGGCTCGACCGTGAGCACCACGTCGAACTGGGCCGTGCCGCCCTGCTCCGTCGTAAACAGGCCCGAGGTCGGCGTGATCTGGATGCCGGAGATGTCGTCGTCGAGGTTGGTGACGGTCACCTCCGAGTAGTCGGTCCCGTGGTACGCCGCGTCCATCCCGTGGTAGGGAGATGACGTGTCGCTGCTGGAAGCCGGCCCCACGGCAATCGTGTAGACCTGGTCGCCGTCGTCGAGGTCCGGATCGTCATCGACCCCGGTGACGGTCACCGTCTGGGACACGTTCCAATTCGTCGAGTCGAACGTGAGCGTCGACCCCGAAACGGTGCCCTCGGTCTCGTCGCTGGAACTGATCGGAATGGTGACCGTCTCCCCGACCCCCGGCTCCGACGTGAGCGTCACGGTGAACTGGGCCGTGTGGCGCGGGTCGTTCCCATCCTCCGTGGTCGTCAGCCCTGAAATCGGCGTGACCACAATGCCAGGCTCGTCCTGCTCAACGGCCACGGGCCCCACCGCGGCGACCAAGTACAAGCCCTGCGTTTCGTTGGCCAGGTTGATCGCCTCCTCAATCGCCTGAGCCATTTCGGCGACGGTGTACCCCGGCTGGGCGGGCGAGACCCACGGAAGGAACCCAACCGGCACGGCGCCCGGTGTTACCAACCCGTTCGGCGCGGTCAGGTCCTCGAACTCGAACACCACCACCGCCGAGCCGTCGCTCAGCTCGAAGGTGACCCCGTCAGAGATCTTGCTCGGGTCGAAGTAGTTGGGATTGCCGGGATCGGGCGGGACGGAGAGGGCGCTGCCATTGAGGACGTCCAGCGGGCCGGCGTCGACGACCTCGGCGGCCATCGCCGTCGTGTCCACCACGTGATACTCGGTGCCGATCCGCAGACGAAACGCCCCGGTGCCGTAAGTGGCCAAATCGAACTCGAACGTCAGCACGGCCATGTTGGCGTCGGCATCGTAGCTGACGTCGATCGGCAAGATCGGCGTGCCGTCGTCGTCGGGCCTGGCCGTGTCTTGCGTCACCAGGAGTTGGTAGAACTCCACCGTCTCGGCCGCGTCCAGGTCCAATTCGTCGTCGTTGAAGTAGACTTCGATCGTGTCGCGTTTCTGGGTGAGACTCTCCACCGTGAACGGCAGCGCGCCGGGGAAGAACCTCGCGCCACCTCCGGCCAACACGACGACGTCGGCCCCCGCATCGGGGACGAGGGTCACGGTGACGTTCTCGAGCGCGCCCGCCGTGATTTGAGCATCGATGGCGGCCACCATCGCCGCGGCCACGGCGTCCGCGTCCGCGGCGCCTTGAATATCGACGATCCCCAAGCCGGTCGTGCCGTCGTCGCGGAACTCGAAGACCGCCGTGTTGTCGCCGTCGTACACGCTGAACGTGTCGCCCGTGCTGATCAAGACCGGATCGATCCCGGCGACCCGGACGTCCCCTCGCTCGATCGGTTGCGGGACCACGGCGACGACCTGCGAGCCGAGATCGAGCTCGAAGTCGAAAACGAGGTCTTCCCCATCGCGGAAATTCATCCCGTAGACGTTCGTCAACGCCGGCACCGCCACGCCTTCGATGTCGGTGTAGCCGTCGGCTCCCACAATGATCATTTGGTAAAGATCATCGGGGAGCGTTTCGGCGAATCGCACGATCACCTCGTTCTCGTTATCGCCGATCCCGATCCACCCGATTTCCACGATCTGGTCGTCGCCGTCGCCGAAGGTGCCGTTCACGCTGCGAATAAACTGAATCGACGGTTGGCCCGTGGTATCGCCCAACGTGACCCGCGACTCCTCAATCTGCGTTCCCTCGTTGAACCGGAGCAGAAGCTCCTTCGGGGCGATGTTCAAGACGTCGCCCTCGTCCATCAGGTCACCCTCGTTGGGAATGACGGCGATCAAGTCCGGTGCCGAAACGCCCAAGGGGGCCGCGCCCGCCAACAACGTAAAGTCTTGATCCGTGACGTTTCCGGTATGGCCGACGTGAATCGTGTACGTTCCGGCGACCGGCACGTCGATGACGACCTGCTCCACGTTATCAATATGGTTTGCCGTGGTGCGGACCGCGGCGGCCGAAGGATTCGCCGGGTCGAGTGTCCACGGGTAATGGGTCCCGTCGGGCCCGGTCACCCACAGGTCCAGGTCGTTCACCAGCACCGACGTGGAGACGTCCAAGCCGGCACCCTGGTCGGTCCCGGCCGGGTCGGTCCAGACGAGGGTGGCCTTTAGCTGCGTGCTTCCATCGGAAACGATGTCCGCCGTCCATCCCGTGCCGTCGTAGTTCGCCTCCTGCAACACGTAAGTCGACGCCCCCGTGGCCGAGCTGGTGACGAACTCCGCCGCGTCGGCGACGTTCACCAGCCCCCAGCCGTACGTGTAGTCCGGACCGACGTTTCCGGCGTCCGTGGCCATGTGGATCAGCAAGCCTTTGGTGGTCGCGCTAAGCGGGGCGGAGCCACGCTCGTTCTCGAAATGCTCGGCAAGCAACACGGCCGACCCCGTCACGTTCGGAGCCGACATCGAGGTGCCGCTCCAATCGTAGGTGTCTCCCTGCGCCGGATCGCCGTCGTAGGCCGTGTTGCTGAGAACGCCGCTGGTGTCGTACGCCACCGACGAGTGAACCTGGTAGCCGTTGCCGACGACGTCGGGCTTGATCCGCCCATCGTCGGTCGGTCCATAGCTGGAGAACGACGTGACGTTGACGTCGGCGGCCGTATACGGATCGGCAGTCACGTCCTCGACGGCCCCCACCACCAACGAGTTCTTGGCCGTCTGCATGTTCGACAGCGTGTCGTAGCCGCCGTCGGCCACCCCGTCCCTGCCGGGCGCGGAGACGTCCGAATCGAGGACCAGGTACCAGTCGGCTCCGGCCCAACCGGCCAGGCCGGGATCGACCGAGAAGTAGGTTATGTAGGCGCCGTCCCCGTTGACGTCGTAGAAGAAGCCGTCCCCGTCGGAATCGAAGAACTCCTCATTTCGATCGTTTCCCGCCGCCCAAACGCTCAGCAAAGTCGGGTTGGCGTAAAGGACTTGGTCCAGATTGGCGGTAAACGAGTCGTATTTCCCAAAGCCTTCGTCTTCCGTGCCCAAGGACCGATCGCCGTACCATACGGCGATCCAGCCGGTCGTCGTCGAGACGCCCGGCCAATTCGCCACCGGCTCGATGGTCCAACCGCGAACGTATCCGTACGAGTGGTTCGACGCATCGATCAGCGACGCCTCGCTGGCCAACTCGGCGACGTCGTCGCCGGGATTGGCGTCGTTGAAGATGTTGTAACTGAGGAGGTTGATGTCGATCCCCATCCCCTTCGCGCTCGAATCGACGCCGGAGGCCGCGATCGTCCCGGCGACATGCGTCGGGTGGTCCTCGTAGGTCCCGCTGTCGGCGAGCGTGACGCGGCTCCCGCCCGTCCCGTCGCCGAATTCCTGATGGGTTTCCAGGATCAGCCCGCCGTCCCAGACGCCGACGGTGTATCCGTCGCCCTCCAGGCCCAAACCGGACACGCCCCCGACCTTGAGCTGGTCGGCGTTGGTCGTGTCGGCGGCGTTCACGTTGTACAGCACGTGAACCGGCTCGGTCAGCGGATCGGCCCCTTCGGCGACCATCACCATCTCGCCCTCAGACGGAGAACTGATGCTCAGCAGCATCCGCTCCTCGAACTGTTCGACGCGAAGGTCACGGGGCTTCGACGCCCTCCGGCTCCCGCCCCGCCGCTTCTTCGAGCCTCGACGCCGCTGACTTCCACTTCGCAACGACGAAAGGCGGAATGAATCCCAGATCCCCATGGATCAGCCTCCTTAGAGCTGCGCTAGGCAATTCGGCCCAGTTCACCTGCCTGTTCGACCCGTCCTTGGTAGATTGGAAAACCAAATCCTTCAAACAAATTGTCGGAAGATCTTGCAAGAAAAGCGCAAAACGATCCGCCCGACAAAACGATCAGGAGTCGATTCGATTAAAACCCGAATGGGGCCGAAAATCAACCCCCAATTTACCTAATTCGCACATTTACCTTCGCTTCCCCAAGGTGACACTCCGGTCTGCAACACGGGTAGTTTCCCCTAAGGACAAACCCAAACAGAATGCGCATGAGCGAAGCCCAACACTAAGGGAGGGCAACCGTACTCAATCTGGTCGTCGTGCGCACAAGAGGTAATGGAAAGGGAGGCCACCTTGTCGAAGCTCTCTCGCGTCATCACCACCCAGTTGGCAATCCCCAAGCTTGCGTTCACGCATCAGACTTACAGCACCTCTCCAAAACACACTCTTCCTGACGGCCAGCAATCCCCCCGTGGGCCAGGGTGTCGCCCGCATCGTGCGAGTCATAACCGGCAAAAGGCGCAGAGCCGGCCTCCAGACACGCCTGCACTCCTTGTGCCATTCCCGGCCAAACCCCAGCCGATAGCTGAACACCTCAGATCATCCGACGTAAGTCACTTTAGTCGAAGTCTTTACATCGCTCCATTTGGAGCGGATCGCACCCTTTCTTCGGGGCGAAGCTACGTCGGCCGCCCTGTAGCGTTTTGCTACGAATGGGGCGTTTTCGCGCGGCAACCGCCCCCACCAACGGGTGTCATGGCTGCGGTCCGGCTTGCCGACGGGGGCCCCGCGACGTGGCCCCAAATCGGCCAACCCAATGCCGTGCGCCCGTCTCATCCTGCGTCCATCGCGTTCAGCCTTGGCCACGGCACGTCCCGTACACGTAGGGGAGGTCAAGATACTGCGCTTGTGTGGATAAGAGACGGCGGGATGAGCCCAACTCGCCGCTCTCTGGCGGCCACGGCGACACCTACGAAAGCGGCGACCTTCCGGCATCCGTCAACAGACACGTGGGCCTACGAGGTGAGGACACACGTACTGTTGCGAGTTTGCGGCCGATCTGCGATGTGGAAATCGGCCACCGCACGATGACCGTCTGCCACCTGGGCAACATCGCCTACCAGCTCCGCCGGCTGCTTGGAAGTTCCCCCCGCCCGGAAGTCATCGGGCGCGGTTCGCGGCGCCGGCCTCACGCCTCGACCGCGGGGTTTCGCCACGAAGGCCCGGCGGCACGGGTCGTCGTCTTCGTGCTCACAGCATGTCGAGCGGGTCGACGTCGACGATCCACTGAATCTCTTCCGGCCGTTTCAGCTCGGCGGTCGCTTCGCGCACACACGTGCGGAGCTGCTCGCCGTCGGCGGCCTGGAGCTGGATCTGGAAGCGGTACTTACCCCGCAGCTTGCTGAACGGGCACGGCGCGGGGCCGAGCACCCGGGCTCGCGTTTGGTGACGATCGATCGCGGCCGTGAGCAGCTCGGCCACGTGAGCCGCGAACTGGGCAGTCGCCTTCTCGGCCGGACCGCGGATGACCAAGCGGATCATTCGCGAGAACGGCGGGTACGAGTACGTCTTGCGCATGGGCGCCTCGGCCTGGGCGAAGGCGATGTAGTCGTGCCGGGCCGCCGCCTGAATAGCCGGATGGTCGGGATTGAACGTTTGCACGAGCACGCGGCCCCCTTTCTCGCCGCGCCCGGTCCGCCCGGCCACTTGCGTGACGAGCTGGAACGTCCGCTCGGCGGCGCGGAAGTCGGGCAGGTGCAAGGCGGTGTCGGCGTTGATCACGCCGACCAGCGTCACGTTGGGGAAGTCGAGCCCCTTGGCGATCATCTGGGTGCCGAGGAGGATCTGCACCTCGCCGGAGCGGAAGGCGGCCAGCGCCCGCTCGTGGGCCCCGCGCCCCTGCATCGTGTCGGTGTCCATGCGCAGGCAGCGGACGTCCGGGAATCGGCGTCTCACCTCGGCCTCCAATCGCTGGGTGCCCAGGCCGCCGTAGCGGATCCCGGCGAAGTGGCACTTGGGGCATTCCGTCGGGGCCGGCACCTGGTAGTCGCAATAGTGACACAGGGCGATCTCCTCGGTGCGATGGTGCGTCAGCGCGATCTCGCACTGCGGACATTCGACGACCTCGCCGCACGCCGGGCACTGAATGTGCGTCGAGAACCCCCGCCGGTTCAACAGCAGGATCACCTGTCCGCCTTCGGCCAGGGCCGCGCGCACGGCCACGTGGAGCTGCCGGCTGATGGCCCCACGGAAGCCTCGCGTGGCCGCGTCGCCGCGGAGGTCGAGCGTTCCCACGGCCGGCAACGGGCGGCCCAGCACGCGCCGCGGCATGCGCACCAGCTTGTACTCGCCCGATTGGGCCCGGTGCCAGCTCTCCAGCGACGGCGTGGCCGAGCCGAGCACCAGCGGGATGCCCTCCATTCGGGCGCGGGCCAGGGCCACGTCGCGGGCGTGATACCGCGGGGCGATCTCCTGCTTGAACGACGTCTCGTGCTCCTCGTCCAAGATGATCAGGCCCAGGTCGGTTGCCGGAGCGAACACGGCGCTTCGGGCCCCGACGACCACCTGTACCTGGCCGTCGGCGATCCGCTGCCACTGGCGGTGGCGGTCCGCGTCGCTCAGATGGCTGTGCAACACGGCCACCTGGGGGAAGCGCGAGCGGAACCGCTCCACGGTCTGCGGCGTCAGGCTGATCTCCGGCACCAGCACGATCGCCTGGCGACCGAACGCGACCACCTCCCGAATCGCCTGGATGTAGACCTCCGTCTTGCCGCTGCCGGTCACGCCGTGGACGAGGATCGTCTGGTGGCGCCGGGCGCCCAGCGCGTCGACGATCGCCAAGAGCGCCACCTTCTGCTCGCGATTGAGCGTCAAGTAGGCCTCCCGCTCCACGGTCGGCTCCGCGGGGCCGGCCGCTTGGACACGCTCGGAGCGGGCCACGATCAGGCCCTTCCGTCGCAGCGCATGGATCGGCGCCACGGTGCACTTGGCCGCGCGGGCCAGCTCGGTCGGCATGAGAGGACCGTCGGCCGCGGCCAGGGCCTTGACCACCTGGGCCTGCTTCTTGGGCAACTCCAGTTGGTGGACTCGGCCGGCGACCTCCGGCGCGAGGCTCAGCACGGTGACCTTTCGCGTGCCGGCCTGGGCGCGCACGCCCGCCGGAACGACCGCTTCGAGCACTTGCCCCCATTCGCACAGGTAGTGGTCGGCGATCCACTCGGTCAGCCGGAGCATCGGGCCGGTCAGCAGACTGCGACGATCGACCACGCTCCGCAACGGCTTGAGCGGACGGCCGCCCGTCGGCTTCGTGGCCACTTGCACGCAGTAGCCGGTGACGATGCGATTCCCTCGTCCCAACGGTACCTTAATCCGGCGGCCCGGCTCCACCTCGTCGACCAGCGCGTCGGGCACCAGGTAGTCGAACCGGCCGCTCGGCCCGCCCACGAACACCAGCGTGGCGACCCGCTGCTCGGCCTGATCGGCCATTTCCCAGGGCTCGGGCTCCTTGTCGAACAGGCTCTGTTGTTGGTCGGGCATGGGGAAAGTAGGGAGTTGGGAGTTGGGAGTTGGGAGTCGGGAGTGGGGAGCTTGGGTAATTGGCGGACGTCCGTTGTGCGCGTCGCGAGCACGGCAAGCGCAATATAGGGCCAGACGGGCGGACAATGCAACGCTCGCGGCGCCGAAGGGCATGTGGACGGGCCACTGCCGGCCGCGTATCCTGGAACCCACCGTACGGGACGCCGGCTGCCGTCGTCTATACGGCACCGTGTCCTTCTTGAGAACCCTGCTTCCGACGGGAGGGACGAATCCATGGGAACTCTGCTCGTAAGCCTTCTGCCGGCGATCGTCGCACTCGGGCCGCAGAGTCCGGTCGTGTACCAGGAGGGATTCGAGTCGGGCGAGCCCTCTTGGGCCATCTGGGCGAAGAGCGTCGCGGACCCCTGCGAGGTCAATTTCCTCGGCCCCACCGACGAGAAGGCGTTTGCCGGCAAGCGATCGCTGAAACTCGACCTCACCTTTCACGACGGCTCCTACTGCTACTTCGGCACGCCCGTCAAGCTGCCGGCGGCGGGCGATCTGAAGCTCCGCGGGTATCTGTGCGTCGAGCAGATTCCCGACAAGGTGCGCGTGGGGCTCGGCTGGAACGTGAACCTGCCGCCGTCGGGTCACAGCGGGTGCTCCGCGATCGAGACGCTCTCGAAACCGACCGACGGCTGGCAGCCGTTCGAGGTCGATCTGGCCGCGATCGGCGACCGGACGGCCGAAGGGGTCCTGGGCACGCCCGACGTGCTCCGCTACCTCGACCGCATCGCCGTGATGTTCACCGGCCGATTTCCGCCCGGCGGACGGGCCGTCGTCTACCTCGACGAGCTGACGATCACCGGACACGTGCCGGCGGATTACGAGGGCTCGATGCGGGCACGGGTCGAAAAGGCCGTGGCGGAACAGCGCGACCGGATTGCCGGTTGGGCCACGCGCGCCCGGGAGGCGCAAGCCGCCCTGGAGAAGCTGCGATCTGATGCCGACGGCCTGCCCGAGCCGATCCGCCGACACGCGACGCAGGTCGCCGCGGGGGCGAAAACGGCCATCGACTCGGTCCTCGCCGAGAGCGAGCAGCGCCTCGCGGGGGCTCGCTGGCTGCGGCCGGCCGAGCAGCGCGAGTGGACCGGGCACGTTGCGGCCGTCCGGTCGGCGGTCGAGACGCTCCGCGGCCTGTCGGAGTACGCTCGCGAGCATGACGCGCCGTACGTGATCTACACCCGACCGGCCATCCACGACCATCCCTTGCTTCCCGACGTGGTGCCGGTTCCCGCCCAGGTGGGAGATACGATCTCGCTTTGGGCCACGCCCGGCGAATACGAGCCGGCCACGTTTGCCATCTTCGCCTGCCGCGACCTCGACGACGTGCGGCTGGCGGCCACCGACCTGGAAGGCGACGCCGGCAAAATCCCCGGCGCGGCCGTCGACCTGCACGTGGTCAAGGTCTGGTATCAGGCGGGCATGGGATCGATCGGGGCCGGGGCCCACAAGCCGCAACTCGTGCCCGAGCTGCTCGTCAAAGACGACGCCCTGATCCGCGTCGACACCGAAGCCAAGCGGAACCTGATGCGGCACACGGGCGACGACGGGCGCGAGACCTACGTGTGCATCTCCGATCTCGATCCGGAGAAAATGCCCAACGTGGCCCCGCGCGACGCCGAGACCCTGCAGCCCTTCGACGTGCCGGCCGACTCGCTCAAGCAGATCTGGGTCACGGTGCAGGTGCCCGACCCGACCCCGCCCGGAACGTACCAGGGGGCCGTTCGGATTCAACCGCGCGGCGAGCCGGAAGCCCGGGTCTCGGTCCGGCTTCGCGTGCTGCCGTTTCGGCTACGGCCGACGATGCTCGTCCAGTCGATCTACTACCGCGGTCGTTTGGCGCCGAACCGGCATGCGCACGCGGTCAACAGCGAGTACAGGACCCCGGCGCAGCTCGAGGCCGAGATGCGCGACATGGCCGCCCACGGACTGAACTCCCCGACCACGTATCAGCCGTTCGACGCCGAGCTGCCGACCGTGCTGGCGATCCGCAACCGTGCCGGGTTCCGCTCCGGTCCGCTGTTCACGCTCGGCCAGAGCACCGGCTCCTCGTCGGATCCGGGCCGGCTCGCTTCGCTTCAGGCCGCCGTGCGCAAGTGGCTGGAGCTGGCCGGGCGGCACGGCCACTCGAGCGTCTACTTCTACGGCGAAGACGAAGCTCGGGGCGAGCGGCTCGCCGCGCAGCGCCCCGCGTGGCAAGCGGTCCGGGAGGCCGGCGGCAAGACGTTCGTGGCCGGCTATCACGGTTCGTTCGAGTCGGTGGGCGACTTGCAGGACGTGCTGGTGTTCGCCGGCCCGCCCGACGCCGAAGAAGCCGCCAAGTATCACGGCCTCGGCCACCAAGTCTTCAGCTACGCCAATCCGCAATGCGGTTGCGAACAGCCCGAGCGATATCGCCGCAATTTCGGCCTGCTGTTGTGGAAAAACGACTTCGACGGCGCGATGGACTACGCCTACCAACACTCGTTCGGACACATCTGGAACGACTTCGACCATCGCACGTACCGGGATCACGTGATGGCCTATCCGACGGTGGACGGCGTGGTCGACACGCTTCAGTGGGAGGGCTACCGCGAGGGCGTCGACGACACCCGCTACCTGGCAACGCTCCTCGACCAGTTGCGCACGGCCCCACCCGAACGGGCGTCGGTCGCCAACGCGGCCCGGAAGTGGCTCGACGAGCTGGACGTCGACGGCGACCTCGACGCCATCCGGCGGCGAATGATCGACTGGATCCTCGAGCTCCAAACCGGAAACTGACCGGCCCGCGCGCTGTGCGCGGGTCTCCCGACCCCGCACACGGCGGGGACCGAAGGTTTCCTGCGAAAGGGAATCCCCTCCTCCACGCCGGCGCCCACGCGCAAAAAAGGGCCGGGAGCGCCAAAAAGGGGAGAAAGGCGCTCCCGGCAGGTTCCCCGGCAAACCGGGGAACGGGCCAGTTCGTGCACCGTGGGGCGGAGGCTAGAGCACGGGCACACTCGCGGGAGGAAGCAGTTCGGTCGTGGGCGAATCGAAATCGAGTGCGTACGCGAAATCCGTGGTCGATGGGGACCACAAAAGCGGCGACCCGCCGTCTTGGGGCTCGACGCGCTCGGCGCTCGTTACCACGTCGCTCGTCATCGCCACGTCGTCGGTAAGCTGGAGGTCGCACGCCGCGGCGGCCATCCCGACGCCAAGCACGCAGACGATGCCCAGGGCAACGAGTGCCGCGAAAAAGACGCCGGCGCCGAAAAGCGTCAAGCCGAGGCTTGCGAGAATCTTCATGGGTCTTGCTCCTTGAACCTACCCCGTTTCCGACCTTCTATACCCGGCCGCCAGCTCCATCCTGCGCCGATTGAGGACTTTTTTCCGGTGACGCCGGAGTATCTGCCGTAAGTGCTTGCTTCCAAATGGCTTAGCGGCTACAGTAGCGACAATCGCGGCGTGCGACCTTGACAAACCTAGCCTGGCAAGCCGGAACACGGACGATGCGTTTGGGACTGTTTGGCGGGAGCTTCGACCCGGTTCACTACGGACACCTGCTGTTGGCCGAGTGCTGTCGCGAGCAGTGCCGGTTGGACGAGGTGTGGTTTGTCCCGGCGGCAGTCCCCCCACACAAGCAGGGTCGCCGGTTGAGCCCGGCCAAGGCGCGGGTCGAGATGCTCGAACTGGCCATTGCCGGCCACGAGCCGTTCTCGGTGAATCGGTATGAGGTCGATCGCGGCGGGGTGAGCTACACGGTCGACACGCTCCGGCATGTGCGCGCGGAACACCCCGAGGGCGAGCCGTTCCTGCTGATGGGGGCCGACATGCTCCACGACCTGCCGCACTGGCGCGAGGCCGACCAGATCTGCCGGCTGGCGATCCCGGCCGTCGTTAGCCGGCCCGGGCCCGGGCGGCCCAATTTCGAATGCCTGGCCGGGCTTACCCCCCCCGAACGGATCGCGATGGCCCGGCAGCATGAGGTCGACATGCCGCAGATCGAGCTAAGCGGCAAGGAGATCCGGCGCCGCGTCGCCGACGGCCTGAGCATCCGCTATCAGACCCCCCGGGCGGTAGAGAAGTACATCGAGACCCATCAACTCTATCGTTGAGGCCTCAGGCCGCCCGGGTCCACTGCCCGTCGCCGCGCCAGCTCACGCGCTCTTGCGTACGCCGAGCAGCTCGCGCAACGGATACGGCATCGGCGCCGAGACGACGGCCGGCTCCCGTCGCAAGACGTCGAGCAGAAGCTCCAGTTGGTCCAACGGCCCGACGGCCAGGTCGAGGAAGACCAGCTTCTGGCCGCGGATCTCGCAGTCGCCCCCCCCGCTGCCGTCGAGCCATTCCTGCCGTACCCGATACCCTACTTGCTCAGCCAGCGCAATCGCTGCCTCCAAGAGCTCTACTGTGTGCATCCCAGCTTCTCCAGATCGCCAGCCGCCGTGCCGAACGAGACGAAGTCCGGCGGATTATATCGGCTTGCGTTTCAGTTGCCGAGACGTGTTCGACGATAGGGTCCATACAGGCTAACCCTTTATGTTGTTTAGAGTTAAGACGCGGCTTCCCGGCAAGGCAGTGAGAACAACGGCAATCGGATAAAGCGGCGAGTCTGGCGTCGTCAACGCAGGTTTAACGGTCAGGAACTTCAGCCAAGACGGAAAGGCTGTCCGTCAAGCCCATCCGTAGCAACCGCAGGTGCCATCCCGGAGGCCGCCGCGGCGTGCTACATCGGTGCAAGGAACCGACGCATCGGCTGACGACGGACGAGCCGGTCGACGTTAGCGCACTGTCCGACACGCTTCGAAATCGGAGGTACCCGTGACACCCGCCCCAGACAGCGACGGCCCGAGCCTCGAGCAACAGAACCAGATGCTCATCGAACAGTTGATGCAGGCGCAGAAACTGACCGCGTTGGGCGAGTTGGTCGGCACCACCACGCACGAGTTCAACAACATCCTGATGACGATTCTCAACTACGCGAAGCTGGGGCTCCGCCACAAAGACGCGGCCACGCGGGAAAAGGCATTCGAAAAGATCCTTGCGGCCGCCAATCGGGCGGCCAAGATCACCAACAGCGTGCTGGGCATCGCCCGAAATCGCTCGGCCGGCCAGGAAGCCACCGACCTGACGGTGTTGGTCAACGACACGCTGGTGCTCCTAGAACGGGAGATGAACAAGTTCCGCGTCAAGGTCGACCGGCAGTTCCAGCCGATCCCGGAAGCCTACGTCAACGGAAACCAGATCCAGCAGGTCCTGCTCAACCTGCTGATCAACGCCCGGCAGGCCATGCCCCACGGCGGGCGCCTGATCATCAAGCTCTTGCACGACGCCGAACACGACATGATCGACATGGTGGTCCGCGACTTCGGCTCCGGCATCCCCCCAGAGAAGCTCCCGCACATCTTCGATTCCTTCTACACCACCAAGGCGGGCCCCGACGCCAGCGGCAAGGGGGGCACCGGCCTGGGCCTCTCGATGTGCAAGGAGATCATCGAAGCCCATCACGGACGGATCCGCGTCGATAGCACCGTCGGCAAGGGCACCGCCTTCACCTTGAAGCTCCCCACCGTCGCCAAGGCCGCTGCCCGACAACGCCCGACAACGCTCCCCCTCACCCCGCAACCCAACGTCCCCAATCAACCCACCGTGGGCACAACCTGACGTGAGTTGAGCGACGCCAACCGCGGCCGCCCCACACGCCCGGGCGGTTGTCGCACGGCCTATCCCGGGGCGGAACTTGGCTGCCACGTGCCGGTCGGCTGGCTTCCCGAGGGGTTCGTCGCCGGCGGGCTCGGAAGAGACAGCACGCCCGGCGCGGTCTGCGGCTGGAGCGTCTGGACCGGTGGGCACGTCGCCGGCATCGCCGGTCCCCACTCTGGCACGCCCACTCCCGCTCGGGCCATGAGTTTCTGGATGATCCGCTGCTCCAGCGCCGTATCGCGCCCCATCGGGATCCAGCCCTCGTGAACCTCCTGCTCGCCCACCGGGCTGACCACCCGTGTGAGTGACGAATCGTTGCGGAAGGTGGCCGCGCCGGCCGTCGCGTGCGCCGGCCGGACCACGTCCTCCAACTCCTTGAACACAGCCACGTCGACCAGATAGCCGCCCTGGGCCGGTCTCACGCGAACCGTCGCGTGGCGCCGCATCGACTGGAGCGTGCTTTCCAGCTTCTCATAAGGGTTGGCCGAATCGCGTCGCCAAGGCTCGAACATCGTCGAGCCGACCGCCGGAAACGTGTCCAGGCGCCCCTCCGTCACCACGTTCCCCACCAGCCGCACCGGCTCCTCCTGCTCGATCTTGAAGTAGTCGTCCACCACGTCGACCACCAACTCCCAGGCACGCTCGTGATCGCCGACCGGCAACAGCACCGGGTTGTTCTGGAAGACGTTCGTCGTCTCCCACACTGGGCTCGTCACCGGCGGAGCCACCGAGCAGCCGCTGATGGCAAGCAACGTAAGTCCAACCGCAATGAAGCGACGCATCACGACCCGTTGTAGGCGAGAGTCCGGCTCGTAAGAGGGGGGCTACACCAGCCCATGAGGCATCCCTAGAGACAATGGGGGGCGTAGTTTCCCAAGATGCCCGCCCGACCGCAAGGTCAACTCGGGCCACCTGAGCCTGCCTAAGCTGCGCTCCCCTGCCAGTTTCACACAGTCCAGGCGGCGCTGTTTTGGTCAACGATTCGCCGTTTTTCCGTGTTGGGGGCCCCGTCGGCCAAATGCCCTTTCTTCATTTCTGGGCCCTCCCTCAGCAAATCCGTCCCGTCCTCCGTCGCGCCTTCTCGGCACGACAACCGCGGCACAGGCGCCCGTGCGTGCGATTTCCACTCCAGTACACGTCGTAGGGCACCACGGTCCCTTGCCCACCTACCGCCCCCGCCGACGCCGACGCCAATTCGACCCCAAGAATGGCCACCCGCCGAACGGGGGGCAAGGGGCAAAAGGATGAATGTGTGAGGATTGGGCGAAAGCCAACATCCCCACTTCCCCAAGGGGACCGGGCCGGTACAGGGATCGCGGGGACACAGAACGGGTCCGGAATGCAGAGCGACGGGTCTCGTTTTGCTCGTCAGCGATGGATCTTCGGGGCACTGATTGAACAAACCAGTTTCGGCCAGTGGCAATGCTTGGGTACCCCTCTCGTCGCTTGGAGCGGGGCTGGTCCTGAACGGGAAACGCATGTTGACACCCGGCACCGTCCCGCCAAACTGAGGGGACCGTGGGTCTCCGGCGTTCCTGCAAACCAACGTTCTGCTGGAAAGCTGTTCAGCGTGCCGTGCCTCCTGCGCGCGTGCCCCCACCATGGCAGAGTCAGGGTCACAGTGGGAATCAGGATTCCTATCAGTGGCTTGGACGCGGAGAACTGTTTCTGGCACCGACGGGTGGCAATGGCATCTGGCAATTGCCTATCCCAGTGATCTCAAGAAGTCCACCGCGGGGCCGGCCCAGGGGACGTTACCGCGCGTGGGCCGGGCGGCGGCCGGGTTGGGCCTTCTTGCGGCGGGCGTGGTTGTTTTCGCCGAGGATCTTTTGGGCCTTGGCGGGGTTGTTCACCTTGACCACGGCGAGGCCGCCGCCTTTGGACCCGCTCTGGCTGGCGAAGGAGCTGTAGGCGTAGTCGATGTTGAGGTGCTCCGCCGCCAGGCGCTCGCAGACATTGCGGAACGCTCCCGGCTGCTTGGGGACGTCGACCAGCAGGACGTCGGCCACGTCGTAGCGGATATTGATCTTGTCGAGGACTTTGGTCGCCGCCGCCGCGTCGTCGGGCACGAAGCGGACCGTGCCCCGGTCGCCGGAATCCATGACCACCAGCGCCCGGAAGTCCACCTTGCCTTTGTGCAGGGCCTCGAGCATCGAGGCGAGTCGACCCGGCTTGTTCACTAGACGGACCGAGATTTGCTTGGCCGTTTGCATCCCGTGCCTCCTTTCCTAGGTCGTGGTTGTGAGTCGCTGCGAGAGATTCTCCTAACAACGCAGCCACCGGCACCTTTCCGAGTGGTCGATGGGGAGATTTCCCAGAGAGCCGAGAATGCAGGGCGCCCGACATGCGCCCTTGCACGGCAGAAGAGAAGAGAGTTGCGCAACGGTGCGTCTCATGTACGCTACCCGTATTGGCGAAACGGACCGGAAGGCCGTAGTATTATGCTAACATGCCGGCGGCCCGGGTCAATCAAATCCTGGGAAAGGGGGGCGGAATCGGACCGGCGAGTGAAGGGGACCGGGACTGGACAGTTTGCCAGGGCCTCCACGATTGCGCAGGCCCCCCTCCTGTTGGGGGTTGTCGCGAGTGGCCCCCCTCCAGAGAGCCGTCCCCGAGGAGATGGTATGCTCCAGGGACCAACCGGTTCCCATTGGGTGATTGCCAGGGCCGGAACTTTCTGGTCGATTGGATCGTCTCACCAGATAGACGGCCTCGCCGGCCGTTCGTCCGAGGCGATTTTCCTGGGGGACGGCCCGGTCGCCGCGGCACTCGTTCGCACGTCCCGCCGACCACGTCTGGCAAATAGAGGAGACTTGCCATGAACCGGTTCGTGAGCCTTCTGACGGCACTGGTGTTGCTCGTGCTTCCGGGCCTGGCCTGGGGGCAGGGGTTGTTGGTCGTGGTCGACCCGAACCAGCAGGTCCGCCTGCCGCGGCCGATCATCATCTGGCCCCCGCACCCTCCCCGGCCTCCGCGGCCGATCCCCCGCCCGGTGCCTCCGCCGGCGACCTACAAGATCCAGGAGTTGGACGTCAACGCCCGGCTCATCGATCAGGTGGCCCAGGTCCGAGTTTCGCAGTCGTTTGTGAACACGGGCAGCCGGCAGCTCGAGGTTGCGTTCATCTTCCCGCTGCCCTACGACGGCGCGGTCGACCGGATGACGCTCCTGGTCGACGGCAAGGAGTATCCGGCCAAGCTGATGGAGGCCGACGACGCCCGGCGCATGTACGAAGAGATCGTCCGCAAGAACAAGGACCCCGCGCTGTTGGAGTGGATGGGCACCGGGCTGTTCAAGACGATCGTCTTTCCGGTGCCGCCCGGCGCGAAGCGGACCGTCTCGCTCCGCTACTCGCAGCTTCTGCGCAAGCAGGAGGGGCTAACCG
>CAZDHR010000003.1:0-43082 GCA_964505295.1 uncultured Planctomycetaceae bacterium
TTACTCCACCGTTCCACCAGAGAACCGGTAACTTGTTGATCGCCCGCCCCTAAGTGGACTTGCATAATGGCTGCAAGGTGCAGGATACGAGGGTGGCTGGGGTCGAGCCAGCGAGCCCCCAGTTGGCCGCCCGCTGGGGGCTCGTCGCTCGTTCCTCGCGACTCGACCCCAGGCACCCACCGTGTAACCATTTGAGAAGCCTGCTTAGAACGTCGCCCCACGGCGCACGGTTCCGCGAGAGCCCTCCAATCCTGTCGAGAACGAACTGATGCAAGCGGACTCATTGTTGGCTTTTCTCGAAAGCCGTGAGCGGTTTCTTCCCATCCCCGCGCCGTTGATTCTGGAGCGGGTGTTGGAGGATCCGCGCTTTTCCGACGAAGAGCGAAATCAGTTCCGGACGTTCCTCAAGATGACGCAAGCCCGATTCCACTTCGAGTTCCTCGACCAGATCGAGCAACTGAAGGTCCTCTACGATCCGTTCGACCCGGATCGCGAGACGCTGCCGCTTCGGCGCCTTTCGCCCGACGAGCGCGAGGCGCAATTCGCCGAGCTGAAGGAGCGTTTCCGGCAACTGCTCATCGGCGGCAACTACGTCGAGCTGACGCGCGAGCAGTTGGTCGCCTGTTTGGAGCTCCAGCCGTTCGGCGGGCTGGCGGTGCGAGTCGACCTCGACCAGTACCGAGACCTCCTCGTGTTCTATCGCGGGCTGCGCGAGGAGGAGCGATCGCGGCCCCTGTGGTTCTTCCCCTTCCGCAAGCGGTGCCGCACGATCCAGGTTTTCAAGCGGGTGGCGTTGTTGGTTCGGACGGCCGACGACGGCGACGGCGACGACGTGGTCCTCTTGAAGCTGTTCAAGGACGTGGTGCTCGACGACGTGAAGATGATCACGCCGCACGTACAGATCCAGATGCGCGTGTTCGACAAGCTCAAGATCGGCTCGACCGTGGTCGGTAGCCTGGTTGCCCCACTATTCAAGCTCGTGATGGCGGCCGCGTTCAGCACGTTTCTGTTCGTGATCGTGCTGGCCGGCTGCATCGGGGCGTTCATGAAGGGAGTGTTCAGCTTCCTGTCGAGCAAGACGAAGTACATGCAGACGCTCTCGACGAGCCTCTACTTCCAGAACCAGGCCAACAACGCCAGCGTCTTGACCCGGCTGGTCGACGCCGCCGAGGCCGAGGAGTCGAAAGAGCTGCTGCTGGCCTATTTCATCCTCTACGTCGAGCGCGACCGCGATTACACCGTGGAGGAGCTGGACCGGCGGGTCGAGGCGTGGCTGCGCGCGCGGTTCGACGTGGACGTCGACTTCGAGGTCGACGACGCGGTCCGCAAGCTGATCGAGAAGGACCTGATCGCCGAGCGCGTGGTGGAGCCCGCTCCCGTGGCTCCGGCGAGGGGAGGCTCGGCCGCAGAAGGATCATCGAACGAATCGCCCGCGCCGCGTCGGATTCTGAAGGTTTACGACCTGCCGTCTTCGCTGCGTCGGCTCGACGAATGGTGGGACAACTTCTTCGTGGGCGAGGGCGGCGGCGACGCGTCGAACGACCGCCTGGCCGACGGCGACTGGCCGCCCTTTCCCGAGGGGGTCCCACGCGACCCCGATTCCTTGCCAGAGCGCACCGGCGACGGTTGACAGAGCAAACCAAGACGTTGTGGGAGTGCCACGATGAGCGAGTCCTCGCCGCGTCCGCGTCGACGCCCCAGTCAGACGAAGATCGTCGCCACGGTCGGGCCGGCCTGCGACGAGCCGAAGAAGCTCGTCGAGCTGATCGAGGCGGGCGTCGACGTGTTCCGCGTCAACACGGCCCACGGCAATCGACAAGAACACCAAAAGCGCGTGGATCAGATCCGAGACGCCGCCCGGACCGCCGGCCACGTCGTCGCGATCCTCGTCGATCTGGCCGGACCCAAGATCCGGCTGGGGGAGCTGCCGGGCGGAGAGATGGAATGCCCTAACGGAGGCGAGGTGCGGTTCGTGCGAGGAGACGTCCCCCGCGAGCCGGGCGATCTGACCGCGACCTACGAGCGGCTCCTCGACGAGCTCCAAGTGGGTGATCGGATCATGCTCGCCGATGGGACCATCGCGCTCACCGTCGAGCAGCTCGACGAGGGCTCCGCCACCTGCCGAATCGTCCAGGGGGGGCTGCTGCGGAGCCGGCAGGGGGTGAATCTGCCGGGCGTCAAGCTCAGCGTGCCGACGCTCGGCGAGAAGGACCGCGACAACGCGCGCTGGGCCGCCCAGGCCGGCGTCGATTTCATCGGCCTCAGCTTCGTCCGCTCGGCCGACGAGATCCGCGCGCTTCAGTCGCTCGTCGAGTCGGAAGGGGCCGAGGCCCAGGTGATTGCCAAGATCGAGAAGCCCGAAGCGCTCGAAGACCTCGACGAGATCGTCCAGGCGACCGACGGCGTGATGGTCGCCCGGGGCGACCTGGGCGTGGAGATCGACATCGCCCGGGTGCCGGTGGTTCAGAAGCAGATCATCGACGTCTGCCATCGTCATCGCAAGCCGGTGATCATCGCCACGCAGATGCTCGACAGCATGCAGCACTCCCGGCTTCCGACGCGCGCGGAAGCGACCGACGTGGCCAACGCCATCCTCGACGGCGCCGACGCCTGCATGCTCTCGGGCGAGACGGCGATCGGCCGCTATCCCCGGGAGACCGTGGAGATGATGCACCGCATCGCCCTGGCCACCGAGTCGGTGCCTCGACGCGCCCCGGGCACGGCCGGGCCCGACCTGACGGCCGAAGGGGTTAATCAGATCACCGAAGCGACCACGTTCGCCGCCGGTCGCCTGGCCGAAGAGCTGGGGGCGGAGACGATCGTCGTGGCCAGCGCCTCCGGCTTGACCGCGCTGTCGCTCTCCAAGAACCGCCACATCGTCCCCACGGTCGGCGTGAGCGACTCGGAGGCCACGCTGCGGAGGATGTGTCTCTACTGGGGCGTCATCCCCCTGCCGGGCGCCCCGACGGAGAACAGCGCGGCGCTGTTGGAGTACGTGGTCGAGCGCGGCCGCGCCGCCGGCTACCTCGCCCCGGAAGACCGCATCGTGCTCGTCTCCGGGACCGGCCTGCGCACCACCCGGCACAACATGATCGTGGTGCATGAGCTGGAGTAGCGGCGGGCGTCGACCGGGCAACGCAACAATGCGGATTACGTGTAGGGATGTGACAGGGATGCACGAGGCAAATGTCAGTGTTCACGTTCACGGTCCGGGTAGTCCATCGGGCGCACCGCAGTTCACGATTGGGGGGGAGAGCGATTGGAGCCGCATTGCGGAAGCAGATGAGTTGGTAGTCTTTTGCATGGGGCTGTACAAGGAATTCATGCGACTTCGCGGTCGCTAGCGGCATGTTCCCGCGCCTCCAACGCGGCCCCGCCTACCAGTCACTCCCCACTCCCAACTCCCCACACCCCACACCCCACTGCCGCCGACTGGCCCACCTACCGGCACGACGCGGCGCGGAGCGGCCGGGCGAGCACGACGGTCCCGACGGCGCTCGAGCCCGCGTGGCAGACCGACCTGGGCGGACGGCTCACCAGCCCGGTGGTCGCGGAGGGCAAGATGCCCATGCGGCCCCCCCGCTGGACGTCGGGACGGCCAACCGTTATACATCGGGTCGGTTCGTATCGAGTGTCGAATCGGCTGGACCTGTATTCCGGAGGGAGGAACTCGCCGTGGCGGCGGATCACGACCTGGAAATGGTGGAATTCGAACGGCAGGTGGACGAGTACACGCAGGTCCACTTCGTGTACGAGGTGTTCGCCGAGGTCCTCGAGAGGCTGTTGTCCCGGGCCGTCAAGAAGCTGGACGTGCGGGGGATCGTGGAGGCCCGAGCCAAGGCGATTCCCAGCTTCGCCGAGAAAATCATCCGCAAGCGCTATTCGGACCCGATGACCCAGATGACCGACCTCTGCGGCGCCCGGGTGATCACCGAGCACCGCGACGAGATCGAGCGCGTCCGCGATTACATCCGCCGGCACTTCGAGATCCACACCAGCGAGGACGTGCTGGAGCGGTTGAGCGTGGGCGAGTTCGGCTACCTGTCGGTGCACCTGATCGTCTCGATGCGGGAAGGGCAGTTCGGAGACCTGGCCGAAACGTTGTTCCGGGCGGAATGCGAGGGGCCGAACGGGGACGCGTTCCGCGCCGCGCTCTCGCGGCTCGACGAGCGCCGGACTCCGGAAGCGTGCCAAGAGACCTCGCTCTCGCCGGGGCCGATTTTCAAGGCCGAGATCCAGGTGCGCACCCTGCTCCAGCACGCCTGGGCCGCTTTCGGACACGATCGGCTCTACAAGAGTGAGTTCGAGGTTCCCCGGCGGTGGCTCCGCGATGCCAACCGGATTGCGGCCGCGCTGGAAGAGGCCGACGAAGGGATCGGCCGGACCATCCGGGGCGTGGAGCGGTATCGGAGCTACTACGGGTCGTACATGACCCGGGACCAGCGCGAGGCGGAACGTCGCAAGCTGGAGGCCGTCTTCCGGTACGACTCGGACAACCGGCGCCTGGCCCACCGCCTCGCCCGCCTCGCCATCAGCCTCCAGGATTACCCCCGCGCGGAAGCGACGCTCGATAAGTTCGTTCGGGCGTGGGAGGGCTCGCCCGCCGCCGACGCACTGAAAGCGGCCGTGGCCACCATGCGCTCCCAGCCGCTGGAAGATGACGACCCCCAATACCTGGACGAACGCGAAAAGGCCGAGCGAGAGCTTCTCCGTCTGCGGGACCCCGAGATGGCAAGCGTGCTCGCCGACTACGGCCGGGCCCGTTCGCAAAACGGGCATCCGGACGGGCGCGACTACCTCCGCTGGGCGTTCGGTTTGAACCGCGACACGATCGACGCCCTCGTGCTTTTGGCCTATACGTACGAAGACTCGGACCACCAGACGGAGCTGGAATATTTCGAGGAGGCGTTCGAGACCGATCCCTCCGATCCCCAGGCGCTGGAGGGCTTCGTCTACTGCAAGCTGCGGAGCGGAACCGACGGCGGATTCCTCTCGGCGATCCGCCAGAGCCTGGAAAACGCGACCGCGCGATGCCGCGAGTACGCCGAGGTCGGGATCGACGTGCCCCGCGTCTACTACCAGATGGGCTTCTTCTCGCTCCTGCTGAAACGACCGAACGACGCGCTCGAGGCGTACGCGAAGGCCGTCGAGACCAGCGACTCGCCGGACCCCGTCGAAGAGCGCCTGAAGCGCATCCACCGACTGAAACGCGCGCTGCGCAACCCGCCGCCGGAGATCGGCTGGGTGCGACGCTTCTTGAGGGCGGCGGTCGTGGCCAAGTCGTGGCAATTGCAGCACGACGCGGAAGCGCACAAAAGGCGACGGGACGGTGAGGTCTCGGAGTGGGAAGAGCAACTGGAGCAACTCGCCAACCAAGCCGACGAGCCGAAGACTCGCGAGAAGATCGACGAGACCACCGAGAAGCTCGAAGCCGCCCGGCAGGCGTGCCGGGAAGCCGACCGGAAGCTCCATGAGGCCCGGCAGCGCGTCGAGGCATCTCGCGAAGAGCGCCTGAAGCGCTGCGTCTGTGCCCGGCTGGAGCCGCTCGTCGAGCCGATCGTGCTGGTGGCCGGGGGATGCGACGTCGACGTAACGGCCAAGATGAAGGAGTATGAGATTCTGATGAGGACGGCGTTTTCCGCGTTTCGCGGCACCGTCTTCTCGGCCGGAACCGAGTCGGGGATCGGGACCCTGGTCGGCGACCTGCCCCCCTCGATCCACGGTCCCTTCGCCAAGATCGCCTACGTGCCGGCGGCGGTCCCCACCTGGACGAGCCTTCACGAAGCCTACGAGATCCATAACACCTCCGGCACGCGGTTCTCGGTGCTCGAGCCGATTCAGAACTGGATCGACCTGATGGCGGCAGGGGTCGATCCGGCCAGGGTGAGGCTCCTGGGAATCAACGGGGGGAAGATCTCGGCGTTCGAGTTCCGCATGGCGCTGGCCTTCGGAGCCAAGGTGGGAATCCTCCGCGACAGCGGCCGGGAAGCCGGCGCGCTGCTCAAGGACGAACGCTGGTCCGAGTCGCCCCATCTAATGGGGCTTCCGAACGACCCGCAGACGGTGAAGGCGTTCGTCGAGGACCTGCCGAAGTCGGCGTGCCTCCGCGACGAGGATCGCGAGGACCTGGCCCGACGCACCCACGAGGAGTATCGCAGAGGCCGCGGCAGGGATTTGGCCAAGAAGGACCCCGCCCGGGCCGACTGGGAACACCTGCCGCCCGACCTCCAACACTCGAACCGCCAGCAGATCGACCACATCGAGGAGAAGCTCCGGGCGGTGGGCCTGAGAATCCGCAAGCGCAAGCCGGAGGAGGTGCAGCTCTTCGAGTTCAGCGACGATCAGATCCGCACCATGGCCGAGATGGAGCACGCCCGCTGGAACGTGGAACGCCTCCTGAACGGATGGAGACTGGGCGAACGGAACGCCGAGAAAAGAACCACCCCCTTCCTGGTCGCCTGGGATGATTTGCCCGACGAGATCAAAGGCTACGACGTCGACGCGGTGAAGCGGATCCCCGAGATGCTGAAGGAATACGGCTACGAGATTGTTCCCGAGTGACGGGAAGCCGTTGGCCGTCAGGAGTCCGCTTTGCGTCGTTACGACGCTTCGATCGTTACATCGTTACGACGCTTCGCGTCGTAACGCACGATCGGACGCTTCGTGTCCCCACCCGGGGCGGCTGTGCCCGGCGAGCGAGGCAGGGCGAGGCGGAGCCTGGGAGCGAGCGTCGTCATCGGGCGCCAAGCCCAGGGGTTGCAACCCCTGGGCTTCGAGGGGGTTCGGTGCTCAACACAGGACTCGATAGACTCCCGCCGAAAGGTCTCCCCCATGACTCGCCGGCCGTCTCTGTGCCTCCCGCTCGTCGTTGCCGTCGGGGCTGCCGCCGGCCAACGGCCCGTAGCACAATAAACCCGGAGAACTACCAGGAGCACACCGTATGCATCGAAGGGACTTTCTGAAAGCATCGACCGGCATCGTCGGCGCGGGCGGTGTCGGCGCCTCGGGCAGGGCGGTTCCGGCCACCATCGCGGCCGATCGGGCGGCGATCCAGGAAGCACCGCGGAACACGCCCGTCGCGGCGGACGTCGACGTGGTGGTTGTCGGCGGTGGTCCCACGGGCGTCGGCGCAGCGCTCGCCGCGGCCGGCGAAGGCGCCACCACGTTGGTCGTCGAGCGACATGGGATGCTGGGCGGCATGTGGACGGCCGGCCTGCTCAACCCCGTGTTCGACTCGCGAAAGGGCTGGCTCGTCGAGCGGCTCATCGGCCGTCTGCGAAAAGCCGACGCCTGGCGCGACCGCAAAATGCCCGTCTTCGATCCGGAATTGATGAAGTTCACCCTCGAACAAATGCTCGGCGAGGCCAACGCGCCGTTCTGGTATCACGTTCAGGCAACCGACCCGATCGTTGCGGACGGGACCGTGCAGGGCGTTATCGTGGAAGGCAAATCCGGGCGTGAAGCCGTGCTGGCGAAAGTCGTCGTCGATTGCACGGGCGACGGCGACGTGGCCGCACGCGCCGGGGTCCCGTTTCAGTTCGGCCGAGAAATCGACGGGCTTTCTCAGCCGATGACCTTGATGTTCGAGGTGACCGACGTCGAGAGCTTCGAGGGCCACCCGGCCGACGAGCTTGAAGCCCGGTACATGCTCCAAGCGCTCACGCACGCCATCGAGGAGCACGGGCTTCCCATTCGGCTCCCCTACGGCAAAAGGCCGCAGGGCACGCCGTGGATGATCCAGATCCCCCGCGCGGGCGTGGTGGCGATCCAGGCGACCCACGTCTACCGATACGACGCCACCAACACGCGGGACGTCACTCAGGCCACCGTCGAGGCAAGGCGGCAAGCCCATGAGATCTTCCTCCAAGCCATGCGCAAGGTCCCCGGCATGGAGAACGTCCGCTTGTCGCAGACGGCCCCTTCGATCGGCGTTCGCGAGTCGCGCCACCTCGAAGGCCAGTACACGCTCGGTGCCGACGACGTGGCCGGCGGTCGCCGATTCGACGACGCCGTGGCTTGCTGCACGTTCGGCTGCGACATCCACGAAATCTACCCCGACGACCCGCACTCGAAGCGAATCCGCGCGAAGCCCTTCGAGATCCCGTACCGCTGCCTGGTCCCCAAGGAGCGCGACGGGCTGGTGTTTGCGGGCCGCTGCATCTCCGGGACCCACGAAGCCCATGCGTCGTACCGCGTTACGGGAACCTGCATGGCCATGGGGCAGGCGGCCGGACTCGCCGCGGCCATCGCCGCCAAGCGAAACGTCTCGCCCTCGCAACTTGACGGCAAGGCGCTCCACGAAGAGCTGAGAAACCGGGGAGCCGTATTCCTCGAGTAGCAGACACACGGCGTGTGCCGTCCGCCGGCGAAAGCGCCCGCCTGTTACGGCACACGGCGTGTGCCTACTACTCCGCGCATGCAGAGGTTATGCTTGGGTCAACCGCAAGTGTCCCCCAGAAAGGAAAGCTCCGATGAGCATCACGGCGTCCATGCCCTTGCGTCTCGCAGCGCTGGTGATCCTTGCGTCGCTTTTCGTCGGTCACGTCGACCGAGCGCGGGCGATCGACTTCCCCGGGCCCCCGCCGGGCGCAGCCAAAGCGCGAATCGACGCGGGCCGGCTCGTCCTCGAAAACGACGTGCTGGCGTTGAGCTGGACCGTGGCAGAGGGGCGCCTGAAGCCCGAGCGGCTCGTCAACAAGCTTTCCGGCACGACCCTCGATCTGGCGAACGGCGAGTGCTTCCAGGTACTCGTGGCCGGCTCTCCCATGCCGGGGCGTCAGGCGGTGAAGGCCGGCGATCTCGTCGTCGGCAAACCGCAGCTCGTCGAGATCGACCCGCAAGCGGGCTCGCCCCGTGCGGCGGAGCGGTTCGGCGGGCGCAAGATCGTCGTCGACCTGGCGTCGGGCGACGGCAATCTGAAGATCCAGTGGCAGGCGATCCTGCGTGACGGGTCGAGCTACCTGCGGCAACGGGTGTGCCTGACCGCCGCGAGCCGGCCCGTGGAGTTGGCCGAGGCCGTCTTCTGGGACGTACCCGCGCCGGGCGCCCGTGTCGTCGGCAGCGTCGACGGCTCGCCCGCCGTGTCCGGCAACATGTTCTTCGCCTGCGAGCATCCCATGTCGTGGAGTCGCGTCCAGGATTCCGAGGCGCCGAGCGAGAAGGAAACGAGGCTCCAGTGCGGCTATCCCTTCCAGACGACGCTCCGCCCGGGCGAGCCGCTCCAGCGGAGCTGGGTGGTCGGCGTCGTGCCCAAGGGACAGCTCCGCCGCGGCTTCCTCTACTATCTGGAGCGCCAGCGGGCGCACCCGCACCGGCCGTTCCTCCACTACAACAACCGCTCGGCGATCGGCTGCGAGTATTGGCGGCGAAAGCTCCACGGCAAGCCCGAGGAAGCCGAGCGATTCCGGCAGGGCCAAGAGCGGGTATGGCTCGCGAACATCCACGCCTTCGGGAGCGAGCTGGTCGAGCGGCGCGGCGTGACCATGGATTCGTTCGTCCACGACTTCGAGTGGGACGACGAGAACCTCGTATGGCAGTTCCACGCGGGATATCCGAAGGGATTCGCCCCGGCCCAGGAAGCGGCCGGGCAGCACGGCGCGCGGGTGGGCGTCTGGTTTTCGCCCTTTGCCGGCTATCCCGGACGAAAAGCGCGAATCGAATCCGGACTCCGGCAGGGCTTCGAGACCAACCCGAGGGGGCTCTCGATGGCCGGCCCGCGCTACTACGCCCGCATCCGCGCCGCGTGCACCGAAATGGTCCGCCGGTTCGGCGTCAACTACTTCAAGTTCGACGGGTTCGGCGCCGGCAACAACCAGCCGGGAGCCGGACCCTACGCGAGCGACGTGGAAGCGCTATTGCGCCTGATCGACGAGTTGCGCGGGCTCGAGCCGAAGGTGTTCGTCAACCCGTCCACCGGCTCGTGGCCCTCGCCGTTCTGGCTCCTCTGGGCCGACTCGATCTGGCGCCAGGGCTCCGACACGAACCTGGCCGGCAAAGGCCCCGAGCGCCAACGGTGGATCACCTATCGCGACAGCGAGGTCTACCACGGCGTCCTGGAGCGAGCGCCGCTCTATCCGATCAGCTCGCTGATGATCCACGGGGTGTTCATCAACCGGCTGCCGCTCTTCGGCAACCCGTACGACCCGAAGAACAAGCCGCCGACCTACGAGCCGGCCGAGATTGTGGCCGAGATCCGTTCCTTCTTCGGCACGGGCACGAATCTGCAGGAGCTTTACGTGAACCCCGCGTTGATGACACCGCAAACCTGGGACGCCTTGGCCGAGGCGGCCAACTGGGCCCGGCGCAACGCCGACGTGCTGGCCGACACCCACTGGGTCGGCGGCGATCCGGCCGAAGGCGAAGTGTACGGCTGGGCCTCCTGGTCGAAGCAGAAAGCGGTCCTCGTCCTGCGAAACCCCAACGACGCCCCCGCGCGGATCACGCTCGACCCGGCCGACGCCTTCGAGCTCCCCGGCGGCGCCGCCCGGCAGTACGTGCTCAAGAGTCCGTGGAAGGAGGACGCCGACGAGCCGGCGATCCCCGTCTCGGCGGGCCGGCCGCACACGTTCGAGCTGGGGCCGTTCGAGGTGCTGTCGTTCGAAGCCTTGCCGGTGGTTGCCGCTCCAGAATGAGTTCGCCGGAGAATCGTTGACAAGCTGGTGTGGCGTGCTCAAGATGAACAACACTTCGCTCGTTCCCAAGTTCCAGCTTGGGAACGCACCTCAGGGAAGCTCCGGCTTCCCGGGCGGCGAAGCAGAGCTTCGTGGAACTGGGTTCCCAAGCTGGAGCTTGGGAACCAGATAAAAGCGGGAACCAGACAAGGCGCTGGGCGGCTGATGCCCTACGGACCGCCGAAGCAGAGCACTCGGCCGTCCCGGGTGGCCAGGAACAGGCGCCCGCCGGCCGCGGCCATGCCGTCGAACACGGGCAGGGCGTCGAGCGGGTATTCGGCGAGCGTGGCGCCGTCGGCCGTCGAGACGGCCCTGAGGCGTATGCCCTCGCGCCCCTCGAAGGCGTCCTGGGAGCGGCGCGTCTCGCCGAGCGGGCCGGCCATGAAAAGCGTCTGGTCGGCCAGCACCATCGCCCGGGCCTCCAGGTCGGCGCGCTCGGACCACCGGCACTTGACCAGCGACTTGACCACCGGCGGCTGCCCTCGCCGCCTCTTCGGCGCCGGCTCGTCGATGAGGTCAAGCTCCTTGGAGGTGGCGAACAGCCGGTAGTGCTCGCCGGTGCGCCATTGGCCGGCGTTGCCCGCCGGGTAGAAGCTGCGCCCGAAGCCGTAGATCGAGGCGTCGTCGAAGACCAGGAGCCGTCCGGCGGGCGCCCGGTTGCCGTTTTTCCACCACCCCCCCCAGCCGGCGATGAACTCGGTGCCGTAGAGCTGGTACGTGCGGTGCCACCAGGAGTCGTCGACGAAGCCCGTGGGGGTGAACAGGTGCCGCCCCGGCTCCTCCTGCTCGACGCCCTGGCGGTCGAACTTCGCGTGCCGCATGTAGAGGAAGGTGCCGTCGCTGGAGAGGACGTCGGGCAGCACGCCCTTCATGCCGAACCCTTGCACGGCCGATCTCGGCTGTTCGCCGGTCTCCGGATCGCGCCCGCAAAGCCGGCTCATCATCCGCTGCTCCCCCGTTCGGGCGTCGAGCCCGTAGAGGAAGATCCCGTCGTCGAGGAACGTGGACCTTCCCGCGGCGAAGTAGGCGACGCCCTCCTCCACCAGCACGCTTCCCGAGACCGGCCAGGCCGACTCGAGCTGCCCGTAGGCCACGACGCGCCGCGGGTCGGGTGCGGCGCGGAATCGCCAGACGAGTTGGCCGTCGGCGGCACGGAGGCAATAGACCCAGCCGTCGGCCGAGCCGAACAGGACCGTGCCCCGATGCGCCGTCGGCGGACTGTCGACGCGCCCGCCCGTGGTGTAACTCCACAGCGGCTTGCCTTCCGCGGCATCGAGGGCGTGGACGGTATGGGCGTCGACCTGGGCGACGAACAGCCTACCGTCGGCGACCACGACGCTAGTGAGCCTGCCGCCCAGCTCGGTTTGCCAGGCGCGCTGGAGGTCGGTCGAGACGACCGTCTTCGTCGAGCTGCTCCGAGCCGGATCGTGCCGATACGTGGGCCAGTCGGAAGGAGTGGGGAGTTGGGAGTGGGGAGTGGGGAGTGACTGGAAGGCGGGGCCGCGTTGGAGGGGCGGGGGCTGTTGGCTCTCGTGCTTACTTTCTCGATCCCGGACGTTGGCCGGTGCCAGCGCGTTGAACCCGTTCAGCTTGGCCTGGATGAAACAGGCGCAGGTGTGCGAGGGCGCGTAGAGAAGCCCGTTGGCCGGCACGACCCCGTACTGGCAGGTTCCCCGGACCCAATGGTGGGCCAGCGCCCGGCCGGAAGCGAGATCGATCATCTCCACGCCGGCTCGGCCGACCAGGAGGTAGCGGCTCGTCGCCTTGTTGCGGTAGCAGCGATGGTGACTCATCCCGGCCGTGAAGAACTCCTGATCGTTCGGGCGCGTCCGCTTCACTTCGCCGGTCATCGGATCGCGGGCTTGGGTGATGCCGGGGTCCCGGGCGCGGACCAGGTCGCCGGTCCAGAGGAGCCCGTCGGCCACGAACACGTCGACCGGCGAGTTGTAGCCCTCGCGGCACTTGCAGCTCCAGAGCCGCTGGCCGGTCTCGGCGGAATACGCGATCAGCTCGCCCGGCGGGGCGTTGCCTCCGCCCAGGCTGACCTCCCAGCGAACGGTCCGCGGCCTGGGCTCCTCGGGCACCTCGGCCGGAGCTTCGCGATCGGCACAGAGGACGACGTCGCCGTGGACGACGACCGTGGGCGTCGACCACGCGGGCCGAGCCAGGCTGATCGGACGGCCAGCCCGCCATAGCTCCGCTCCCGACTCGGCGTCCAACGCCACAAGCTCCCCGGCGGTGTGGAAGAACGCGCGTCCGCCGCCCACCGCGAGCGTCAGGGGCATCAGCTCCGCGGTATCGGCGTCCGACTTGCGCCAGAGGAGGTCCCCGGAGTCGGCCTCCACTGCCACGATCGATTTGACGACTGGTGGGGGCGTTTCGCCCCGCCGGATGGCCGCGTCGACCGCCTGCTGATCCGCGGGGTCGCCGACCACCAGGAACAGGCTCCCGTCGTCAAGCAGGATCTCTTCGGTACCTGCCGATCCCTCGTACGTCCTCACGAGATCGCCGGTGGCCGCGTCGAGCGAGGTCAGCGGTGCCCCGTATCCGAGCGTGGTGTAGACGCGATCCCCCACGGCGACCAGTCGGCGCGGCAGTTGCGAGGCCCCGGAGCGGAAGGGCCGATGACGCCACTCCCAGCGAGGAACGGGCCGCTTCCACAGCACCACACCGTTGAACGCGTCCCGCGCGATCAGCATCCACCGGGACGGCAGGTCGACCGAAGCGGCCGGCCCCTCATCGGCAATGTAGAACACCCGGCCCCCGGACGTGACCACGGCACTGATGCTGGCCAGGTGCTCGTGGCTTCGGGCGAACTTGGGGCCGCCGACCCACTGCATGTGATGCGGCGGCCCGACGAGCGTATCCTGCGCGACGGCGTTGTTGTCCGGGCCGTGGAGGAAATGCGTCCACTCGTCAATCTGTGCGGGCCGCGGCTTGACGGTCTTCGTCCACGCATTGCCCTGCTTCACGTAGGCGACCCCATCGGGGCATAACACCCGCATCACCTCGTCCTCGGCGATCCCGGCAAGGTCTTCCGCCACGACCAGGTTGACGAGGTTATCGACGTAGGGAAGCCGCTTTCCGGGCAGACGATCGACCGACACCTTGCCGTAGAGGCCCAGCGACCGGACGTGCCGGCGGGCCCGCTCGACATCGTCAGCGTCGGCATCGAGCCCCTGGACCAGGTAGCGACCACTCGAGCCAAGCGCCGCGGTCAGCTTCCCGTCGCCACAGCCCAGGTGGACGATCAGCCCGCCCCGGACGCCGGCGGCGTCCAGAATCTGCCGGGCCTGTTGACGTTCGGGCGAAGGCGCGTCCGCTCCCCAAACGACGGGCGAGAAAACGAACGCCCATCCCACGGAAAAAGCGACCCGACCCACAGAGATCACGGTTCGTGCAAGCATAGTACCACTCATTCCTTGCTAGTGTCTGCAACTGGAGGTCTTGACGAGCGACCGTCCGACGCGCTCTGCGGCCGTCGGCGCACCTGCGAGTCTATCGGGGACAGCGCGGGAAATCCAGTCGCTTGGGCTTCCGCTTCGTTACCCATCGGGCGAGAGAAAGGTCCGCTGTCAGCGGGAATCGGCCGGTTTCCGGGCTATGGTGAGGACGTCTTCCTGCGTCGCAGTGCCCGTCCTGACGGGGCGCTTGTGCGAGAGACGGTCGAGCCAGCCGGAGGAGAGATCCACGACGAACTCCGCCGGCGCCGGAGCGGAGAGAATGAGCGCGCAGAGTAGCACGGAACCTCCCAAAGAACTGAGCCATCTCCCATCCAGTTGTCCGCGGCCAAGACGAAGCGACTACTTCTCATGAAGATCGAAGACCACCCGCCCCCGTGCGTTGCGGCCTCGCTCCAGACGGTACCAGCGATTGAGGACCGCGGAGCGCTGGTAGCCGTCGGCGTCGCGCTCGGCCGGCTCGTACTGGGTCGGGCCGCGGCCGTGGATGCGGAACAGGAGGTCTTCCCCCCGGGCGTCGATCAGCCAGAACTCGGCGACGCTGGCTTGGTAGTAGGCCGCCGGGAGCCGCTCGGTGTCCTTGCGGACCGAGGCGTCGCTAACGATCTCCACGACCAAGTCGGGCGGGCCCTCCAGCTCGACGTAGCGATCCGCCCCGCCACCCGCCTTGGGCACCAAACGCACACGGCCGGTGTCCAGCGACGACTCCGAAACGAAGACGACGTCGGGCTCGACCGAGAGATCCGCCTCCGGACAGGAGACCCTGGTGCTGTCGGTGTACAACTCGCCCAGCTCGTCCTTCTTGATGCGGGGATAGACGACACCGATTATCTCCGCCTTCAGTTTTCCGTGCGTGTGCAGGTCTTCCGGGGACATGTCGACGTCGATCCTCCCGGCGATGTAGTCGATGCGCCCGCGTTCGGGGAACGCATCCGAGGTTGCCCAACGGCGAAAGTCGGCAAGACAGCGAAGGTCCATGGGGACCTCGATCTCTTCTTCCAACACGAGGGTAAGTGCCATCACGTCGCTCGTCAGTCTTGGAGGCAACACGGCGCCTGCGCCGGCCGAAGGTCCGGTTCACGCAATCTCATTCTATGCGATCTCGCCGTCGTTGGCAAATGGTTTAGGGCCGCCACACCAGAAGCGGAACCGTGTCGTTCGGACCTCAGTACACGCACTCCCTCGCCGCCTCGGCGTAGATCCGCAGCTTCTCCGGCGGCGTTTCGAAGAAATGGTCGCTCAGCGAGCAGACGTACCCGCCGCCGGCGCCCACGGTGTCGAACAGCTTGTGCACCATGGCGCGGATCTCGCCGGGCGTGCCGTCGGTGAGCACGTTGTGCTGGTCGACCCCGCCGATCAGGGCGACGCGGCCGTTGATCTTTCGGGCGAAGTCCCACGGCTCCTGGTTGCCGCCGACGCTGGTCGGGGCGAGCGTCTCCGAGGCGTCGCAGCCGTTGGCCACGATGTGCTCCTCGATCCCCAGCGTGCCGCCGCACGTGTGGTACGTCACCCGAAAGCCGAGATCGCCGAGGGCGTCGTGGATCCGGCGATCGTACGGCAGGCAGAACTCCTCGTGCAGCTTCGGGGAGATCACCGTGGACGACGACGCCCCGCCGCCGGTCTCCACCAGGTCGAACTTCGCCCCCTTCATCGACTCGATGAACCGCAGCTTCTTCTCCAGCAAGATGCCCAATAGCTCGTGCAGCCAGTCGGGCTCGTCGATCGCCCGGAGGATCAGCCCACCCGCGTCGGCCAGGCAGCAGGCGTGCTGCCAGGGACCCACCTGATCGCCCCAAACGAACCCGCGCAGAATGCCCCGGTCGCCGATTGCGTCGTAGAGGGCCTCGATCGGCGCCAGATCGAGCTTGGGGACGGGCATGTACTTGCGCAGAAGCTCGACATCGTCGTCCTGCTTGATCAGGTACTCGGTGATCCAGGTCGTCTTGCGGTCGCCGGCCGTCTTGTAGGTGAGCGTGCCCTCGGGCGTTCGGATCGCGTGGTGGACGATCCGGTTGTCGGCCTTGTCGCTTACCACCGTGGCCTCGTCGATCCACTCGGGGGTGGAGAACTTGCTGAAATCGGCCTCGACGAGCCAGAACTGGCCCATCGACTCAAAATACTGAATCTGGGCGTCCATGCCGAACCGCTCGAACGCCTCCAGCGCGGTGATCCCGCCCAGGTGTTTCTCGAGATGATACGGCTGCCACTGGTGCAGCGAGACGGGGAGCCGGTCCGGCTGGCCGCCGTCGAGGGCGCAGAGCAGCCGCTCTCGGCTCGTCATCGGCTTGGCCATGGGTCTCTTTCCTCACGTGGTCGAGGTCAAAGGGGCCGAGGCTCCAGACGTGGATTGTAGCAGGAATGGCTAAACGGAGAAATCCCACACACTTACGACGTACGATGAGGGGCGTAGGAACGGGTTTGCAGTGATCGCGCGGGGTGATCAGAGAAATGCGGAAATGCGGGACAGTCACCAAATGCGGGACAGTCACCTATTTCGCCCGGTGTCAGTGCTGCCCTGCCCAGCAGGTCACCAAGAAGGACCAGAACGAAACCGTCCACGCCTACGCCTACGCCCACGCCTACGCCTACGACGCGAAAGACAACCTCAAAGAAATCGCCGACAACCTGCCGAAAACCCGCTGGAAGAAGCTGAATCGGCCGCCGCGCTACGAGGTGCGAACCCGAAAGCGGAGACGGCCGGATAAGGTCAAGCAGAAGATTGTGCACGATCGCGGGTTCGAAGTGTTGAACCTCCAAAGTGAAGAAGTGGCCGAGTTCGACTATCAACCGACCCAGTGCAAGAAGGCGTACCGGATGGTGGTGGTGCGCAAAAACATCAGCCACGAGAAACGGGAGCGACGGCTGTTCGACGAGATCCGTTACTTCTTCTACATTACCAACGACCGGGAAAGCACGCCCGCCGAGGTGGTCTTCTCCTGCAACGACCGCTGCGACCAGGAGAATCTGATCGAACAGCTCAAGAACGGGGTGCGTTCGATGCGTGCCCCGGTGGACAACTTGTTCTCGAACTGGGCCTATATGGTGATGACGAGCCTGGCGGGAAACCTGAAGGCATGGTGGGCGTTGTGGCTTCCGGAGAAAGGGCGCTGGGCTAAAAAGCACCACGCGGAGAAACACGAACTGCTGAAGATGGATTTCCGGACGTTTGTCAACTCGATGATGAAGAACCCCTGTCAGATCCTCCGAACCGGCGGCCTCTGGGCTGGAATCCCTGACTCGGCGTGTTCCGTCGTCTGATCGTTGAACTGCGCTGTTGCCTGGCCGTCCCCCGAAGCCGGAGTCCGGATGCTCCGGCACCGCCGCAACGCTTTGAGCCGAAGCGCTGGAAAGCACGTCACGATGAAGCACCGACAACCCGGAACGATCCCCCCGGCTTGGCATCAAGCCGCCCGATGAGAGTGTGCGCATGTTCCTCGGCAGCCCTTGGGGGCACAAACGCGATACGCCTTCGCTTGTTTAAGGAGTAGCGTCTTGCCAGTGCATCCGTGTCGGCGATGCACGGGCAAGATGCCCGTGGCACCCTGCTGCACCGTGCGGTCTAGGATCCGTCCCACTCAAGCCCCTCGGATCCGCTCGACGATCGCTCGGGCTTCGGCGGCCCGATCGGTAATCGTCTGCCAGCTCTCGCCCTTCACGTCGGCCCGCGGGGCCAGCCACGAGCCGCCCACGGCCAGCACGTTGGGCGCTTCGAGGTACGCCCCGCAGTTTTCGGCCTTCAGACCACCCAAGGGGATGAAGCGGACGCCGAGATGGGCGTACGGCCCGGACATGCTCTTCAGATAAGGCATGCCGCCGGATGCCTCGGCGGGGAAGAACTTGACGTCGGGGCAGCCAAGCTCGAGGGCGGCCTCCAAGTCGGACGCCGTGGCCACGCCGGGCGCAAACGGCAGGCCCACTCGCTGGGCCTCCTCGACCACCCGGCGGTTCAAACCCGGGGCCACGCCGAACGCGCCCTTCGCCTCGGCCACCTCGTGGACCTGCTCGGGCGTGAGGACCGTGCCGATGCCGGGAAGCATCTCGGGCACCTCGGCCGCGATGGCACGCAGGGCGTCCAGCGCGGCGGGCGTGCGGAGCGTCAGCTCCATCACGTCGACCCCGCCTTTCACGAGTGCCCGGGCCAACGGCACCGCGTGCTTCGCCTCGTCGACAACCAGCACCGCCACCACGCCGCAGCGGCCGATCCGTTCGCTCAGTTCTGGGGGGAGTTGGGAGTTCATGGCTGGAGGGTTCGGGGTCCAGGGTTCAGGATTTGTGGGCGGAGCCCAGCCTACCGGACGCCGCGGTTTCGCTCAAGTGGTGAGATGGTCCGGGACGTTTTGCGGCTGCCGTGGGCTGGGCTGGCGACCGGTCGATCGGCCGATACCGGGCGTAGCTTGCGTGCAGGTACTCGGCCTCAAACACGGTCGGCTTTGCGCCGCGAGAAGGTTGCTCGAAGTAGAGACTTCGCATCGGGTAGTCTCCGCAGTCGATCACCGTCATCGGACCTCCGTTGGGTGGACTTGAAAGGCCGTCAGGGCGGACCGATCGGGCACGACGCCGAGTCCCGGGCCGGGGGGCACCCGCGCCGAGCCGTCGTCGATCTGGACCGAGGTCTCGAAGATCTCGTCGCGCAGTGCATTCGGCGTACGATCGTATTCGAGCCAGGGGGCGGGCATCTCCGCCCGGCCCGGCTCCCGATAGCTTGCCGCCAGCAAGTGCGCGGCCGCCGCCAGGTTGAGCATCGTCCCCCAGACGTGCGGTATCACGTTGACCCCGTGCGACGAGGCCACGGTGCGGATCTTCAACGCCTCGGACGGCCCGCCGCAGTAGGCCAGGTCGGGCTGGGCGATCTGCACGCCGCCGGGGCCCAAAAGCCGCTGGAAGCCGAATCGCGTCTGCTCGCACTCGCCGGACGCGATCGCCAGGTCGACTTTCTCGTGCAGCGCCCGATGCAGCTCGGGATGCTCCGGCGAGAGCGGCTCTTCGAACCAGGCGAACCGCGCCTCGTCCAGGGCCTTGCCCACGCGGATCGCCTCCGGCAGGTCGTAGGCGTGGTTGGCGTCGGCCATGAGCGTCATTTCGGGCAGGGCGTCGCGGATCGTCTCGATCAGGCGCAGGTCGAAGGCGACGTTCTTTCCAACCTTGATCTTCAGCGCCCGATAGCCCTGATCGCGGTAGCCGGTCGCCTCGCGGGCCAACGCCTCGATCAGGGCATCTTCCGGCAACTTCTTGAAATACATCCCGGTCGCGTAGCAGGGCACGCTCTCGCGGTAGCGGCCGCCCATCAGGTCCGACACGGAGCACGCGAGCGCTTTGCCCTTCAGGTCCCACAGCGCCATGTCGATCCCGGACATCGCGCCCATCATCACGCCGCCCCGGGCGAAGTCGAGCGAGGCCCGCCACATCTCGTGCCAGAGGACGTCGATCCGCGCCGGGTCCTTTCCCAGCAGGCGGGGCGCGTAGAAGCCCGCGACCGCAGCCTGGTTCACTTCGGCCGGGCCGTAGCACTCGCCCCATCCGGCGATCCCGCCGTCGGCCAGGATTTCGACCAGAAGCGCGTTGCGCGTGTCGTACGTCCACTGCGAGAAGCCAAAAGGCTCGTCGAGACGATGACGCAGATGATGGGTACGAATGCACTCGATCTTCACGGCATTCCCTCTGGAAGCCTCTCGTTCCCAGGTTCTGCCTGGGAACGCATGGCGTTGGCAGGCTCTGCCTGGGAACGAGAGATGTGCTCTTCTCGCGTGGGTCTCCTGCCTCGACCAACCCTACAAGTGTTCTCGCCAGACAGATTCACCTTCAGCGGGCGTCATCGTTTGAACGTCTCGCGCAAAAGCAGCGTACACACCAGGGCGATCAGGAAGCTGGTCGGCATCAGCCAGATCGCGTGGCGGTAGTTCTCGGGCGTCTCGCCGCCCAGCACGTCGATCAGCCACCCGAACAGCGGCTGGGCGATGGCCGCCATCCCCATGATCAACACGGCACTGAAGCCGTTCGACGTGCCCAGCACCTTGTCTTCGTTCGACTCGGCGATCACTGGGTACCCGATGCTCTGCGCGGCGGTGATGACGCCCAGGAGAAGGAACAGGGCGAAGAGCATTCCGGCGCCCGGCTGCGGCGTGAACATGATGACCAGCATGATCGCCAGGGAAACGAGCGAGCCGGCGAACATCGACCACTTGCGGCTTCGGACCCGGTCGGAGAACCATCCGCACAGCGGGGAGCCGATCATCGTGCCGATGAAGATCATTCCGATGATCGAGGTGACCGTTTCGGACGACAGCTCCGGGTTGATGATTCTCAGGTAGTTGGTACCCCAGATCGCTCCCAAGAGCAGCACGGAGAGGTTTAGAAGCCCGATGTACAGTCCTGCCAGCCAGTTCTGCTTGTTGGAGACGGCCATCTTCAGGCCGGCGGCCAGGGGCAGCGCCTCGCCGGAGGACGCGTCGTCGCCCGCGGGGGCCGCGCCTTCGGGATAGTCTCGGACCCATACCGCCACCAGCACGAAGATCACGACGCCGAGCGCGCCGTTGATGAGCATGGTCATGTGTCCGCCGAACGTGTTGATGCACACGAGCATCGGCGTGCCCGCCATCCAGCCGCCGGAGACGGCGAACGTGACCAACAGCCCGATCGCCAACGCCAATCGTCGCGATGGGAACCAACGCGGGGCCAGGCGAAGCGGCGCCATGAACGCGATGCAGTGGGCCATGCCGGTCAGGAACCGCAGGGCCATGGCCACGTACAAGTCGCCGACGTAGGCCAGGGCGAACACACAGACGGTGACCAGCGCCAGCATGGCCAGGATCAACGTCTTGACCGAGACCTTGTCCAACAGCACGCCCGCCGGGATGAGGAAGATCACGCACGCGTAGAGGAACGTGGCCCCGAAGTTGCCGAACGTCGCCATGTCGGAAATCGACAACTGCTCGGCAAAATGGTCCTTCATCTCCTGCGTGCCGAACAGCGTCATCTGGATGAAGCTGTAGAAGAAGAACGCCCCGGCCGTCATCACGACGACCCACGATCGCGACAGGTTCTGCTCGTCACTGCTCATGCTTTTTCCCTTTTTTTGGGAGTCCGGGCTCGGTTGACTTGGTCCGTCGGCCGTATGTAGGCCATCGGCGTGGGTGTCGCAAGGCTCGACCCACCCTACGTCGCTGGTATCACAGCAGAGGAATCCAAACCGTCATCTTCGGCTCGCCGCGGTTGTTCCACGCGAAGTAGGGGATCAACCGGACGCGGACCTTGCGGGGCTCGCCGGCCGGCAGCTCCTGATAGAGCGGCCCCACCGGGTCGACCTCGGGCACCGCGTAAGCCTCCGTTTCGAGCACCGTTACGCCGCCGAGCAGGCCCGGCTCGAAGCGAACCGTCCACTCCGCGTCGCGCGCCAGGCGAATCTGCTCGATGCGGACGCCCTCCGGCAGGTCGATCGACTCCAGGCAGTAGACGATCGGCCCCCGCGCGACGGCCACGTGGTCCCGTGCCTGCTCCAGGCGGGGATCGGCCGCCATCATCCGCACGCGCATAGGCAGATCCAGCTCCACCACGTCGCCCGCCTTCCAGAGACGCCGCTCGGACGCGTAGCTGCCGCTCTCCAAATCGTCCGCGACCCGCTCGCCGCCCACCGACAGCTCCGCTCGCTTCGCCCAGCCCGGGATGCGCATCCTCAGCGTGAACGGCCCGGACACGGCGACTTCGTCGAGCTTGAGCCGGATACGGCCATCCCACGGGAAGTCGGTCTCCATGGCGAGCCGGACGCGCCCGCCGCCGGGCAGCTCGATCGTCGCTCGGTTGGCCCCGTAGTGGTGGACCCAAAGGCCCTCGGCGTCGGCCGCGTAGAGGCATCCGTGCCACGAGGCGACCGTGCGCATCAGGTTCGTGGGGCAGCAGATGTTCCGCTCGCCGGGGTCGAACCGGCTATGCCGGTCGTTGCTCAACAGCTCGTGGTCCGGGCCGTGCCACCGCAAGGGATTGGTGTACGTCCACCCCTTGCCCTCGATGCCCACGCCCGAGAGGATCGCGTTGTAAAGCGAAAGCTCCATCACGTCGGCGAACCGGGCCTCGGGCCTGGCCGCGAGCATCCGCCAGTTCCACATCAGGTTGCCGATCTGGCCGCAGGTCTCGTTGTAGGCGGTCGCGTTGGGCAGATCGAACGGGAGCCCGGCCGCCTCGTGCACCTCGTCGTTGAGGATCACTCGCTCGCCGGGCTTGCGGCTCCGGTTCGAGAGTCCTTTGTGCACCGGGGAGACGCCCCCGGTGACGTACATCTTCTTTCGGGTGACGTCGAGCCAGAGCCGCTCGAGGGCCTCGACGAGCGACGGGTCGCCGGTTTCCAGGAAGGCGTCGGCCGCCCCGGCGTAGAGATACGACCAGAAGACGGCGTGTCCCACGACTTCCTTGGACCTGCGGAGCGGCACGCGGTCCTGGTTCAGATCGCTGTTCCCCATAACCCCGCCCCACGGAGCCCGGGGAACCGGGGGGCGCTTCTTGCCGCGGTTGTCGATGACGATATTGGCCAGCTCCAGGTACCGCCTCTCGCCCGTGGTCCGGTAGAGTTCGACCGCGCCCATGATCACCGACGGGTTGACCGGGCAGTTGATCAGGTAGGGGTTTTCGCTGGTGGTGTACTCGTTGTGCAGGAAGTCGGCGACCCGCCGGGCGACCGCGAGGAAGTTGGTCTTGCCGGTAATGCGATGATGGGCACACGCGGCGGTGAGCAGGTGGCCCATCGTGTAGACCTCGTGGTAGCGGTAGTTGGAGAACCGGTCGATGCCGCGCAGCGTGGTCTGCGTGGCCAGGTAGCCGTCGGGCCCTTGGGCCTTGGCCACGACGGCGATGATCTCGTCCATCTCGTCGAGCAGCTTCGGGTCGCGCGACTGCGAGTAGAGGTAGCAGGCCGACTCGATCCACTTGTAGATCCAGGCGTCCTCCCAGAAGCAGCCCTTGGCCTCGCCCTCTTGGAGCCCGGCGGCGACCCGCAGGTTGTGCCACGCCCAGGGGTCGGCCAGCTCCCAGAGCCGCGGAAGCGTCACCTCGCGGCATTGCGCGAAACGGTCGCCCCAGAAGCCGCTGGTCCAACGAACGGCGCCCAGGTCGACGCTCCGCAGCTTGGCCAGCGGGCTGGCCTCGGTCTTGATCAGGCCGAAGTCGCGGCCGGCGGTTGGCTCGTCTTCACGAGGCAGGCCGGCCGTTGTCGCGTGCGAAGCCGCGAGCGGCTGCGCCGCTTGCCAGCCTTCCTTGAGCTTCGCCGTCAGATTCTCCACCAGCTCGGCGTTGGCCGGGTCGCCGGCCAGGTTGCGGGTCTCGTGGGGATCGGTTTGGTGGTCGTAAAGCTCCACGGCCAGCGCGCTCCGGTCGGGATCGCGCAAGTCGACCCACCGGACCAGCCGATAGCGGTCCGTACGGATCGTGTAGCCCATCACGTGCTCGTTGAACCGCGGGGGCGACCAGGCGTTTGGATGTTCGGCGGCGATGCGCCGTTCGGCCTCGGCGATCAGCGGGCCGAAGAACGTCTGGCGCATGGCGCCGGAGAGCGGGAGCGCCGCCCACTCCCGCAGGGCGGGACAGGGAAACTGGCTCCAGGCGGCCGTCTTCCAGGGCCTCCCCGGGTCGGCCACCAGCGGCGCGAAGCTGGTGCCCTCCAAATGATCGGGGACCGGCAGCCCGGCCAGCTCGCAGAGCGTCGGGTACATGTCGACCAGCTCCACCAGCGCGTCCGACGACCGGCCCCGCGTCGCCTGCCCCGGCACGCTGACCACCAGCGGCACGCGCGTGGCGATCTCGTAGTTGGTCGCTTTTCCCCATATCCCATGGTCGCCGAGGTGCCAGCCGTGATCGCCCCAGAGCATGACGATCGTGTTGTCCGCGAGCCCCAGCCGATCCAGCTCGGCGAGGACCTTGCCGATCTGGGCGTCGACGTAGCTGGCGCAGGCCAGGTAGCCGTGGATCAGCTCCCGGGCGAGCGATTCCTCGATCGGCCCCGACTTGGGGATGCCCACGCGGGTTCGCAACTCGAACGAGCTGTGCAGCGACACGGCCGGGGCGTCCTTGGGCGCGAGGGGGTTTTCGGCCAGTGGGATCTCGGCACGCTCGTACATGTCCCAATAGCGTTTCGGGGCCACGAAGGGGAGGTGCGGCTTGAGGAACCCGACCGCCAGGAAGAACGGCCGGTCCTTCAGCCGCCGGAGCGTCACGACGGCCGCGTCGGCGCTGCGGCCGTCGGCGTAGGCGTGATCGGGCACGTCGGCGCATTCGGTGGCCGGGCCGCAGGTGAGCCCCTCGACGTCCAAATCCCCATACTTCTCCTTGACTTCGACCCGCCGCCGCTCGACGATCTCCTGGCTCTCCGGAAGCTGATACTGCTGGCGGCTCACCGGCGGTTTGTACTTCGCAAACGACGCCTTCGCGCTCCACGACTTCTCCTCGTCGCGCATCCGCCCGTGGTAGATCTTGCCGATGTAGACCGTCTCGTAGCCGTGGCGGCGGAAGTGCTCGGGCAGGGTGACCACGTCGGGGACCGTGTCGCGGAAATAAGTCTTGTTGTGGACCACGCCCGCCGAATCGGGACGCAGCCCCGTCATCAGGCTGGCACGCGACGGCCCGCAGATCGCCTCCTGGCAGTACGCCCGCGCAAACCGCAAGCCCCGCCCGGCCAGCCGGTCGATGTTCGGGCTCTTGACGATTTCCCGCCCGTAGCAGCCGAGCTCCGGCCGGAGATCGTCCACGGCGATAAGCAACACGTTCGGGCGCGAATCCTCCCTGGCGACGACCGGCGCGGCGATCCCCCCGGCAAACAAGAACGTCAGGCCGAACACGCACCGGGCCAATACGCGGGGTTGAAGAGCAAGCGGCCGGCTATTCATGGCGGTCTCCTCGGATAGGACGTTGTCGTGCCCGGTACCTGACACGCCTGGGTCGCTACTGACCAGCCCCGTGCAAACGCGGCCCGCAGATTCCTGCTTCCGCCGCAGGGAAGCTTCCTCGCGCGCCCAAGCCTTGAGAAATCGGGATGGTTACTGTGCCTGCGCTTCAGCCGTCTTTCGGACGAGCCAGTGCGGCGGCGGATTTCAGGACCATGGCCTCGGCCTCGGGCGTGAACGGCCCCGGCAGACGCCACCAACGGAAGGCGTTGGGCTCATAGCCGCCGTCGCGGATCGCCTTGGCCGTGGGGAGGTAGGTGACCACGCCGTTGGAGTAGCCCAGAACGATCGTCGTGGCCGGCTGGAGCATGCGGCGCAGGTTCAACCCGTACTCGCAGAACACCTCGCCGTCCAGCGCGACCAGCGTGAGCGGGGCCTTCCCACCGCCCAGGCGAAATGCCTGAATCCGGTAAGGCCACGTCTCCGGGGGCTTTTCGCCTCGACGGAGCATCTCCAGATACATCTTTCCCCACGCCCCGGAAAATGCGTCGTTGCGCTTGGCTGCCTTTTCATATTCCTCAATAGGCAACTTCCGCAGCGGCAACTGGATTTCGCAGAGCTCGGCCTCGATCGGGCCGGCGATCGGCGTCCCAGGCTTGTGGATCGCCCGGTCCACCGCGTCAGCAAGCTCACGACCCAAATCCTCCGCCATCTCGACGGAAGCCGGGGCAAAGGCGGTCATGGTCTCGTTGGGCCGCCGAGCCACCAAGTCGCCCGAGCAGCCCTGTAGGAACACGGCCACCGCTCCGGGATGCCGCTCGTCAAGGAAGCGGCGCATGAAGCCGGGGTAGTCGGAGCCGATGCCGATGTCGACCACGTTCACCGGGTGCCCGGCAAACTTGACCATCACGCCGAGCATCCGCCCATCGCTTACCGCCTCGGCAACGACGACCTGCACGCTCGGGTCCGTGACGCCCGGCGGATAAGGACAGTGATCGCGAACGTGGCGGCCCTGGGCGTCGTACACCCGGCGGTTGTAGGCGATCTTGCAGGTATCCTCGACGTAGCGGGTCCGGGCGGGGGCAAGCCGCGCCACCGCGTCGCCCACCACGGCCACGGCCTGGCGGACCACCAAGTCGGCATACTCCGCGTCGAAATGTTCCGGTACGACCGGCTCGGTCTCGGTCAACGGCGGGGCCGAATGGGTGTGGCTGGCGTTCACGCAAACCGCCGACGGCTCGATGCCGTGCTTCGCCCGGATCTCCTTCTTGATCCGATCCACCACCGAATGGTGGACGATGCAGAAGTCGCATCCCAGCCAAGCCGCTCGCGCCCCGGTCTCGTCTTCCAGTACCATCGCCTGCACGCGCAGGTCGCAGTAAACGTTGTCGAACAGCCGCATCACGCGGTGCCCGATCGTGGCCGCCGGCTTGCTGGGGTTGACGATCCTCGCCGCCGCCCCGGCTTTCAACGGCTCGGAGGCGGCCCTGGCTTCAGCCTGCATCCCACCCAACCACAGCGCGGCGACCAACAACCGCGCCAGAAGTGTTGTGGCACCGATCCGAAACCTCTGTGGCGACAAGGATGCAGCCATCGCTGTACCTCCCAAGGTCGAACGCCGGCAAGATCGAGCACCCCCAAAGCCAGCTTGATTCTCGGCCAACAAGAGACAAGTGTCAACCGACGATGCCCGATGCGCAAAGGCGGGGCCTCGAAAACCTTCGGACAACCAAGGAAGATATTCTGCCGAACGAGGATGGCCGCTCATGCCCTGGTGATCGGTCGCCCACGCGGTCGATCTGCCGGGCCGGGGCGCTCCGGGCCGTCTTTCGCTCGCCGCCGCCGTGTGCCACGGCCGGCTTGTCCAGCAGGTGCCCCGTATGAACACCGTGCACACGAAGCACTGCCAGACAAGCTGGCAGCGGAAGTGCGCGGGCTTTCGCTCGCCGCCCAATCGGGCTATAATCGCGGGCGTCGGGACATCACAGGGCAACTGACCCGGGAGGATTGGGACTATGGCTCCGCCGGCCATCGTGGGCGAGTTGGTGGAACGATTCGACAGTCATAAGGACGCCTATCGTTCCGGCCAGTACAACGAGGCCCAGCTCCGCGAAGAGTTCCTCAACCCCTTCTTCGAGGCCCTGGGGTGGGACGTCTACAACAAGCACGGCTACGCCGAGGCCTACAAGGAGGTGATCCACGAAGCGGCCATCAAGGTGGGCGGTCGCACCAAGGCCCCGGACTACTGCTTCCGCGCGGGCGGGGGCGTGCGGAGCTTCTTCGTCGAGGCGAAGAAGCCGTCGGTCTCCATCCGCGACGCGGTAAGCCCCGCGTACCAACTGCGGCGCTACGCCTGGAGTGCCAAGCTCCCGGTGAGCATCCTTACCGATTTCGAGGAATGGGCCGTCTACGACTGCCGCATCCGCCCGGTGCAGAACGATCGGGCCTCCACCGCCCGGGTGATGTATCACACGTACGACCAGTACCTCGAGTGCTGGGACGAACTGGAGGCGCTTTTCTCGCCCGAGGCCATCCGCCGCGGGGCGCTGGACAAATTCGTCACGTCGAAGCGGGTCAAGAAGGGCACGGCCGAGGTCGACGACGCGTTCCTCGACGAGATCCAGTCGTGGCGCGAGATGCTCGCGCGAAACATCGCGCTTCGCAACCCGGAGCTCTCGCAGCGCGACCTCAACTTCGCCGTGCAGCGGACCATCGACCGCATCGTGTTCCTGCGAATCTGCGAGGACCGCGGCATCGAGCGGTACGGAACGCTCCAGAGTCTCCAAAACGGCCCCAACGTCTACCCACGCCTGGCGGAGCGGTTCCAGCGGGCGGACGAGCGCTACAACTCGGGCCTGTTCCACTTCAACGCCGACAAGGGCCGCACCGACCCGCCCGACGAGCTCACGCTCGCCCTGGCGATCGACGACAAGCCGCTCAAGGCCATCCTCGGCGCCCTCTACTATCCGGAGAGCCCGTACGAGTTCTCCGTGTTCCCGGCCGAGATCCTCGGGCACGTGTACGAGCAGTTCCTGGGCAAGGTGATCCGCCTGACCCGCGCGCATCGCGCGGTGGTGGAGGATAAGCCGGAGGTGAAGAAGGCGGGCGGGGTCTACTACACGCCCACCTACATCGTCGACTACATCGTCGAGCACACCGTCGGCAAGCTGCTCGAAGGCAAGACGCCCCGCCAGGCGGGCAAGCTCCGCATCCTCGACCCGGCCTGCGGCTCGGGCTCGTTCCTCATCGGGGCCTATCAGCACATGCTCGACTGGCACCAGCGGGCGTACGTGGAAGACGACCCCGAGAAGCACGCCCGGGGCCGCGCGCCCCGCCTCTGCCGCGCCCGGTCGGGCGATTGGCGCTTGACGACCGCCGAGCGCAAACGGATTCTCCTGAACAGCATCTACGGCGTCGACATCGACCCGCAGGCGGTCGAAGTGACCAAGCTCTCGCTCTTGCTCAAGGTGCTCGAAGGCGAGTCTCAAGAGACGCTCGAAAACCAGTTGCGCCTCTTCCACGAGCGGGCGCTACCGGACCTCGCCAGCAGCATAAAGTGCGGCAACTCGCTCATCGGGCCGGATTTCTACGAGGGCCGGCAGATGAGCTTGCTGGACGAGGAGGAAGTCTACCGCATCAATGCCTTCGGCTGGCAGGCCGAGTTTCCGCACATCTTCCCCTCTCCCTCTGGGAAACGGGCCAGGGGTGAGGGCGGGTTTGACGCCGTAATCGGAAATCCGCCGTATATCCGCATCCAGACCATGAAGGAGTGGGCACCGGTAGAAGTAGAGTTCTACAAGCAGCGGTACGCGGCGGCGAGCAAGGGCAACTACGATATCTACGTTGTTTTCGTTGAGCGCGGTTTGTCCTTGCTCAACAACAACGGGCGCTTGGGACTCATCGTGCCGCACAAATTCTTCAACGCGAAGTACGGTGAACCCTTGCGTCGGTTGCTTGGCGAGGGCAAACACGCTTCCCATATCGTGCACTTCGGTGACCAACAGGTTTTTCCACGGGCCACGACCTATACTTGCCTCCTTTTCTTGGACAAGTGTACAACAAGTCAATGCCACGTCGCGAGAGTAGATGATTTGCAGGATTGGCGCCGCGATCGGTCGGCAACGGTGGGCCAGGTTCGCGCGGGGAACATTACGCGAAGAGAATGGAATTTTGTAGTCGGCAGGTTCGCGGAGTTGCACGGGAAGCTGACTCGGATGGAGTCTACCCTAGCACATATTGCCAATAGGATCTTCCAAGGCTTGGTAACCGGGGCCGATGCGGTGTTCATCCTGCGGCATCTTGGCGGCGATGTCTACTTCTCGGAAGCTACGCAGAGCGAACACACCTTGGAGCGAGCGCTCATGCACCCCCTATGCAAGGGTGCGGTCAACCTTCGCCGGTATCAGGTGGCGGGAGTCGAGAAAGCAATACTCTTTCCCTACGACCTTGCACACGGCGATGCACGCCTGCTTTCAGCCGAGGAACTGGCAGCAAAGTTCGGAAACGTTTGGGCGTACCTAAAAGCCAACCGTGGCGCCCTTGAGGGGAGAGAACGGGGCAAGTGGAAACACGAGCGGTGGTACGCCTTCGGACGTACGCAAAATCTGAATCAAATGGAACAAAGAAAGATCTTAACACCGAGCATTGCGCATGCGGCGTCATTCTCGTTTGACGCGACCGCGCAGTATTACTTCGTTGGCAGTGGGGGCGGCGGTGGCGGCGGTTACGGAATAACGCTCAAGGACAACGCTCAGTTAGCATACCAATACCTGCTCGGCGTTTTGAACTCGTCGCTTGCGGATCATTATCTCAAGAGCGTAGCCAGCCCTTTTCGGGGCGGCTATTATGCTTACAATCGACAGTACATTGAACGAATCCCGATCCCCGAAATCAACTTCAGCGATTCGAAACAAACGGCGCGGCACGACCGGATGGTGGAGTTGGTGGAGCGGATGCTATCGTTGCACAGTCAGTTGCAGTCGGCGAAGACGGGCCACCAGAAGACACTCCTCCAGCGCCAGATCGACGCCACGGACCGGGAGATCGACCGGCTGGTGTACGAGTTGTACGGGCTTTCGGACGAGGAGATCGCGATCGTCGAGGAGGCGACGGGCTCGTAGGCTGGGTGCAAGGACCATAATCATGCGAAGGCCGAATGGGATGCGCACGTGACGCCGCGCATCGCACGCGGGCAGGTTTTTTGGCAAGGTGATCGCGATGGGATCTCAATACCTTGTGCAGGAACTAGAGAAGCAGCCGATAGAGCGCGTCAGGGCGACGGCGAGGAAGTTGGGCCTTGGCCGTGATGAATCGAGTTGTAAGCAAATTGTGCATGCGTTGGCGGAGGTTCGGGATTTACACGATTGGGCCTATAAGGAAAGACGTCTCTGCGAGGAGCTGGGAATAGTCAGCCAAGAGGAGAGGCGCACGCAAGCTGCCGTTGATGCATCGACAGCGGCGAAGCGATCCGCTTCCGCGTCAGTGGCGTGCGCGATCATCGCGGCAGTGTCCGCGCTTGTCGCGGTACTCTCGCTATTGTTGTCGTACGCTACGACAAAGTAGGGGACGCATGAGCAACGAAAAAACCCACACTGGACCCGAGCACAGAAATGACCTTTCATATCTCCCGACACGCGAACGAACAAATACGCCGGCGGGCCATCCCGCCGGGGCTGCTCGACTCCGTTCTCCAACAACCCCAACAAATCGTTCCCCAGCCCAGCGGCAACAAAGTGTACCAGTCGCAGTTGGACTTCGGGAGCGGTCAAATGTATCTGCTGCGCGCGGTTGTCAACGACGGGGTCGATCCGCCGGTGGTGGTGACCGTGTACCGGACGAGTAACATCAGCAAGTATTGGAGAACGGCGTGAAAGTGACCTACGACCCCGAAGTGGATGTGCTCCGCATTGTCCTGAGCGACCAACCGGTGGAGGAAAGCGACGAACAGAAGCCGGGGGTGATTCTCGATTACGACAAGGCCGGCAACCTGGTCGGTCTGGAGATCCTCGACGCCTCTAAGCGGATCGCGAACCCTAGATCCCTCGAATATGCCGTGGCGGAATGAGTTGGCCCTGTTGTCCTGGAGGGGCGGGACGCACCAGAAGGCGATCCTCCAGCGTCAGATCGCCGCGACGGACGGCGAGATCGACCGGCTGGTTTACGAGCAGTACGGGCTTTCGGACGAGGAGATCGCGATCGTCGAGGAGGCGGCCGGCTCGTAGCAGGCACACGGCGTGTGCCTGCTACGGGTGTGCAGCCCGCGGGAGAGGCATTATGCTGGATGATCCTGCAAGAAGAAGACTCCCTGCACGAAAGGAGGAAGAGGATGAGAGGGCGAAACACGATCGGGGCGGTGGTTGCGGTGGCGATTGGCGCGTGGGGGTGGAGCTTGCCGGTTTGCGGGCAGCCGGCGGCGAAGACTTCGGAGAATGCGCCTTTCCTGAAGAAGCTGCTCGAGCGGCGGCCGGAGACGGATCTGAACAAGGACGGCGTGCTTACGATGGAAGAGGCGCAGGAGGCCCGCCGGCGAATGCAGGCCGAGCAGCGGAAACGGGGCGAAGGGCGCGGCGCGGGGGCCAAGCGGCCGCCGCGGCCGGCGCCGACGCACGCCAACATGGTGAAGTTCATGAAGAAGCACTTCGAGGAGTGAAGAGGGAAACGCAGCACCGATGCCCGTCGGCGTCCGCCGCAAGTATGCGGAGCACCCGGGTGTGACGCACGACTTGCAGGCTCCACTAACGACTAAGACGCTCTGCCCCCATTTTCGCTCAAGCTGTTAGGCTAGCAAGACGAGAATAGCTCTCGCCAAGGCGCAAAGGCGTCAAGAAAACAGAGTAACGAAGGGCCGGCTTGAGGTAAGGGTGAATCGTTCTTCGGTTCTTCCCGCCCCACGAGCGTTCAGGAACCGGTCCCATTCTTCACCTTGGCGCCTTGGCGAGAGGCTCTTCTTCCCGCCCGCGGCCGTTTTCAGCTTGAGTCATTCAGTCCGAGAGTTCCCGGTGGGCGGTTACCGGCAGTTCCCATCGCTCGGCGGGTCGGGCCTCGAACCCGCGGCCGTTGCGCTTGGTGAACACGCGGAGTTGACCTTCGGCCTTCTCGACCGCCGCGATCGGATACGCCCTGCGCGTGTCGCCGTCGATCGCGAAGAAGGTCTGACCGGCCAGGTCGGTGTCGTTGGGCAGGTTGCCTTCGACCACGAAATAGGAGCTGCCGGGAGCGCTGGCGACGTCGACGACGTTCCCCCGGTAGGCGGCGACGGGAAGATCGAGCTTCACGCCGGGCGCGGCCAGATGCGAGCCTTCCGCCAGGCAGGCCCGCGAGGGTTTGCCGGCGTGGGAGACGATCGCGGTGAGCCGGCCATCGGTCGTCAGGTCGCCGCCGTCGAACGGCACGACGACGCGCTTCGGCTCGAGCAGGCTGACGACCAAGTCGGTGCCCTCGGTCGTGTCGACCGCCAGGGCGATTGCGTCGGGCGAATCGCCGCCGCGAATGGGCAGCAGCCGGACGCTCTCGACAAGCCGCTTGTCGGTCGGATTCGCCGCGAAGACCGTCACGAAGGCGTCGCGGCCGTTCTGGCCGACGCGGCGGCGCACGACGTACGGCAGCGTGGCGCCGCGGTCGGTGTTGCGGTGGCTCCGTTGTCCCCAGCCGTCGCCCAGCAGGACGATCTCGCCCGGCTGTCCGGGCGCCAGGGCCCGGAGCTCATATCCGTCTTCGAGCTCCCAGCGGATACACCAGGGCGACTCGCCGTTTGCCTGTCGAAGGTTTTCCAGCGGGAGCGCCCCGTCGGAGGCAGGATCGGACGCGACCGGCGCCAGCGACAGCCCGTCGGCTTCGTATTGACCGCCCGGCCCGTGAAAGACGTAATCCCTGCGCGTGCCGCCGCCGGCTCGGAAGACATCGACGACGTAGGAGCCCGATGGGCCGTGATCGACCAGCACGCAAGTGCGTCGGTAGAGCGATTCGGGGCCATACGCGTGGGACGAGGCCTCGACGACCTTGACGGCCGGCGTGACGGAGAAGAGGTGGAAGCGACCGCCGCGTCCTTTTCGCTCTTGGTCGCGGCCGTCGAGCACCACGAGGTTGTGGGCAAACGTGCAGTAGGTCTGGCGCTTGTCGGGATGATCCCACAGGTATCCCAGGTCGGAGAGGAGTTCGCGGCCGTCCTTCCAGTAGTAGAGGTTGAGGCTGTCGAGATGGTGATGGCCGCCGTAGTCGCTGGCGTTGAGCATCACCAGGCTTTCGCGCCCCGTCGGGCCGGTGCGAAGATAGCCCTGGGCGAGGAAGGGGAAGACGACGTCGGGCAGGCGGAGCGGCGCGACGTCGCGTGCTTCCAGCCCGGGCTCCCGGTAGAAGAGGGCTTCGCGGAGGGAGCCTCCGGCGAGGTCCTCGCCCACGGTTTCCTTGAGGAGGGCGACGTGCTCGTCGGAAGGATAGGCCACGGCGATCAGCTCGGCGAAGCGGGCGCTGATGCTCGTCGTGCGATAGGAGTCGGCCGAGGGGGGGAAGCGGAGGTCGCCCTGGAGCGTCCAGATCAGCCCTTGCCAGCAATCGCCGTAGCGGGTGTCACGGCAGGCGTCGAAGCCGTCGAGCCTCGTGCCGTCCGGCGCGGCGTAGCCCGGCGGGTCGGAATAGTCGCGAAACGCCAAGGCAAAGGGCCGCACGCCTCCCATGGTCATCATCGCGTAGGCGGGCGATTCGGAGGTGCCGCCGTCGGGCAGGAACCAGCCGTCGACCGTTCGCAGAAACCCCTCCAGGCCGAACCGAACCAGCCCCGGATGACCGACGCACATCCCCACCACGGCCGCCCCGGCCCGGTTGCCGACCGACTTGTTGTTGATCGCCGGATCGCAGGCGGCCAGATACGTGCTTTCCAGGAGCAGATCGTGCTCGATGCGCCGCTTCTCCTCCTCGGAGTAGACCGCGACGCCGCTCTCCCGTGCCGTGCACGTCAGATCGTAGGCCACGGCGATCCGCACGACCCAGCCGCCGTCCATGCCCGACGTGCCGATCCGGCTGGCCGACCAGTAGCCGGTGTAGATCCTCCGGTTGGGCTTGTTGGGCGGATAGACCAGCTCGTCTTCGGGCAGGTTGTTGATCCGCGCGGCCGCCACGTGAGGGTCCATTCCGGCGTACTCCCCGTATCCGTATCCCGCCCGGACGAGATACTCGGGAAACACCTCCGCGAGGCGGAGCAGGATGGCCTTGGCCCCTCGCGCGTACCGCGGCTCGTCGGTCATCGCGTAGGCCGCGGCCAGCGTGCCCAGGAGTCCGCTCACGTGTGACACTTTGCGGGCGCGGATGATGCCGGAGAGGCTCGGGCGGGCGCGGGTGTAGCCGAAGCACTTGAACGTCTCGCCGCCGATGAAGGTGAACTTCTGCCCGCGGCCCCACTTGCACTCGACAACCACGCTCTCGGGAAACTCGTCGTTGGGGAAGACCGTCTTGCACACCGAACAGACGAGCTGATCCGGGTGTGCCGAGGACCAGCTCCACTGCCCGTTGGGGTGCCAAGGGAGCCCTTTGGCCCGGCACGCGGGACAAGGGCCCGTGCAGCCGGGCGTAGTGGGCTCGATCATCCGCTCCAGGTATTCCTGGGAAAGCGTCTTCAACGCGCCGTCGGCCGACCGGCGAAGCTGTTCCAGGTACCTTTGAGCCCATGCGTAGCGCCGCACGTTCTCCTTGGCTCGCGCCAGGTCCTGCGCCTTGATGATCGTTGCCGGGTGGACGACCGAATCACGATATGCTTCCCAGTCCGACCAATCGGTCGCGTCCGGCGCGGCATCCGCCCCGACGGCCGCCGTTGCCACGCCCAGCACAATCCCCACGCACAACGACCCAAGGCCCCAGGTCAAGCTCGTTTTCTTCATGGCGAGAGATCCCTCGGTTTCGGATGGTGATCGACCGTCCGGCGGCGGTCCAGTCCACTTGGCTTCGGACGTTTGCTGCATCAGAGATCCAAGTCGTCGAGCTCGTCGACGAGGCGGTCGAGGTCGTCTTTGGGGGCGGAGGGGGTGGCTTCGTCGGGGGGCGATTCCGTCGCCTGGTCCTGCTTTTCGGAGAGGGCCCGATCTCGCTCCCCGGCGGCGAGTTGGGCGGGGTCGGCGCCGCCGAAGAGCTGGGAGAGGTCGAGCTTCAGCCCCTCGGCCGAGGCCTCCGGATCGCCGGCGATGGCCGGGTCGGCGTGCTCGGGGAACATGATCGCCCCGGCCGGGCAGATCCTGGCACACGCCGGGCAGCCGGGCCGGCACGCGTCGGGCTCCTCGGCCACGATCCTCTCCGATACGTCGAGCCCGTACACGCCGAAAATGCAGAAGTTCAAGCACTCCAGGCAGTTGGTGCAGCGCCCGAAGTCGACCACCGGGTACCACCGCGGGCGCGTGGCCTCATCGATCACGTGGGGGGGCGGCGCCGCGGAGGATACGTCCGGCGAGGGGCGTTCGATGGCCGCGTCGACGATCCGTCCGATCTCGTCGAGGCACGGCTCCGCCCGATCGTGCGCGCGGAGGTCGACACACCAGATCGTCCGCTCGGGGGCGTCGGGGGCGTTCACCTGGGACGGCGGCGCGCCGGGCTCGCCCTCCGGAAGCGACGCCGCCTGGCCCAGACGGCCCTGCACGCCGTGGGCGTCGAGCACCCAGAACGTCGACCGCGGGTAGAGCCAGGCGAGCACGATCATCGGGCCGCGGATCGAGCGGATGAACTCCACGCCGGGGCCGTCGGGCGCCAGATCGTAGACGTGCGGGAGCACGTGAAGCTCGATGCCCGGCCGGCCGGATAGCGCTTCGACGAGCTGCCCGTCCAGCCGGGCGCGGTCGGGCTGGTCTGGTCGGGCTTTCGAGAGAATCACGGGGATGCTATCGGCCATGGTCTCCACCTGCCTGTCCTTTGAGAATGCGTTGCGCCACCGGCCAGCAGGCCTCCAGGTGGGCGAGGTACTCATTGGGCGAGAGGAGCCCCGCGTCGGCGGCGGAGAGGACCAGGAGCCAGCCGGTGTCGTAGAGATTGGAGTTCAAGAGCGTCGGGTCGGCCACGACGGCCGGGTTGATCCGGCGGACCTCGCCGGCCAGCGGCGCGAACAGCTCGCTGGTGGCCTTCGACCCCTCGACGAAGCCGATCTGCTGTCTTGCTTCGACCGGCGTGCCCACCTCGACCGACCACTCCAGGTGGCTCAGGTCGCCCAAGAGCTTCACGGCATAGGCCGAAAGCCCCACGCGCCACCCGCCCTCCACCGCATCCGCCCACATGTGGTTCCGGGCGTACCGGCGATCGGTGGGCAGGAACGCGGGCGAGCGGCCCATCATGAAGATCAGGGGTTTGGTCATGGGTTGGGAGAAGGGAGTTGGGAGTCCGGGGAAGATCGACGGATCATAGTTTTGGGCGAGAATCCGGGCGAAGCCGCAAGCGGCTTGCCGTTCAGTCGGCTCCGAAGCAAACGAGGTCGCCGTCGTCGGTGCCGATGACCAGGCGGCCGGCGGCCACCGCGGGGGAGGCCAGCAGGGAGCCGCCCAGCTCGTAGCTCCAGACCTGCTTGCCCGTCTTGCGGTCCACGGCGTACAGGTGGCCGTCGTCGGACCCGACGAACACGCGTCCGGCGACGATCACCGGCGAGCTATCTATCTGGCCGCGGGTGCGAAAGGCCCAAAGCTCCCGGCCGGTTTTCGGGTCGAACGCGCGGAGTTGCTTGTCGCGGCAGCCGACGATCACCACCTCTTCGGTCGCGGCGGCCGAGGAGCGGTAGGGCAGTTGGCGCTGGGGGCTTTGGTACGTCCAGGCCACCTTGGCCTCTTTCCAGTCGATGGCGAAGAAGACGCCCCCCTCGGTGCCCACGAAGACCCGCGAGCCGAGCACGGCGGGCGTGCTTCCCGTGGGGCCCTCCAGGTCGACTTCGGCGGCCGGCTTCCCCTCGGCGAGGTCGACCACGTGCAGGCGCCCGTCGCAGCCGGCCACGAACCCGCGGTCATCCACGATGGTGGGGAAACACCGGATCTGATCCTCGCTCTCGTATTTCCAGACCACGCGCCCGGTGTCGGCTTCCAGGCAGTAGAGGAAGGAATCCTGCGAGCCGAACAGGACGTTCTTCCCGTAGAAGTTCGCGCTGGAGTTGATCTCGGCCTCGGTCTCGAAGCTCCACTTCTCGTTCCCCGTTCGGGCGTCGACGCAGTAGAACGTGCCGTAGCTGTCGCCGATGTAGACCAGGCCGTCTCGCACCGCGGGCGAGGCGGTGAACCCGGGCTCGGTGTGAAACTCCCACTTCTTCTTCCCGTCGGCCAGGCCGACCGCGTACAGGTTGCCGTCGGTCGAGCCGACGTAGACCGTCCCGTCGGCGATCGCCGCGGTCGACTCGAACCAGCCGTCGTCGAGAGCGAAGGTCCAGAGGACACGGAGCTTTTCGGGCAACTCCCCCCGGGCGACGCCGCTGGCGAGCGGGTCGGCCCGAAACAAGGGCCAGCTCGCGGTTGTCCCGGCAGAAGCCTGCCTCGGCGGATCGGGCCCGCCCTCGGGCGCCGGGGCCGAGTCGGCCCGCCGGCAGCCGCACAACGCCGTCAGGCCGATCCCCAGCACCGCCACGACATGGCGGATGGCCACGCCGCCGCGCGCGAGGTCGCCCCGTCGGGCACGTAACGTCGAATCTCGCATCGGAGCACCGTATCCTGTTAGCAACGTATCCGCGTCCGAAAACTCTCGCGTCGACCAACCGCTACGGGCCGGCGGCGTCACGCCCCGGGATGCAGTACAGATGCTTCCGGGTGCGGATCAGAAGCTCGCCGCCTGCGATGGCGGGCGTGGCCAGACACCGCTCGTCCAGGTCGTTCTGGGCCAAGATCTGGAACGTGTCGGCCGCGGCGAAGACGTAGACGATGCCTTGCTCGCTGGTGGCGTAGACGCGACCGTCGGCGGCGATCAGGCTGGCGGTGAACGTGCCGCGGAGCCGCTCGCTCCAGATCGGCCAAACATCGCCCACATTGTAGCACGCCAACTCGCGGCTGTCGCCGACGAGGAACAGCCGGTTGCGGTAAACGACGCCGGTGGGGATGCACGGTCCGCCGCCGTGCTGTTTCCAGACGACGTGGCTGCTGGTCACGTCGCCGGAGCCGCCGGGTCGGATGGCGAGGATCGGCCCGTTGTGCCCGCTGTGACAATAGACCAACCCGCCGCTTTCCATCGGCGAGGACGCGACCAGCTCGCCCCCCGCGACCGGGGCACGTTGGACGAACGTTCGTAGTGACCCGTTTCATCGGATCTAACCAGGGAGGCTTTGCGCCCCGCCACGGGGACCGCAGCAGCGCGGTCACTACGAGCGTTTCCAACCCGCGTTCAAGGCGTGTTCGACGCGTTGGCCGGATCGCCGGTGGCGCTCAATTGCGAGAGCACTTGCAGCAGGCCGTTCAGGTGGGCCACCCGGGGACCAAACCGGTCGACGAACTCGTTGAGCATGAATTCGCCGTCCCGAAGGGCCTCGAAGTTCTCGTTGATTTCCTCGGTGAGGTTCGCCAGGTATTCGGTCTGGACCTTGCTGAGGGCCTCGGCCGCAAACCGGCAGCTTCGGGCCAGCTTGGGATTGGCCTGCTTCCACTGGCCCAGCTCGTTGGCACGCTGGCGTTGGGCCGCGTTGAGCTGGCCGACGAGCTCTTCCAGCAGCTCGTTCTGCCGGTCCTGAGCGGCGAGGATCTCCCGCAGCACGGCAACCAGCTCCGGGCTGGAGCCGGCCGAATCCGCTTGGGGCTGCGGGGCCGCTCCGGGCTGCCCCACGTCGATCTGAGAGTAAAGCTGCTGTCGCGAACGGCGATTTTGCGTCATGAGGGCTGTCCCTTTCTCGTTTCAGTATAAACAAGATCGGACCGAAAAGTCGAGCCTCCAGCCCGAACTTCTTGCCCCCGGCCGACCCGATCGGGATTCCTCGCTCTGGCAATCGGTCCAACGCGAGCGTGCGCCGCTCGTTCCCCCCGGTTGCCCGACCGATTTCATCGCCAAGCTCCTAAAGTCCGGGCCTCTCTCAGCCCGATCCACCAGCAGGCCCTTGCCGGGCGTCTTGGAACGTTCGAGAGCAGCAAAGCCAGGGGCGGCGACCGTATGCGAGGGAGCCGGTGACCGCGGGAAGCGCTAAATCTAGATCCGCCTTGGGGTTTCTGACGACCGTCGAGGACCCGAAAGACGGCCTGTTCGGGGGGTATCTCGTGCTCAACCCGGCCGGACGTCCTCTCGAATTCCACTGCACGGCCCCGATCAAGCCGAATCGGGCCCAGGAGATCCTCTACGGTCCGACCTTGGAGCCCTACCTGTTTGGGGAGCAAATCGGACAAACCTTAGTGAATAAGGGACGAATCGAGCCGCAGGTCGTGTGCACCGATCGCGAGCCCGCGCTGGCCCTGCGGGAGTTCGTGTCCATGCCCGTGGTCCTGGTGCTCCGCTCGGAGGATCGATCGCTGGAGGACGAGCCGCCGACTGAGGACCGGGCCGCGGCGGACCAACCGCCATCGCACACCTGGCGGCTCGACGCACCCCACGGCACGCCCGGCGGCCTGATCGGATTCCGCCTGGGCCGGAACCGGCTGGCCGTGCCCGACTCGGGCGAGGACGCCCCCCCCACGATCACCGACCGGCTGAGCGGGTTCGGGTTCGACCTGGCCGAGCCGTTTGAACGGATTCGCGAGGCCATCGAAGAAGCCCGGCGGGGAGGGCACTAGCGCACTTGCCTTCGGACATTTGCCGCAAATGAGTCAAGTTTGTGGGGTTCAGGGTTCGGGGTTCAGGATTTTCGTGTATAGGTGGAACTCCAAGTCCTGAACCCTGAACCCCGAACCCTGACCACTGGACTCTCGCCTTGGTCTGAGGCCCTGCCTCGCCAGGGCTTCGTCAAGCCTCATTTAGCGGGTCGCGGACTTGTGGTGCGGCCGTCCCGGCTGCACCACAACGCGTCAATCGACATTATGACAAGGTACTAGGCAACCATGTCGGGCGATCTCGATTCGGGCGGAGTTTCGGGCGAAACGAGTTGGCGCCCGGAGCCCGCCCCGGCGGCGTTTGAGGTCCCCGTGGCGATCCGGGCGGTTCCTTTCGTCACCGGCTGGAACCGGGCGTTGGAGCGCCTCGCAGTAGCACAAACGCACCAGCTTCGACTAACCGCTGCTCCGCCCCGAGCGATCTCGGTGTCGATTGGCCGATCGCCGGTTCGGGCGAAAAGCTTCACGTTCGCGCCCCGGGGCGAGTCCGACGTCGACTTCGACCTCGCGACCGCTCCGGGCGCCGCGGAGACGCCGCGGCGCGCGAAGGCCCGTTCCGCTCCGCCGCCCGGCCCTGCGACCGGATCCACGCGAGTCAAGCCGCCGGCCGACGTGATCAAGCTCGAAGACCGGCTCCACTACCTCCTGCAACCCTCGCTGGAAGCGATGCTCGAGGAGCGGTCGCTGGAATTCCCCGCCCAGCCCTTCCCGTATCAGTTCGAGGGGATCGCCTTCCTCTTCCCGCGTCACGCGGCGATCCTCGCCGATGAGATGGGCCTGGGGAAAACGATGCAGGCGATCACGGCCATCCGCCTGTTGGTCCGCTCGGGCGAGCTGCAAAGCGTGCTCCTCATCTGCCCCAAGCCGCTGGTGACCAACTGGCAGCGCGAGTTCGACTTCTGGGCCCCCGAAATCCCGCTGTTGGTGATCGACGGCGACCGGGCCAAGCGCCGCTGGCAGTGGCTCGTGCCCCAGCTTCCCGTCAAGATCGCCAACTACGAGCTGTTGCACCGCGATCGCGAGGTGTTCGAATCGCGCGAGCCGACGGGCGAGCCGCTCCTTAACTTCGATCTGGTCGTGTTGGACGAGTCGCAGCGGATCAAGAACCGTACGAGCGCCACCAGCCAGGCCGCCCGGCTCATCGCCCGCCGGCGCAACTGGGCCTTGACCGGCACCCCGGTGGAAAACGGCCCCGAGGACCTGGTCGGCATCTTCGAGTTCCTCGCTCCCGGCGTGCTCAGCCCGGAAATGAAGCCCCGGCGCATGGGCCGGACCGTGGGCGACTACGTGCTCCGGCGGACCAAGGACCAGGTGCTCACGGACCTGCCGCCCAAGCTCTTCCGCGACGCCGAGCTGGACCTTACGCCCGAGCAACGCGAAAGCTACCATCTGGCCGAGAAAGAGGGCGTGCTGCGCCTGACGGAGATCGGCGAGGGGGCGACCATCCAGCACGTCTTCGAGCTGGTGCTGCGGCTCAAGCAGATCTGCAATTTCGACCCGGCCACCGGCGCCAGCTCGAAGCTCGAGCGCCTCGAGGCCGACCTGGAAGAGGTCGCCCAGAGCGGGCGCAAGGCGATCGTCTTCAGCCAGTGGGTCGAAACGCTCACCCGGCTCGCCCGGCGCCTCGAACGCTTCGGCCCGGTCGAGTACCATGGCCGCATCCCGTCGCGCAAGCGCGACGCGGCCATTCGCCGGTTCCGGGAAGGCGCAGACCGGCACGTGCTGTTGATCAGCTACGGGGCGGGCGGCGTGGGGCTGAACCTCCAGTTTGCCGGCTACGTCTTCCTCTTCGACCGCTGGTGGAACCCGGCCGTCGAGGATCAGGCCATCAACCGTGCCCACCGCATCGGCGTCGCCGGCCCGGTCACCGTCACCCGCTTCCTCATGCTCGACACGATCGAAGAGCGGATCGACCGCATCCTCGAAGAGAAGCGCGAGCTGTTCGACACCATCTTCTCCGGCGCCGAACGCCACCGCAAGCTCGGCCTCACCCAACAGGAACTCTTCGGCCTGTTCGACCTCAAGTGCCCGGACGGGCCGGTCAAGTTCGCGGCGTGAGACCGAAATCACGGGGCGGTCCGTCGTCTGCCAAACGGTCGTTGACCCGCCTGCGTCCGAATCGGGGTCAACACCGGAAACCGAGCATGCTCTCAGGAGCGACCTTCCCCCTGGTTCAGCGATTCGTTGATGGCATGCAACGCATCCGCCTCGGCATTACCCTGGGCGGCGGAAAGCTCCGTCGCCACCTGCCCGAGCGCCTTGTAGATCCGCTCGACCCGCTCGTCCCACGCGCCGAGGGCTTCGCATTGGCGCCGGACGACCGACGCCTCGCCCCGCGCGATGGGGCCGGTCAGGGCCTGCGCCGGGCCGAGGTCGAACACGTTGCTCGCGGTGCCGTGGACGATCGGCTCGATGATCTCCAGGGCCGTCTCTCGGGGAATGCCCGCCTGCTCGAAACACCACAGGCCGACCTCCAACAGGGCGACGAGGTAGTTGCAGACGAAGACCGTGCCGGCGTGATAGACCGTCTTGAACTGCGGGTCGACGGGGAACACGGTGGCACCGCATCGGCCGAGCGCGTCGCCGAGCACGTCGCACGCTTCCGGATCGCCTTCGATCGCGCAGAACGTGCCGGCGAAGGTCTCCACGGCCTTGGCCGGGTCGGCGAAGCTCTTCACCGGGTGGACGCTGCCGATCAGGGCGCCTCGCGATTTGGCCGGCTCGAGCAGCGTGGAGGACAAGGAGCCGCTGCCATGGAAGACGACCACTCCCTCTCCCACGATCTCCGTGTCGCAGAGCTGTCGGCAACACGTCTCGATCGCCTCGTCCGAGGCGGAGATCATCACCAGATCGGCCCGCTCCAGCGATTCGTAGCCGGCGACCGCGCGCCCGCTCCCCACGAACTCGACGGCACGCCGGGCGCTCTCCAGCGAGCGGTTGAGGACGCACTGCACCTGGAAGACGCGGTGCTCGGTCCACAAGCGGGCAAGCGTTCTGCCGACGCTACCGCACCCGATGACGTTGAGCGTCTTCACGGTCGTCTCCTGGGAAAAGGGGACAGGTTCAATTTGTGCGAAGTACCCTTCGGGCCGTTCCGGCAAATTGGACCTGTCCCCTTTTCCCTCTTCCCTTCACCCGGTCATCCACGCGGGGAGATTGTCGGCGGGGGGGAGCTTGACCACCCAGGCCTGCTCCAAGGGATCGAGGGCCCGGACGTCGGCGAGGGCTTCGGGCGGGGGCGGGGCGTCGAGGGTGAGCACACCGACGGCGTCTCCGCCCGGCCGGTTGACGAGGCGGCCCACCGACATGTCGGCGATGTTGACACGATGCTTGCCGAACACCATGCCGATCTGGCCGATCACGCCC
>CAZDHR010000003.1:43092-52319 GCA_964505295.1 uncultured Planctomycetaceae bacterium
TGGGTGAAAAGCAACATGATCCCTTCCAGCCGGCTTTCCAGGCGGAAATCGCCCTTCTTGACCAGGCGCGGCATGCTGCCGAACAGCGTGCCGGCGGCCACGGCCGTCCGCTCCTGGCTGGCCACTTCGGCGGTGATCAGGGAGCTGAATTCGCCCACGTCGCTCGACCGCTGCTCGACCAGCTCGATCCCCCGCTCCCGCAACAGCACCTCGGCGTTGACGATGTTCACGTCCGACTCCATGGCGTGCTCTAACAGCCCGGCCGCAAACGCCGCGGAGACCAGCCGGCAGTCCTTCTTGCCCACCTCCCCTTCGTACTTCAACAGACAGCTCGTCGGGGGGCTGCGATGGACCTGGGCCAGCAGCATCCCCAGCCGGTAAGCCAGATTCAGATACCCGCGCAGGCTCTCCAGCGTCTTCGAGTCCAAGGGCGACATGTTGACCGACGACTTGATCGCCCCGGTGGTGAAGAGATCGATCAACAGCTCGGCGGCCTCGACGGCGACGTGGGCCTGGGCCTCTTCCGTGCTCGCTCCCAGGTGCGGCGTGCAGAGGACGTTCGGCAGCCCGAACAAAGGGTTGTCGGTGCAGGGCTCGCCTTCGTAGACGTCCAGGGCGACCCCGCCCAAGTGCCCGCTGGTGAGCCCCTCGACCAGCGCCTCGATGTTGAAGATGCCGCCCCGGGCGCAGTTGATCAGCCGGACCCCGGGACGCATCAAGCGGACCTCGTCCGCTCCGATCATACCCCGCGTCTCGTCGTTCAACGGCGTGTGGACGGTGAGGTAGTCGACGCGGGGGAGCAGGTCGCGGACCGAGGGGCAAGTCTCGATTCCCAGCTCGTTCGCCCGCGAGGTCGATAGGAACGGATCGTATCCGAGCACCCGCATCTCCATCGCTTGGGCGCGAACCGCCACGGCCTGTCCGACGCGGCCCAGGCCGATGATCCCCAACGTCTTGCCGGCCAGTTGGGTGCCCATGTACTGCTTTCGGTCCCACCGTCCTTCGACGAGGCTGTGGTAGGCCGGATAGACGTTGCGCGACAGGGCCAGCATCAGGGCGATGGTGTGCTCGGCCGTGGAAATCGTGTTGCCGCCGGGGGTGTTCATCACGACGATCCCCATCCGGGTGGCGGTTTCCAGGTCGATGTTGTCGGTCCCCACGCCGGCCCGGGCGATCGCTTTCAGACGCCGATTGGCCTGGAGCACGTCGCCGGTGATCTTCACGCCGCTCCGGCAAATCGCCCCATCGAACTGGGCAAGCGCCTCGCGAAGCTCCTCCCCTTTCAAGCCGGTGCGGACCTCATACTCGATGTTCGGGCTCGCCCCCAGCAAGTCGAGACCGTCTTGAGACAAGTTGTCCAGGACAATGACTCTTGGCATCGGTTCGCTTGATCCCTCTGCTTCTGGACGATGATTCCGTTTCCAGAGCGCCCTTCTCGCCGGGCGGAATCGCGCCAAGGCGGTCCGGCCCGGGAGGACCTCTCCAACCCCCTTTCTTACAGGAGATTGTCGGTCGTGTCGAGTCCAGGGAAGACCCGTTCTCGGCGATCCTTCCCTGCCTTCACCGTCACGCTCGACGCGACCGGTGACTCGGACCCTTGACGATTCGCAGGGGAATCCCTAACGTAGGGCACGTCACGTGGGGCACGTTTCCAACGTGCCGACGACCCGAAGGCACGTTGGAAACGGGCCCCACGATATGCGCCGAACCATCCGGCGCAACGGACTCAATGCCGGTGGTTGCGAAACCGCCGCCGTGACCCGGCATCCCTCCCAGTGTACCGGTGAACAGGGACTCTAACCGTGAACGCCTCGAGCTCGATCCGCCCCGTCCGTATCGCCGTCCTCATCTCCGGCGGGGGAACGACGTTGCGCAACCTGATTCAGAGGATCGAAGCAGGCACGCTCGACGCGGAAATCCTCCTGGTCGTCTCCAGCACCTCGAAGGCCGGCGGATTGCAGTTCGCCGAACGGGCCGGCGTCCCCAGCGCCGTGGTCCGCCGCAAGGACTTCCACTCGCAGGACGCGTTCAGTGCGGCCATCTTCGACCGCTGCCGCCAGGCCGGCGTCGACGTGGTCGTCATGGGCGGATTCCTCAAACGGGTGACGATCCCCGAGGATTTTGCCAACCGGGTGATCAACATCCACCCCGCCTTGATCCCCTCCTTCTGCGGGGAAGGGATGTACGGCCACTTCGTCCACGAGGCCGTGCTCGACTACGGAGCCAAGGTCAGCGGGTGCACGGTCCATTTCGCCGATAACCAGTACGACCACGGCCCGGTCATTGCGCAAAAGGCCGTGCCCGTCCTGGACGACGACACCCCCCAGACCCTCGCCGCCCGGGTCTTCGAGGCCGAGTGCGAAGCCTATCCCGAAGTCCTCAACCTGATCGCCGCGGGGCGCCTCACCGTCGACGGTCGCCGCGTCCGCATCGCCCCGGCATGACGGCCGGTCTCTTCCGCTCGGCGTATGGCAAAGCGCCGGAATCTGCACGGGTGTCCCCCGATTACGGGCTGATCGGCGTCTTCGGCACCGGTGGCGGGTCGGGAGCAGGCGAGCCCTCATGGTCAGCGGCGCCCTAGCCGACACCCGGTTTCCCCAGTCGCAGAGCATTCGGTTTGAGGGGATTCGGGCGGCGGCCGCCGGCCACGCCGTACGGCCGGCAGGAGGCGGGCGGTGTATTGACAGCGACCTGCAAATCTGGTACCCGTGTTGCCTTACCATATGGGTCCATGCCAGTTGACCTAGCTTGGTGCACTTTTTGAGGTCGCGGCCGTTCGGCCCAGGCCGAGTTTCCGCGAATCCGTCCGTTCGATCCGCGTCGGTAGGACATGGAACCCGTTGGGAGTACGGCCACGCGCCGTGCTCCACGTCCCGACGCGCAGTCTAATCGTCTGACTTGGCACCAAGACTACCCCGGAGGCGAGGAGGGATTTCTATGGCTTTGGACCCCACCAAACATGCAGACTGGGAGATCGCCGAAGAGGCAGAATCGCGGATGAAGACTTGCTACCAGCTTGCCGACGGGCTGGGCCTGACCAAGGACGAGCTTCTGCCGCACGGCAACTACGTGGCCAAGGTCGACTACATGAAGGTCCTCGAGCGGCTCCAGGACAAGCCCGACGGCAAGTTCATCGAGGTGACGGCGATCACGCCCACGCCCCTGGGCGAAGGAAAATCGACCACCACGATGGGCCTTCTCCAGGGCATGGGGAAGCGGAAGAAGCAGGTGGTCGCCTGCATCCGGCAGCCGTCGGGCGGACCGACGATGAACATCAAGGGCTCGGCCGCCGGCGGGGGATTGTCGCAGTGCATCCCGCTCACCGAGTTTTCGCTTGGGCTGACCGGCGACATCAACGCCGTGATGAACGCCCACAACCTGGCCATGGTCGCCCTGACCTCGCGAATGCAGCACGAGCGCAACTACTCCGACGCCGTCCTGGCCAAGCGGAACCTCACGCGGCTCGACGTCGACCCGACCAACGTGGAGATGGGTTGGGTCATCGACTACTGCGCCCAGGCGCTGAGGAACATCGTCATCGGGCTGGGCGGCAAGATGGACGGCTATGCCATGCAGAGCAAGTTCGGCATCGCCGTCTCCAGCGAGGTGATGGCCATCCTCTCCATCTTCAGCGACCTCGCGGACCTCCGCGAGCGGATGGGCGGCATCGTCGTGGCCTACGACAAGAAGCGCAACCCGATCACCTGCGAAGACCTCGAAGTGGCCGGGGCGATGACCGCCTGGCTCCGCGAAGCGGTCAACCCCAACCTGATGCAATCCCTCGAAGGGCAGCCCTGCTTCGTACACGCCGGCCCGTTCGCCAACATCGCCGTGGGCCAGTCGTCCGTGGTCGCCGACAAGATGTGCCTGAAGCTGGCCGACTACCACCTGACCGAGTCGGGCTTCGGGGCCGACATCGGCTTCGAGAAGTTCTGGAACGTCAAGTGCCGCTACAGCGGAAACGTGCCCAACGTCTCGGTGATCACGACCACCATCCGAGCGCTGAAATCCCACGGCGTGGGTGCCGGCGCGCCCCCTTGCCCGCCGGGTAAACCGCTTCCCAAGGGCTACTCGGAGGAGAACCTGGCCTGGCTGGAAGACGGTATGTGCAACCTGATCCAGCACATCAACACGGTCAAGAAAGCCGGCATCAACCCGGTCGTCTGCATCAACCGGTTCCATACCGACACCCAGGCGGAAATCGACCTCTGCCGGAAGCTGGCCGAGCAGGCCGGCGCCCGGGTGGCCGTCTCGGACCACTGGCTCCAGGGGGGCGAAGGGGCGCTCGAGCTGGCCGACGCGGTGATCGACGCTTGCGAGGACACCGTCGATTTCAAGTTCCTCTACGACCTCGATACGCCCCTGCGCCAACGCGTCGAGCGGATCGCCCGGGAAGTCTACGGCGCCGACGGCGTCAGCTTCACGCCGGAGGCCGAGGCCAAGGCGAAGCGATTCGAGTCGGATCCCAAGTTCAACGACTACACGACGATGATGGTCAAGACGCACCTCAGCCTGACCCACGACCCGTCGCTCAAGGGCGCGCCCAAAGGCTGGACGCTGCCGATCCGCGACTTCCTCGTGTACGGCGGCGCCCGGTTCATCTGCCCGGTGGCCGGCAACATCTCGCTGATGCCGGGCACCTGCTCCGACCCCGCGTACCGCCGCGTGGACGTCGACGTGAAAACGGGGAAGGTTCGGGGGCTGTTTTAGTCGATGGAAGGCGAGGGAATGTCTCTCGCAAAGGCGCAAAGACGCGAAGGAAGACGGAAGAGCAAAAGGAAAAGCAGAGACTTGATGCGGCTCGGCAAGGCGACAGGACGAGGAAAGGGGGGCGAAACCGGATAATGTGCGGCGCTGAGGAGGCGGTTCGGAAGGCAAAGCTCCCTGTTGCCAGTGAGTCAGTCCGCGGCCTACGCTTTGAGCCCCCTTTCCTTCCTTTGCGTCTTTGCGCCTTGGCGAGATTTTTCCCTACAAGGAGCCCGTTATGACTGCGGAAATCATCAGCGGCAAGGAGGTGGCTAAGGCCATCCGCGCCGAGCTGGCGGAGGAAGTGGCCAAGCTGAAGGCGGAGCATGGGATCGTGCCGGGGCTGGCCACCGTGCTGGTGGGCGAGAATCCGGCCTCCGTCTCCTACGTGACGGCCAAGAACAAGGCGTGTAAAGCCCTCGGCATGCAGTCGTGCCAGCACACGTTGCCGGCCGATACCAGCGAGGAGGACCTCCTCAAGCTGGTCGACGAGCTGAACGACAACGACGAGGTCCACGGCATCCTCGTCCAGCTCCCGCTGCCGAAACACATCGACGAGAGCAAAGTGCTCTACATGATCGACCCCGATAAGGACGTCGACGGCTTCCACCCGGTCAACGTCGGCCGGCTCGTGATCGGCGAGGAGGTCTTCCCGCCCTGCACGCCGGCGGGCATCCAGGAGTTGATCGTCCGCAGCGGAACGCCCACCGAAGGCGCGGAGGTGGTCGTCGTCGGGCGCAGCAACATCGTCGGCAAGCCGATCTCCATCATGATGCTCCAGAAAAAAGCCGGCGCAAACGCCACGGTCACCGTCTGTCACACCCGAACCCGCGACATGGCCGCCCACACGAGCCGGGCCGATATCCTCATCGTCGCCGCCGGCAAACCCAAGGCGGTCACCGCCGAGATGGTCAAGCCGGGCGCCGTGGTGATCGACGTGGGCGTCAACCGGGTCGGCGAGAAGCCGAGCAAGAAGGACCCTAACCGCATGGTCGCCATTCTCGAAGGGGACGTCGATTTCGACGCGGTCAAGGAAGTGGCCGGCAAAATCACGCCCGTCCCCGGCGGCGTCGGACCGATGACGATTACCATGCTGATGAAGAATACGTTCCGCGCGGCCAAGCTGCGGCGGTAGAAGGAGGTTGGCACACCGGTGCGCGGTGCCGCGGTCGCTCGGACATGTCGGCGTCCTGCGGCGGTTCCTCGTTCCCGGGCTCCGCCTCGGACGCGCGAGCATCGCTGCTCGGCCGGGGGCGTCTTGGCGGGCGGCGCGGGATCCCGGCGGAGCCCTCGTAAGTATGTTGTTCGGGCATGTAGGGGTGATAGAATTGCGTGAACGGGAAGCGTGAGCTTGTGCGCAAAGTTTGCTCAGCACGTCACTTAAGGATCGGCCGGAGCTATGGCTTCTGATTCGGTGATTCGTCCGGCGGACGCGTTCCTGGCCGCGGTCGAGGCCCGCAGCGGCGAGCCCGTCTCCCGCTGCTACCAGTGCCGCAAATGCACCAATGGCTGCCCGGTCCGCTTCGCGCTCGACGCGATGCCCAATCAGGTGATGCGGATGATCCAGCTCGGCCTGGAGGACGAGCTGTTGCGGTCGAAGACGATCTGGGTCTGCGCCTCCTGCCAGACGTGCACGACCCGCTGCCCCAACGACATCGACATCGCCCACGTGATGGACACGCTTCGCCAGATGAGCCGCGAGTCGGGCGTGCCGGCGGGTGAAGCCAACGTGGTCAAGTTTCACAAGGCGTTTCTCGGCTCCGTGCGCCGCCACGGCCGCGTGAGCGAGCTGGAGATGGTCGGCCTGTACAAGCTGGCCGCCCGCGACTTCTTCAGCTTCGCCGACACCAAGGTCGCCTGGGAGATGTTCAAGCGCGGGAAGCTCAAGCTCCTGCCGGAGAATATCAAGGGCAAGGCCGAGGTCCGCAAGATGTTCCAGAAGCAGAGAGAGGACTAGTCGGTGGAGGCCTCGTACTATCCGGGATGCTCGCTTCACGCCATGGCGACCGAGTACGATCAGAGTATTCGGGCGGTGTGTGAGACCTTGGGCGTCGACCTGGTGGAGCTGCCCGATTGGAGCTGCTGCGGTGCCTCCTCGGCCCACTTCCTCGACGACGAGTTGGCCGTTCGGCTCCCGGCCCGAAACATGCTGATCGCCGAGCAGGCCGGCCGTGAGTTGCTGGTGCCTTGCTCGGCCTGCTTCCAGCGCCTGAAGCACGCCGACAAGGAGCTCCGCAAAGACGCCGCCCGCTGGACCGACGAGCCGTACGAGGGGAAGGCGACGATCTATCACGTCAACGAGTTCTTCGCCCGGCCGGAACTGCTTGAGGCGGTCCGTCACGCGGTGAGCAGGCCGCTGGAGGGCCTTGCCGGGGTGGCGTATTACGGCTGCTTGTCGCAACGGCCCCCCAAGGTGACCGACGCCGCCGAACCGGAGAACCCGACGTCGATGGACCGGCTCCTGGAGACGATCGGCATGGAGGTCCGCCGGTGGTCGTATAAAACCGATTGCTGCGGGGCCAGTCTCACCCTCACCCGGACCGACGTGATCCACAAGCTCAGCGGCGACCTGTTCGAGGCCGCCCGGGAGGCCGGGGCCGAATGCCTGGTCACCGACTGCCCCATGTGCCAGTCGAACCTGGACACGCGGCAAGCGGAGATCGAAGCGGCCCGCAACGAGCGGTTCCATCTGCCGGTGTTCTACGTGAGCGAGCTGATGGCCCTGGCCTTCGGCCACGATCAAACTTCCCGCTGGTGGAAAAAGCACTTCGTCGACCCGGTCCCCTTGTTAAGCGGCAAGGGCCTTTTGTGACCGGGGGGATGAGAGATGAGGGATGAGGGATGGGGGATGAGAGATGAGGGATGAGAGATGAGGGATGAGGGATGAGAGATGGGGGATGAGAGATGAGGGATGAGAGATGAGGGATGAGGGACGTAAGATGACGGGCTCCGTGATGGTCGTCGGCGCCGGCATTGGTGGGATGCAGGCCGCGCTCGATCTGGCCAACGCCGGGTTCCACGTCCTCCTGGTCGAACAAACCACGGCGATCGGCGGGCGCATGGCCCAGCTCGATAAGACGTTCCCCACCAACGACTGCTCGATGTGCATCATCTCGCCCAAGCTCATCGAGGTGGACAAGCACCTGAACATCGACCTGATCACGAATGCCGACGTGCTGGGCGTGGAGGGCGAGGCGGGCGATTTCCACGTCACGGTCCGCAAGCGGCCTCGATTCGTCGACCTCGAGAAGTGCAATTCCTGCGGCGACTGTCTGGAAAAATGCCCCGTCGAGGTCCCCAGCGAGTTCGACGAGGGCACGATGCCCCGCAAGGCGATCTACAAGCGCTATCCGCAGGCGATCCCCGGCGGCATGGCCATCAGTAAGTCGGAGCGGCCGCCTTGCGTGCTCACCTGCCCGGCCCACGTCAACTGCCAGGGCTACGTCGCCCTGATCGGCGACGGGCGATTCGCCGAGGCGTACGAGTTGATCCGCGAGCAGAACCCGTTCCCGTCGGCCTGCGGTCGCATCTGCCATCATCCCTGCGAAGGCGAGTGCAACCGTAAGCAACTGGACGGGCCGGTGGCGATCAACCACCTGAAGCGATTCGCCGCCGATTGGGTCGCCCAGAAGCGGGCCGAAGGCGAAGATGTGGCCCCGCCGCCCCGGGGCGAGATCGACCCGACCAGGCCCAAGGTGGCTGTGATCGGGGGCGGGCCGGCCGGGCTGACCACCGCCCGGGACCTCGCGCTTCGCGGCTATCCCGTCACACTCTTCGAGGCCCACGAGCGACTCGGCGGCACGATGCTCCTCGGCGTGCCCAGCTACCGGCTGCCGGACGAAATGATCGATCGCGACATCGCCGACGTCGTTGCCTCAGGCTTCGACGTGAAGACCAGCACCGCGCTGGGGCGCGATTTCACCCTCGATAGCCTCAAGCAGCAGGGCTACCAGGCCGCCTTCGTGAGCGTCGGCTGCACGCGCCCGGCAACGCTGGCCAAGAGCACCGACGGTTCCGACATGAAAGGGACCGACCTGGAGGGCGTGCTCCTGGGCCTCGACTTCCTCCGCGACGTGAAGCTGGGCCAAGGGCCGAAACTCGACGGCAAGGTCGTGGTGATCGGCGGGGGCAACGTGGCCATCGACGTGGCCATGACCGCCCGGCGCCAAGGGGCCGGCGAAGTGGAGGTCGTCAGCCTGGAACGCCGCGAGGAGATGCCCGCGTACGAATGGGAAATCGCCGACGCCGTCGAGGAGGGCATCCGGCTCAACCCCGCCTGGGGCCCGCAGGAGATCGTCGGCCAGGGCGGCAAGGCGACCGGCGTCCGGCTCCAGCGGTGCACCCGCGTGTTCGACGCTTCCGGCCGATTCGCCCCCCAGTTCGACGGCGAACTCTCCCAGACCGACGCCGACTGGGTGATCATCGCCATCGGCCAGCGGTCCGACTTCTCTTTCCTCGAAGACGACAGCCCCCTTTGGGAC
>CAZDHR010000004.1:0-51943 GCA_964505295.1 uncultured Planctomycetaceae bacterium
CCTCGAAAGATAGCATCAAAGGGAAAAGCCAAATCGCCGGTTGGAGCAACGAGTTTCTGATGCAAGTCCTTGCCACGCAACGAACTTAATGTGCGCTGGCCCTGGCGGCATGCTCACCCGAGGCACAACCGGCTCGCCGGCCAGCGCCATGCCCGAGCCGGCCCCTGCCATGCCCCAGCGGGGCGCTGGCGTGTTGAGGAGAGAGACCGCCAGAAGCGAAACGCAGCCGATGCGGTAAAAGCGGGATTCCATGGCAGCCTGCGGCGCGGGGGGAACAATCGGCGGGCAGCATCTCGGGCGTGCCGGGCCACGCAACGGCCGTCGCCGTAACTCCTTGCGCAGCACGCGTCCCCAGCAGGATTCGAGCGTGCGACCTACGCAGTGGGAGTCCATTCTAAGCGATGTACCTGGGACGCGTTCAGGCTCGACTTGTTGAAACGGCAAGGAGTTGCGAGAACAGGCCCGCACCCGTCTTCCTGGGAGACTCGCGAAAAGTGGACACATTTCTCGGATCTGTACCTAGGCCTTACACTCTCCAGGTTTGCTGGGGTTGTTCGCCGCAAGGTCATCCGGAGGCTCGTCGTGTCGTCGATCGTCGACGGACCGGCCAACACCGCGGTTGTCGGCTCCCTTCCGAGTCCGGGCACGTCAGGGCAGATAACGACGAATTCCGTCGCCCACCGGCCCGGATAAGCACAGCCGAACGGATCCGTCGCTTGGGTCGATTCATTCGCAAGCAGCCGAATAATGCACTCGCTGGACACGGGCGCCGCAAGAGGGTACAAAAAAGGTCGAGTCGGAACCGCAGGCAACCACTTCGAATAGGGGACGTGCAACCCATGGCCTACGAAGAAATCGTAAGCCAGCTTGCAGGCGTCGTGGGCAGCACAAACGTGCTCACCTCCGAGGAGGACCGCAAGGTCTACTCCTACGACGGGACATCCACGCACGTCCACAAGCCCGACGTCGTCGTCTTTCCCACCGAGACCGAGCACGTCGAGGCGGTGCTTAAACTGGCCAACGAAAAGAGAATCCCAGTGACCCCTCGGGGAGGAGGCACCAACGTCAGTGGCGGCTCCGTGCCGATTCGGGGCGGAATCGTCCTGGTCATGACCAGGATGAACCAGATCCTGTCCATCGACGCGGCGAACCTCTCGGCGAGGGTGCAGGCGGGCGTCGTACTCATGGACCTGCAGACCGCACTTGCGCAGCAAAAGCTCTTCTTTCCTCCCGACCCGCAGAGCTTTCTCGGTGCCACCCTGGGTGGGATCGTCGCCGAGAACGCCGGCGGGCCAGTCTGCCTGAAGTACGGCGTGACGAAGCAGTACATCCTCGGGCTCAAAGCCGTGCTCCCCACCGGCCGATCGGTCGAGTTCGGCGGCACGACGGTCAAGAACGTCGTCGGCTACGACCTGGTCTCGCTCGTGACCGGTTCGGAAGGGACCCTGGCCGTGGTGACTGAGGCGGTTTTGCGTCTACTGCCCCTGCCCCCCGCCCGGAAGACGATCCTCGCGCTGTTCGACGATTTGCCCAAGTCGGGCGCGACCGTGGGGAAGCTACTCGACGCGGGTACGGTCCCGGCGAAGATCGAACTGTTGGACAACTGGGTGGTGAGGAGCATCAACCGGATTACCGGCATGGGCCTGCCCGAAGACGCCGCGGCCATGCTCATGTTCGAGTGCGACGGCAGGGAGGAAGTCGTCGAGCACGATTCCCAGAAGGTGATCGACGTCTGTAAAGAGGTGGGCGCCACCCAAGTCATCGTGGCCAAGGACCAGGACGAGGCGCAGGCCTACTGGAAGGCCCGCAGCGCCGGATTTGCGGCCGTGTTTGGAGCCGCCCCGACGGTCCTCGCTGAAGACGTGACCGTGCCCCGAACGCGCATGTCGGAGTTCATCGAGCGGGTGGTGGAAATCTGCTCCAAGGCCGATTTGGAGGTGACGGTCATCGGCCATGCCGGCGACGGCAACCTGCACCCCAGCGTGATGACCGATCAGAAGGCCCCGGCCCATTTCGAGAAAGCGCAGAGGGCCGTCGACGAAATTATCGAGGCCGCGGTCGAGTTCGGCGGCGTCCTCTCGGGGGAACACGGCATCGGGCTGGAGAAACAGAAGTTCATGCGCCGCACCCAGGACCCGATATTCATCGAGATCATGAAGAAGATCAAGGGCATATTCGATCCCAACGGGATACTGAACCCGGGGAAAATCTGGGAAGAATCGGAGTAGCTGAGTGGCCGCACGCCTGGAGAATATCCGCAGGTTCCAAGCCGATGTCGAGCAGTGCATGAAGTGCGGCTTCTGCGGCTACTTCTGCCCGATCTACCGGGAGGAAAGAGACGAAAAGGGGCTGGCCCGGGGTAAAGATCAACTGATCCGCTTCGCGCTGGAAGGCGAGCAGGATCTGAGCAAAGGCTTCTACCAGGCGATCGACAATTGCCTCCTGTGCAAGACCTGCGTGCAGTACTGCCCGGCCAAGACACGGATCGACCACGCGGTGACCGCCGCGCGCGGCGACTACGTGGCCGAGAAGGGGCTTTGCCTTTCCAAGAGGATCGTATTCCGGTACGTTCTGCCCAATCGGTGGCTGTTCGGAGTGGCGTTGCGCCTCGCATCTTGGTTCCAGTTCCTCCTGCCCCGAGGTGAAGGGAAGTTCCGGCACCTGCCGCAGTTTCTCTCGGCCCTTGGCGCCGGGAGGGCGATTCCCGAAATCGCGCCGAAGTTCCTGAGAAGGACGCTGCCAGCAAGGAGTCCGGCAACGGGCGAGTCGAAGTACCGAGTGGGCTTCTTCTCGGGATGCGCCACGGAATACGTGTTCCCCGAGATCGGGCAGATGATCGTCGACGTGCTCAGGAACCTCGACTGCGAGGTCGTTTTTGACAAGCGCCAGGGATGCTGCGGCGCGCCCGTCTACCTCTCCGGCGACTTCCGCACGGGAAGGAAAATGGCCGAGCGAAACGTCGATGCCTTCGAGGACTACGATTACGTGGTCACGGCGTGCGCCACGTGCGGCTCCGGGCTGAGTGAGTATCCGACGTACTTGGCCGAGACACCCGAGGAAAAAAAACGCTTCCAGCGCTTCGCGGCGAAAGTCAAGGATTTCAACGAGTTCGTCATCGACGTTCTTGCGGTCGACCTCGACAGGCTTGAACTCAAGCCACGGTTCCGAGGCAAAACCGTCACCTGGCATGACCCCTGCCACCTCGTGAGGTATCAGGGGATCAGCGCCCAGCCGAGAACGATCCTCCGGGCGCTTGATGGGCTCGAGTTCGTCGAGATGCCCGACGCCGACCGGTGCTGCGGACTCGGCGGCTCATTCAGCATTACCCACTACGAGGTCTCCAAGAAGATCGCCGACCACAAGGTCGCCGGGATCACGGCCTCCGGCGCAGACGTTGTGGTGACCGCCTGCCCGGGGTGCATGATCCAGCTCCGCGACGCGCTTTCGCGGCACGAGAAGGAAGTCGAGGTCCGTCACATCGGCGAGCTGTTCACGATTCGGCCCGATTCGTCGCTTTGAGCCCTCCGCAAGCCCGCCCGTGGCAGAGGCAGCTCGGGCGGTTCGCCCAACTTGCGCGAGGCGGGCATCACCCGGGATGACGAGTTTTCCAGCCCTTCTTCTGAGGTAGACGCTGATCCGGGGCCTCGCAGTGGTCGTGCGGTTGTCCGGCGGCCTCGTCCATGGAATTCCTGCTATCTCCGGCGATCATCGAGCCGAGTGCCCTCTGGCGGCCGTTACCCAGTATGGCCGGCCCGTGGCAGCGAGTGAAGACGGGTTGCGCGATTGCGACCGCGCCGCGAGGATACCAGGCAATCCGAACGGTTTCAAAACAGTTGACAGAAATGCGTTATGGGATTACCAGAAAGTTGTGCCCCTCTGTACGGGGAGGGGAAGCCTTTGCGCGTTCAGGGCAATCGGATAGCGTGTTGGGGACGCTTTCCCGGGCGGTTTGTGGCACTGTCCGGAGGGTGGATCCTTGGTGAGGCCAACCTCGCGAGGCATGGAATCGCGCGCCGGCGAGGGTATCGCGGTTGAGAGGGCCTTTCCTACGATGAACGGAAGGGTAGCTTCCGCATGCCTCCCCTTGTGCAGGGGGCATGGGGGCCCAGGAGTTGGGCGAGATAGTCGTCACACGCTTTTCCCCGGCACAGGGCCACGGGGGATGGGTCGAGTAGTCCGGAAGTCGCTTTCCGGTCGGCCCTGAGGTCTTTTGGCCGTCATCCATCGGATCTTCTGAGACGGAGAGGAAACGCCATGTGGCTGCACCGACGCACGCGGCGCAGGACGCCGTTCGGCCGACGATTCCGTGAGCGATTCCGCCGGCCGGTCGTGGAACGACTCGAAGGTCGGCTGCTTCTGGCAAATGACCTCGAGGTTATCCTGGATCCGATATTCGACACCATCGGTTTTCAGCCGGAGACCACGCAGTTCTACGAAGATATGGGCAGTCTCGGCGCGATCTTCGACACGGGCGCGGCGGTGGTTACCTTTTCGGCGGTTGACCAGCTTCTGATGGATCCGTTTGACGAGGGTCTCGGGATTCCGGTCATTCCCGACGCCGTAGCCGAAGCGGAGGGTATCGGCGGGACGCTGTGGGGCGATGTCTCGGAACCCGGCACCGTGCTCGTCGACGGCATCCACGTCAATGTGTTTTCCGGAGACATCTTCAATAGTGGGTCGTATTTCGATCAGATTCAGGGAAGGGGATCGGTTGCCTCCGCTTCGAGCGAGACTCAGTTGATCGGGGCCGAGGGGCTTAACTTGGAGGATGACGTCTACAACGGCTTCTCGCTCGTGTTCACTTCCGGAGCGAACGACGGCGAGTACCAGGAAATCACGGATTACGTCGGAGCCACGCGCGAGTTCACCTTTTCCAGTGGTTTCACCCACGTGCCCGCCTCCACGGACACGTTTCACATCGTTCTCGGACAGGGGCAGCTAACCGGGCCGCTCCCGACCAGAGACCGATTCAGCGCGGATCCGGCCGGCCTCGGCCTCGGCGATCCGAGCGACTATGTTGGGAGTTACTTGCTGTTCACGTCCGGGGAACTGGCCGGGGACCACCAGCTCATTACCGACTACGACGCCGGCACCCAGACTTTCGAAGTGGCTCTGCCGTTCGGCAAACGCCCCGACGTCGGCGACAACTTCGATATCCTCGTCGGCACCGGCAGCAGTGCCGTCATGCCGGAAGTCCAAGCGTTCATAGGGACGTTGGAGGGAAGCGAGATCCTGCCGACGATTTCCGGCACACCGATGCTCAACTCCACAAACGGCCTCACCCCAACCGTGGATCGGCAGCCGCTCCACCCGGACGGCCTGGCCCTGGAAGTGGGACCGCAGGAGCTGCTGCTGGATCTGGGCGAGTTATTGGGCGATTTCGACCCTTTCCTCGGCGACCTGTTCGAGGGGATCACCCTGCCGATTCCGAGCGTTCAGTTTCGCGAGCCGGGAACGCTGCTGGATACCACCGAAGCGTTTTACGCGGAGAGCCCGGTGGTCGACACGACGGCCCCCACGCCGAGCGAGTTCGCCGGGAGCAGCGACCTGCCGTATGATCCGGAGAATCCGGATTCGTTCCAGGACTTTTTCCAGGGGTTCCACCTGCGCTTTCTTACCGGCGACCTCGCGGGCGAAATCCACCAGGTTGTCGGCTACGACGCGGCGACGCGGACGTTCACCTTCGATACGGGAGATCCGGCGAACCACTTCAGCGCGGCGCCGGCCGCCGGCGACGTCTTCGAGCTGGTGCGCGTGAGCACGGAGCCGATCACGGTGGCGCTCGATTTCGTCGGCGCCGACAACCATCTCGATCCCGGCGACATGATCACGACGTCGTACAACCCGGTAAGCCCGCATGTCAGCATCGCTCACAGCCACTCCGGCAACGTAACTGGTGCCACGGCCGCCGATGCCTTCAGCGGCGACAGTGAGCTGAGCACCGAGGACGACTGGTACAACGGGATGACCGTCCGGTTCACTTCCGGGGCGCTGGAGGGCGAGGAACGCGAGGTCGCCGACTACACGGGAGCCGGACGGACGTTTGCCTTGGCAACGCCGTTCTCCGGTACACCCGGTGTCGGGGATACGTTCGAAGTGGTCGGCTCACGCGACGATCAGATCTTCCTGTTCGACACCGGTGCCCAGTTGAGCACCATTACCGAGGATCAGGCGGCGGCGATGGGTTTCGACCTCGACGCACCGGAATTCACGATCAGCGTGCAGGGGGCGGCGGGCGTGGTCGAGGACCTGCCCGGCTTTACGATGGACGAGCTGAGCATCCCCACCCTGGAAGGCGGTACGCTCACGTTCCGGAACGTGCCGGTTTACGCCATCGACGTCGCCGAGGACATCCAAGGGATCCTCGGCATGAATCTGTTCAACTCCGGGGCCGAGTTCCTCTACGACGCGTTCGATCCGGTCTACGGCCATCCGACGCTGCAGATGACGTTCTACAACCAGCGCAGCGAAGTGGCCCCGGAAGAAATCGACACGTCGGAGCTCGATCCGCTGGAGGCGGCGCTTCTGGCATCGGTGGCGGAGCTTATGCCGTCGGCGTTCGGAGGATTCGTGGGCCTGAGGGAGGTCGCGCTGCCGGGCTTCGGGGTCGGCGTGGATCTCGATTTGACGGCGCAGAACGGGGTCGTCCGGGAGGAAGACGGCGTGACGGTCGTCACCGTGACGCCCGGCACGTCGATCGATTTCACGGCCGAGGTGCCCTTCACCGCCGAGTTCTACGATGCGTTCCAGCTCGACTTTGCCTTGTCGAATACGGGGCTTTCGCTCCACGACTGGGATACGGACGCGGCCTGGACGCCCCCGATCGACGGCACGCTCAGCTTCCCCGGCGATTCGTCGGTCAGCGCCGCCGGCGACGCCGCGCTTTCGGCGATGCTGGGGAGCTTCGTGGTCGATGCTCCGCTAGCGCCGGGCGATTACCTGCTCACGGCCGACGACGGGGCCGGCAGCACGAGTTTCACGCTCACCGGCTTGGCCGAGCCGCTCCCCATCCGCGACTTCGGCGACGTGATCATCCGCGTTCAGGAGGGGCCGTCGCTGGCCATCAGTGATGCGGCGCTGGTCGAAGGCGCCGACGGAGCCGTGACCGACCTCGAGCTCACGGTGACGCTCACCGGCGACCCGAGCGGAACCGTCTCCGTCGATTACGCCACGGCCGACGACTCGGCCCTGGCCGGCGGCGATTACACGAGCACGTCGGGTACGCTCGAGTTCGCGCCGGGCGAGACGGAGAAGACCATCACCGTCGAGATCCACGGCGACCCCGATCCCGAAACCCACGAAGTCTTCCAGGTCAACCTGAGCAACGCCTCGATCGACACCGGCCCGCTCGTGCTCACGCCGGTCTCGGACGTGACGGCCGTCGACCTGGACGGGATTGGTTATCCTCTTGACGCAACGCCGTTCGAGCAGCTTGAGGCCGTGGACGCGGTGGAGTTGAGGACCGACACCAGCCCCGCGAAACGCGCATTTGCCATGGAGTTCGACGTCAGTGGCGTTCCCGCCGGCGCTACGATCGACTCCGCGACGCTCACTTTGGTGGAGACTACCGACACGGTCGCCGATCCGCTGATTTTGCCTGTCTATGTCTATGCATACACGGGCAACGCGGACGGCGCCGCCACGCTGCCCCACCCGTTCAATACGCTCCTGAGCAACCAGTTCGACACGGTCGGCAACAACAGCGTGGGCACGGAATCGCTCGACGTCACCTCGCTGATCCAGTCGTGGGTCACCAACGGCGACACGTACGCCGGCTTCTACGTCGAATCGGTCATTGACGAGTACTACATTCATTCCAGCGAGGCCGCCGACCCGGCGAATCGGCCCACGCTCACCATCCTGTTCACGGCCACGCCCGTGACCGTCGAGATCGACGACGCCCAGGCCGTGGCCATGATCCGCAACGACGACACCGAGATCTCCATCTCCGATCGCGAGCGGGCCGAAGGCGACACCGGCCAGAGCGAGGCGGTCTTCGTCGTCCAGCTTTCCAAGCCTAGCGACCTCGGAGTGACCGTCCACTATGAGACGTCGGACGCCACGGCCGCCGCGGGAAGCGACTACGAGCAAGTCAGCGGGACCGTCGTCTTCGCCCCAGGCGAGACCTCGAAGGCCGTTTCCGTCCCGGTCCTCGGCGACATGCGAGACGAGACGGACGAAACGTTCTCGGTCGAGCTTTCCAGTCCAAGCAATGCGACCCTTACCACCAGCGCGGCGACGGGGACCATCCTGGACAACGACACGGCCGGGGTCGAGATCGTCGAGTCGGGCAGCAATACGGAGGTGGTCGAGGGCGGGGCGACCGACACGTACACCGTGGTGCTCACCAGCCAGCCGACGCACAACGTCGAGATCGTCCTCGACCCGGACGAGCAGTTGGACGTCGATCCGACCGGTCCGCTCACGTTCACGCCCACGGACTGGCATCAGGCGCAAACGGTGACCGTTTCGGCGGTGGACGACCATGTGGCGGAGGGCCTGCACGCGGGCACGATCGAGCACGCGGCCACGAGCGACGATGCGGGCTACCACGAGATCGACATCGACGGCGTGACGGCCGCGATCGCCGATAACGATTCGCCGCCGTCGATCGGGTCGCTGGCCGACGATCCTGACCCGCTCGAGCGAGGCGACGATCTGACCCTGACCGCGAACGCCGTGACCGATTCGGACGACGACGTGGCCGGCGTGACCTTCTGGCGCGACGTGAACGACAACCAGGCGCTGGACGGTTCCGACGAGGAGTTGGGAACCGACACGGACCCGGCCGGCGGGTGGAGCGTGGTCGTCTCCACGGCGTCGTTCCCCTTGGGGGAATCCACGTATTTCGCCCAAGCGACGGATAGCGGCGGCCGGGCGAGCAACGTCGTATCGGCCAGCGGCCGGGTGGAGAGCACGGTCGATCTGTTTGGCACGGGCGGTCCGGATACGATCACGTTCGCCACGGGGATCAGCCACGTCGTTTGGATCAACGAAAACGGGTACGTCTACGACCCGGCCCAGATCTCGGTGATCAACATTCACGCCGGGGACGGCGAAGACGCGATCACGATTACCGGCGGTGCGGAAGACGAGACGGCCGAGCTTCGCGTCGGCTCCGTCAACGTGGTCGGCACGACGTACGGAGTCCACGCAGAGAGCGTCGAACGGATCCTCGTTCGGGCCGGCGAGAGCACCGGCGACCAAGCGTATCTCTACGACGGAGACGCCACCAAGGACACCTTCGTTGCTACGCCCGAGTACGCCCGGATGTACGGCGACGGCTTCGACCATCGGGTCGTGGGCTTCCGGCGGGTAACCGCGACGTCGGCCGGCGCGGGCCCCCTCGGGGCTTTGACGCTCGACGCCGACGTCGCCCAGCTTCGCGATTCGGCGGGCGCCGATCTCCTGGAGGCCACGCCCGACGACGCCAAGCTGAAATTCGGGGGCCTCGAAGACTACTTCGTCCAAGCGATCGGGTTCCGCGAAGTCCACGCCTTCGCCTCCGACGACAGACAGATCGATACGGCCGTCCTCGGAGACCAGCCCGGGCAAAGGAATCGCTTCCGCGCCTGGCCGACCGAGGCAAAGATGTTCGGCCTCGGCTTCTACAATCGGGCCAAGGGCTTCGACGACGTGCAGGCCAGCGGGTCGGATTCGACCGACGTGGCCCAACTCTACGATTCGTCCGGGCCCGACGTCTTGGACGCCTACGCCGACCACGCGACGTTGGCTCGCAGCGACGGGACCGTCGTCCGGGCCGACGATTTCCGATGGCTCTTCGCCTTCGCCTCGGACGACGGCGAGACCGACACGGCCCGCCTGTACGACACGACGGCCGACCTGGCGACCTCCTACGCGACGTGGTTCAAAGGCTTCAACCACCTGAGCAAGATGTACGGGGCGACGTTCTACAACCGGGTCGACGACTTTGACGAGGTGATCGCGTCCGCCGTGGGGAGCGACGACACGACCAAGCTGTTCGATTCCTCAGGGCCCGACGCCTTGGAGGCCTACGCCGACCAGGCCACGATGAGCTACCCGGACGGCACGACCGTGCGGGCGGACGACTTCCGCTGGGTGCTCGCCTACGGCTCCGACGACGGCCAAGTCGACACGGCCCAGTTGTACGACACGACCGCCGACCTGGGGACCTCGTACGCCACCTGGTTCAAGGCCGATGACCGCATCGCGAGGCTGTACCACGAGCCGGTGTTTTACGTTCAGGTTCGAGATTTCGACGGCGTGAGCGCGACGGGCGTGGACAGCAACGACTCGGCCAGGCTCTTCGATTCAGCGCTGGACGACGTTTACTGGTCGCGGCCGAACCACAGCCGGATGGAGTACGCCGACGGGACCTACGCCGAGGCGCTCGACTTCCGCAACGTGCGCAGCTACTCCGATTACGGCTCCGACACGGCCACCTTCTACGACGAAACGTCCGGCGGCACGAGCTACGCGGCCCAGTTCGTGGCGAACGCCGACTGGGCCAAGTTGTTCCATGGCGCGTTCTTCAGCCGGACGGAAGGCTTTGCCGAGGTGCGTGCCGCAACGAGCGACGACGACCTGGTCTGGCTGGAGGCCGACTCCACGCGCGTCGACCATCTGCTTGTCCCCTTTCTTGGCGACCTGGACCACGCGGCAGCCAAGGCCAAGTTCTGGACCGACCGCAGGGCGATCTACATCGACGACTTCCACACGCTGACCGCCACCACCTCGGAGGACTTCGTCGACGACAAGGACGTCGACCCCGCCTACGAGGACGCCGTGATCCTCGAAGGGAAGTGGGCCGATGCCTCTTGAATGGCACCTGTGGCGTTGCGCATGCCCGCACTTGGGCCATCAGCCGACCGGCTGCGGCCGAGAGATCAGGGCTTCGGTTTCCGCGTCCAGCGCCGCCGTAATGCTAATCCCGACCGCTTTCGGGGGAATCCGCTCGGCGTCGTTGGGCCGCCGCTTCGAACAGGTTGAGGCCGTTGACCTCACGCGATAGGCTTCAAGAGCAGGCCGTCCTGAAGTTCCCGGTGGCCGTCCCGATACGCCATTTCACTCGATGGCGGTGCGAATTGGCTGGAGAAGCGATATGACACTCAAGATCGCGGGCAAGGTGGCTTTGGTGACTGGGGCTGGCCGCGGCATCGGCCGGGCTATCTGCGTTGCGCTGGGCCAGGCCGGTGCGGCCGTTGTCGCCGTCGCACGAACCACGGAGCAGATCGAAGCCGTGGCCAGGGAGATCACCGGCGCGGGAGGCGAAGCCATCGCCATCCGAGCGGATATCGCAGAGGAGCGTGACGTCTGCGCGCTGTTCGATCAGTTGAAAGAGCGGTTTGGGCGTCTGGACGTGTTGATCAACAACGCCGGGCAGGGGCGGTTTGGGCCGGTGGAGGAGTTCTCGGCCGCCGACTTCGATCAGGTGGTGGCCGTGAACCTGCGTGGAGCGTTCCTGTGCTGCCGACATGCCACGCGAATGATGATCTCGCAGCGCGACGGATACATCATCAATATCTCCAGCGTGGTCGGCTTCAAGGGCTATCCGAACCAGTCGGCCTATACGGCCGCAAAACACGGCGTGATGGGCTTGACGAAGAGCTTGGCTGTGGAGGTCCAGAAGCACGGGATCCGGGTCAGCGCTGTCTTGCCCGGCGGGGTGGACACCGACATGGTCCGCGCGGCGCGCCCAGACCTGGACCCGTCAGTCCTGATGCAGCCGGAAGACGTCGCCCAGACAGTAATGTACTTGCTTTCCCTGTCCGACCGAGCCGCCGTCGATCAGATCTACATCCGCCGCCGCGGCAGCCAGCCGTTCTGAGCGAGCCGCCATGGACATCTCCGCCAAGACCGAGTACGCCTGCGTGGCGATGCTGGAACTCGCCGCCAACTACGGGTCGGGCGAGCCGGTCCCCATTTGGGTGATCGCCGAAAGGCACGGTGTCCCGGCCCGCCTCCTGGTCCAGATCTTGCTGGAATTCAAAGCCGCCGGCTTGGTGGCCAGCACGCGGGGCTCGGCCGGAGGGTAATGGGTGACGAGACGAGACCAGGCCTTGCCTTCACCCGAAAGGGTTGTAAGGGGCGGGCGATCAACAAGTTACCGGTTCTCTGGTGGAACGGTGGAGTAATGGAATGATGGAGTGTTGGAATGATGGAGTACACGACCAACCGGCCGAACAGGAATCGTAGATACCACGGCATTCCAACACTCCATCATTCCACCACTCCACCATTCCAACCCGCCCGAACCAGAGAGTGAAACCGGGAAGTTATTCTTCGGCCGCCCCTAAAGAATCGCCGGGCCAACACAGCACGGAACTCACTCAGTAAGGGCCAACCAGCACCATGGGTGCCCAGTAGTAGGGGCATTCCCAACGCTTGCGAACGTGTTGCTTGGCCTTGTGGAGGAGGGCGGCGTAATCGATCCCTTCGTCCGCCTCTCGATTCTCCAGCAGGAAAAGGCAGAGGGCGTCTATCAGGCAGGCCGTGGCTTCGTCGTCTACGTTCCACTGCGTGGTCATCACGCGGTGGGCGCCGGCGGTGAGGAAGGCGCGAGTCAGCGCGAACACGCCCTCTCCCCGCAGCGTCGGGCCGTAGTTCGTCTTGCAGGCACTCAAGAGCACTAGCTCGCAGCCTTTGAGATTCAGCTCACAGATTTCTGGCAGGACCAGGTCACCGTCGTTCGAGGGCTCCTCGCCTGCGCCCGTGAGAATCAGCCGGCCCAGGGGGTTCCCGTAGTCCTGTTCAGTTTCCCCGGGATCGGCCGTTCGCTCCGACTCGCCGTGGCAGGCCAGGTGAACGAGCCACCGGTCGGAGATCTCGGCGCGCATCCGTGCTTCCGTGGCCCGGACGTTGGTGATCTGGCGGATCGGCACGTGTGCCTCTTGAAAACGGTCGAGGACCGCTTCGGCTTCGTCCTCGATGGAATCGAGGGAAGGCCAGCCCTGGCGGTCACGGTAGTCCCATTTGGCGACGCTCAGAACAGGCTCCCTCCCAGCGTCCGATCGCGCACTGGGAACGTGCGCGGCCGCTGCGCCGGCGGCAGAGGCCTGGGCCAGCTCCAATAGCACGGTAACCGAGGGCGCATACGCGACGGGAGGACCCACGTCGAGGAGGTACTTGGGTCCGTCCGCCGGGTCGACCACGAGGGCCTCATAGGGCAACAGAGCCAGCGTCGCGTCGGGAATGATCGCCAGCCGTTCGAGAGACGCATCGAGCAGAGCGGAGCGCACCCGGGGAGGGACCAGCGCTTGCCAAAGCGCGAAAAGGACGTCGGTGGGCACGGCGATGTCGCTCGACGCGAGGTCGTATATCACCCCCGTCGCCTGGTTCAAGAGCGCCGTCTGCACACGGGCGGCGGTCAGCGGTCCCGGCTGCACCCCCAAGACCTGCGCCAACTCGTCGTTGAGAGTAAGGGCTTCGAGCCAGGGGTCGCCTTCGGGCGGCACCACGAGCAGATACGCCCCCTCCCTGCCCAACACGTATTCCAGAACCAGCGCGCGTTTTTCGGCGGTCCACTTCCGCAGGTGGGCGAGCGGCTTCGGTTGGTGGGGGCTTCCCACGGCCCGGCGGCACACCGGGCTGAGATTCCAGATTTCCCGTTCGGTCGCCCGGTATTCCGCCTTAGCCTTGTCGAGCTCGAGTTCGAGGGTCAATACTTGCGTTGGCTCGGCAGAGTCTCTTTGAGCATCGAGTTCCCTCTGAAGAGCAGTCATCTTGCCGAGCCTTCTATTGCGCGCTCCGCCAAGCCGTTCGGCTTGAACCGCGGGGAGCCCCGCCAGAACGTCGACGCCTTGCAGGCCCATCTGGTCGAGCAGCGACAGGGCGCGGGCACGCTCGATGGCCTGATAGGCTTCCCTTACATGTCCAGCCTTGTTCGGCTCCTGGTCTTCTGCGGCCAGCTCGACTTGACATCGCACCATCAACTCGAATGCGTCGGTGAGCTGTGTGAAGTATTGGGCTCGATCGTGGGCGGTGCCGGAGCCCAGGCTGCGCTGTTCGACCGCCAGATCCATGGCCTTGCGCACACAATCGAGCGCCTGATCGCGTCGCCCTCGGTCCCAGAGGATTCTGCCCTGCCAGAACTGACTTGTGTAGCGATGTTCAAGCGACACGACGGCACCGGGCTGTTTAATCGCCTCCTCGAGGTACCTCTGCGCCGCCGAAAGGTCACGCCGATCGTAGCACAGCCTGGCCAGGTTGTTCAGCGTGTCGACGATCCGGGCCGGATCGGGCGAGGGCAGGTCCTTGACTATCTCCAGCGACTCCCGATAGTACGACTCCGCCTCGGCGAAACGGTTCTGCCGCTGGTAGAGGAATCCAAGGTCGTTCAAGCAGTCGGCGTGGTACGGAGTGCCGCGAAGCTCGGATTTCCGGAAAGCCTCCAGTGCCTTCGTGTGGTACGCTTCGGCCGTTGCCCACCACTTGTCCTTCTCGTCGCCGGACAGATCCCACCCCGTATCATAGTACACACGCGCAAGACAACTGTAGACCAAGGCTCGCGTATCTTGATCTTTCGGGTCGGCGATCTTGAGGGCCTCTTGGAGCAGCAAGAAGGCATCCGTCCGTTTCGCCTGGCGGCGGTACAATTCGGCGAGGGCGAGGCGGCTGTCGCGCACTTCACGGCTGCTGGAGGGGAAGTGCATCTGCCGGAGTCTCAATGCTCCCCGCAGATGCGGCTCCGCCTCACAAAACGCTCCCCGATGACGATACAACTCGCCCAGCCCTTGCCGGAACGCCGCCACGCGCGAGTCCCTCGCCCCAGAAGGCGGCCAATCCCCCAGCGCCTCCAACCCGGCGCGGAGCTTAGACTCCGCTTTCTCGTAGTCGCCCAGACAATCATACACGACTCCCAGCGTGTACAGGGTGCCGATGCGTTTCTCGGGCGCTGTCCATAACGGCAGCGCGAGCTCCAGTTGCTCCGCCGCCTTCTGATAGCGGTCCTGCTCATAGTAGCAGCCAGCCAACGTCTCATGATCATCGGCCGACGGTCGCCCGGCGATTCGATCGATGTTGTCGAGCGCTTCCCCGGCCTTGTCACACTGGCCTTGCTTGAGGAGGCCGTCGAAACGGGAACGCCAGGATGACAACGACTGCGAGTCGCCAATCGGAGCAGCCTCCCCGATTGCGCTGAAGACGGCCAGCGTCGCGCTGAACACCAGGAACCGAAACGGGGTAACCCAGGCAACCGTCATCCCGCTCCTCCCCGACAAGGACGGCCCGCGAAGGGCGTTGTGCCAGATAGTACTATTAGGACGGCTTCCCCTGAGAAACTCAAGCGACCAGGTCGAGCATTTCCCTCTCCTGGATCGGCTCGGGTGTGGCCTGGATGGCCCGCGTCGGACGACGCCAGGGCGCGGCGCTCGCACGAGTCGATCCCGCGCCGCGGCGTGCGCCGGGAGGCCGGATTTCGGGAGGAAAGAGCGGCTGGCCGGGGTCTCTCGGGCCGTCGTGCAACAAGAAATGGGGAACGCGGCCTCCATCGAGGAAGCCGCATTCCCGGCGCTTTCCGATCAGGCAGCCTTGCCCGGCAAAGCCTGCCTAGCGTCCACTAAAGAAGCGGGTGTCCTGGCGCCCGCCCTTGAACTCCATGCCGATAGCAAAGGTGTAGTTCTCTCCCTCGGACAACTTGCCATTGAAGAACAAATCGGTGTTGGCGCCCATCGGCACGGCGGCTCCCAACCCGGCAGCCACGCCCCCGCCGTTGGCATCGCTGTAGCCGACCGTCCCGTCCAAGCGAAGCCCGTTGGGCGTCTCGGACCTCCAAATCGGCCCGACATACGAATCGCCCACGGGCATCACGCCCGAACTGCCCATCGGGGTGAGGGCGCCGACGGCGGGGTCGTCACTGGTGGGAGCGGTGAACCCGATGCCGATCTCGCGCCGTGGGCCGGTGGCGATCCCGGTGTAGAAACGGAATTGATGGAGGTAGGAATCGGAACCAATCTCGAAGTCGGCGAACTGGTCAAACAGGATCCAGACGCTTGTACGCTCGATCACGGTGTCTGCATAGGGCACGCCGAACTTCTGAACGCCGACCGTCCCGAGCACTTGGGTGCTGTAATCGGTGTGGTTGAAGTCGACGCTGCCGTAGAGTCCCCAGCGGGGATTGACCAAGTAGCCCAACGTTACGCCTTCACTGAAACCCCACTCCGTCATGAACGGGAAACTGTAGTACGACGAGCCGGCGCGGCCAAGCAGAGTCCAGGGCGTGCAGCCCCCGTCTCCGCAACCCCCGTTGCCGCAGCAGCCGTTGCCACAGCAGCCGTTGCCACAGCCATCGCCGCAGGCTGCGTCGCAGCAAGAGGTACAGGGACCGCCGCAACGACCAAGAAGTGACCCGTAGCAGCAGGGCCCGGCACCGCAACTCGTGCCGCCGCAGAGTTGAATACTGTCTTGCTGGCCGCCTTGCTCGAAAGCCGCGAACTGACACGGTTCAAGCGGCTGGTCGGCCAGCGCAGCCTGGTGGAGGCCGAAAACCGCCACGAGGCCAAATAGCAGAAAGCGGGAATGGTAAATCATCCAAAACCTCCGTGTCGTGAAGAGACGATTTTGCCTCGCGGGCCCCCCTCCTTGGGCCCGCCTGGATTGTTGCCTATTGAGGCTTGCATAGCCAATGATCGGAGGGCGACCAACGGGAGCCCACGGTTCCAGTCATCCGCATCTGCCCCGCCGATCATTGACAATGCGGAGACCAATAGGATCGCGTCTGTGGAGGTTCGTGGTTACCGCGTTCATGCGGTGCGGCAGCGGGGCCGGCGCTCCGGCCCGAAAGACTCGATGAATCGGGTCACTACCGAACCTTCTCAGTCGTCCTCTGACGTATCCATCGGCCTGGGCGCGAAGTGGCTTCATCGCAATATGAAGGTTCTTTCCAATATTCCGGCAGAAACAGGGCAGCAGGCTTGTGCGGCCGGTATCGGGATGCGCGTATTTGCCGATTAGGCAAAATGTGAGCCCTGAACCGAATGGCACGGCGAAACGTTTCCGATTCGGCGAAGAGGGAGGCTTTTTCCGGCTGCTACTGTGCCTGAGAAGGCACTTCCCGCGGGTGGGGCCAGGCGCAGACGAAGAACCTTGGCCGGTTACGGAGCGAGGGTCTCCGGGCCCGCCGGGATCATTCGGTCGGGGCGCCCGCGCTCCAACCGCGCGAGCTGTTCCGCTTGTTTCGGTGCGGCTTCTTGGTGTATTGCCGAGAGCACCGGTCGCGACAAACCGGCTGGCCGGCGCACTCGGCAAAGCCTGCCGTCGTCGTCGTACTCGTAGCGGACGATCCAGGTCGAGCCGGCACGCCGCGCATCGCCCGCGACGGTCGCCGTGGCGATTACCACCTGCCCCTGAGCGTCCAGCGTGTATCCGAAGGTAACGCGGCGGCCGCCCATGGAAACGGAGCGGACCATTTGCCGTTCGGGAGCGGGAAGGATCGAGTCGAAATCCCATCCGGGCGTAAGGCGGATCCGGTTGCCGTGCTGGTCCCGCACTTCGAGCCCTCCGTTGGCCAGCAGGGCCGCCACGCGGAACCGGCTGGCCCTCGCGTCGTCGGGCACGTAGCCGGGAATCTCGTTGTCGGCGCTGAAAGTGAGCTCCTCCACGTGGTCGTTGACGCAATCCCTCACCTCCACGCGGCGCGGAATCCGCGCGTTGAGGAAGTCGACCCGCTCCTCGCCCACGGGCCGGGCACAATAGGCCGGTTCGACGAACGTCGCGGTGAACCAGTCCATGTACTCGACGCTCATCTGGTGCTCGGGCGCCGGCGACAAGAACATCTCTCTCATTCTTCCGCTGGGATCGAAGTGGAACTGGTTGCCCAGCTTGTCGGCCAGACGGTGAGACCCGTCGGACATCAAATACAACTTGACGATCTGGCTGGCGCCCGGCTTCTGAGGCACGTAGCCGGCCGCTTCGTCCCGGCCCTCGCTGAACGCCAGCACCTCCTGCTCGCCGCTGAGCACGTTCTCGACCGCCATTCGCTCCGGAATCTCGACGTTGAGGAACGGACGCGTTCGCCCGTCGACCGGCTCGACCCGGTAGGGAATCAGCAGGTGCCAGCCACGGCCGAACTGGCCGCTCTCGCGCCTGCGCGGGTTGAAGTAGCGGACCAGCTCCAGCGCCGGCTTTCCTGCACCCCGCAGGGCCGCGTCCGTCTGGTAGCGGATGCCGCGGTGATCCTTGCCGCTAGTCAACGAGTGCTGTGGCAGCACGGTGTAGTCTTCGCCGGCCACCTCAAAGGAAACGTTTCGGGGAACGATGCTGGCCGGAACGCTCCCAAACGCCGGGCCGCCGTGGCCTGCCGCCGCGGGCACGCAAGCCAGGGCTCGCCGAATGGCCGCCTCGGCCGCCGCGTCGTTTCGGAAACTGGGCGTGCTGGCCAAGTCGACGCCGCCCTTCATGGCTATCCCCCGCACGTAGTCCGACCGTTTGATGAACGCGTCGACCTCGGTCGGTGAGTCCTCCATCAGCACCAGGTCCTTGTTGGCCATCAGGAACCAGTGCAGGGGCACGCCCTGCTGCTTGAGGTACTTGGCCAGGCTGACCAGCTTGGCGTACTCGAACAGTTCTTCGTAGACCGGAACGGTTTTGCCGATGCCGTCGTAATGTTCGGTGAAGAAGCTGGCGAATGCCTCGTCGGCCTGGCTGGCCCGCCCGCGCATGCCGTCCCGGTCGTACTCCGTCAGGAGCCGCATCCGGCCGGCGTCGAACAACAGCAGGTCGCCGCCGCGGCGGAACCGCAAATCTTCCGGTACGAACCAGAACCGCCGGCTCACGCCCACGTTCTCCACGCCCAGGTTGGCCGAGTAGCCGTCGACACTGCGGAAGCCGGGGTAGTCGGGCCGCCCGCTGCCCACCGCCCACTTTTTCATCAGGTAGTCCGCCTCCCGCATCACGCGGCCGAGATCCGTATGAACCACCCGCCCGATGTAGCGTACGGAGTGCTTCTCGGGCTTCATGAACTCCTCCCTGCTCACTTCTTCATCCGGGTCCCGGGCAGGCGGGTCGATCGAGATGCCCGGGGCCTGCTCCGAGTAATAGACGCACCACAAGGCGGTGACGAACTTGCGGAAGAGCCTGGGATCGATCCGGGCGTTCTGGCCGTCGACGACCAGGGAGAAGTTGCCCCCGGCAAGACTCACCTCCGCCCGCTCCGCCCCCTCGATTTGCGCCATGCCTGAAAGCATCACGCCGCCGATGTGGCCGCTTTGCGCAGGCTTGAAAAGACCGTGTTCCAGGCGCGCTTCCCAGCTCGGTGGCGAGTACGCAGCCAGGGAAAAAGGTAAGCTGGACTGCGTTGCGTCCGCATGCGCAACGTCCTTCCACACACTGCACCCAAGCCGGCGTTGAAGTGCTGAACCGATTTTGGGCATGCCCGCGGGATCCTCCGCTAACCACGCCCCTGGATCCCAGTTTGAGATTGGCACGTCCCACGAAACCGCAGAAGCGTGAGGGCGCGATTCTACTACCGCGTCGCGCACCGCGCTAATGTCACCGTCGCGCAGCCGAACCAGGAGTGCGCGAGATTCCACGCCTCCATTAATCCGAAGGACAAGTGAAGATGTCCCGCCACCCAGCTCGGCCGTTTTCGTCAGTAGGGGATACTCCTCAGGAGTTGGGATTTCTTGCACCCGGTACTCGCGCAGCCAGAACTCCAATTCCAGCGGCTGGCCCGTCCCCTTAAGCAGTTTTGAAAGCGCCAAGAGGCTGAACAGTGGCTTCAGTCGGGCAAGTGCGGGAAACTCCTGCGCCAAGTCGTCGAACCCTGTCGTGAGTGTTTGGGCAAACGTTGCGTCCGCCTCTGGAGCTTCCCGAGCCTCCGACCGTGGCGTCTGATTCGGCGCGCGGGGAGGTGTTTGCGAAACAGCCGCTCCGACTCCGAGCCGCACCGCGAAGATACCGTCGCTTGGCTCGTATTGGGGGTCGTCAGGATACCACCATACTCGGGCGTAGGGAGAACCGGAGATCACGGAATCTGCGCCGCGCTTGCGCGCTTCGTCGACTGTAAGCTCCAAGTAGGAAGGGACCCCTGCAATCTGGGCGTCCAACTCCCCAAGGGCCAGCTTCTTGAGTACGATGTCCGCTTCGAGAAACGCTTTTCCGAGGCTCGTTCGCTCGATTCCGCCCGTAAAGTGGACCGCCTGCCGCTTCGTATCGAGCGTGTCCGGGGTCGGATCGATGCTTACTCCAGCTTCCTCATCGTTCAGAAATGCCACGCGCAGCGCGGCCGCGACGCAGTCTGTCGTCAGCACTGGCTCCGCGGCGTCGGCGTGGCCCACCAGGACAACGTCATCCTGTGCTGCCAAGACAACGGCGAAAGGAACTGTGATTTTTCCCAAATGGCGCACCTCCTCCGTGTCGCGGCCGTCCCGAATCGCCCGCTCCGCGGCCTTCAGAGAGAACGCGCGTAGTTCGGCCAGAGCCCGCGAGTCCGGCATTAGAAGGCATATGGCGAGGAGCGAACTGACAAACGCGGGCAATTGGCGCGTTTGGCGTGCACATCTCATGATTCAATCCTCCCCTTCAGTGAGGTTGCACGTATCAGCCCCCGGCGCATATGCCAACGAATAGGTCGCGTCCAGCGGCCAGTCCAACGCGGAGAGGTGTCCGAACGTCGCTGATACGCCTCCATTCAAGCTGTCTTCAGGCATGCGGACCGGCGGCCCCTGAGGCCCGTACGGATGGGAGACGTTGAAGCTTCTGTTGCTGTTCAAGGCGCTATTCATATCCTGGAGTGTGTTGAAACTCCCTTCTATCTTGTTCAGTTTGTGATCGAAGAACAGATCCGGGCGCCCTATTCCGGCGTTCGCACCAAGTTGTCCACCCGTGCCAACAATTGTAGCCCCAATGACTCCTCCCCCACTCTTGTCCTGGAGTATGCTCGCGACCCCCCCGACGTTCGGCCCTAAAGGGTTGTTGTCTGCCAGGCCTTGAGACACGGCGTTCTGGAACCCACCTACGTTGGAGAGCGTGGGATTCACGGCGAGCTCGGTCATCTTCTTGTTGTAAACAGTAGGGTTGAACTGCTTGAGCTGCGCCAAGTTGTTCGCGTATGCTCCTGCCGTTTCTGCGGTCGGGTTCTTCATGAAACTTGCTTCTGTGCGCATCAGATCCTTATAGAAACTGGATCCCTGGGGCGCAATCGCGAATAGCTCCTCGCGATATTCGTCGTCCTGGGTTTGCAGTGCGGCGCGAGCGATGATGGTTTCGATCAGTGGCCTTTGGCAGGCGCTGTTTTTGAGGGCCTGTTCGAAGTCCCTCTTCGCCGCGTTTCGGTAGCCCTGGCTCTTCAGCGCTGTACGCATCGCACCGCGGCCGGCGAGTGCAAGTGCGAAATCGTTGGAATGGGATACCGCGGTGTGGAAGTTGCGGTAAGCGCCCTTGGCCCCGTTACGTTTTTGCACATACACGTTAGCCAAGCTGACAAAGGCGTCGGCAAACTCCGGCGCCGCCCCCTGTGCAGCGTCCAAATCGACGATAGCAAGCTTGAAATTGGTTTGGTATGCACGTATTACCCCGCGGGCGTTGGAGGACAAGGCGTGCGGTCTATCGGGCAACGTTTCGATCGCCCTGGTGAGGCTGGCGATGGCCTCCTCCCATCGGCCAAAGCGTGCCAACGCGTCGCCGTGGAAGTAATGGACAATGGGGGCGTCGGGGTGGCGCACGGCGAAGTCCTCTGCCCAGGCCAGCCACCGCTTCTTGTCCTCCGGCACCTGGACGCTCATGAACAGGCAAACCGACTCGTTGTTGTGGTTGGCCGCCAATGCGATGTGGCCTTTCATCATCCGAAGGACGGGCTCCCCTGTGTCCTGGTTCACCTCGCCAAGGAATCGGAGCAGTGGCTCCCAATTCTCCTTGAGCGAGCCGGAGGCAACATCGGCCGCGATCACGGCCCGCTCCACCTCGGCCAGGCCGGGCAATTCGGCTCGGCCCGATGCCGGGTACATGGCCCAGGCGGTTGTTGCGATGACGGCGGCCGCCAATGCGCGGCGCGCATCGACAAAGCGAGGTGCAGCGTGCGAAACATGGAACTTCATGGCATGGTCCTCCTTTCATGTGTGGTCCGGATTACGAGAGAGAACTTGTTCGTCTGCGGGCTCACGTCGGCGATTCCCTACTGGATCCCGTCCCCGTCATCGATGGTTCCCTTTACTCCCTTAGGGACGAAGGTGACGTCCGCATTGCCTTTCTTGTTAGGGTCCCAGCCGCATTTGATCTTGCGCTTTCGCAATTCCTCGCGGACGGCGCGAAACGAGTCGAACGACGCAGGACCCACGAGGATCAAAACGTACTGGCGGCGGCGATCGATCGTGTCGAGCCACCGCAGGAAGTCCGAACCGCGCCGCAGGGCGTCGTTGAGTGCCTCGCCACGTCGCACGAAGCGGAGGCCGGTCTGTATGCGAACGCCGGAAGCCTCCGTGAACACGGGCTCGTAGTACGGTTCGTCGACCGGGGTCACCGTCGCCTGCGTGATGATCACAATCTCTCGTTTCAAGTCGCCGGGCGCAACGAGCCGAGGAGGGACGTCGATCACCACCGCCGGCTTGTTCCGCTCGGCTTTTGCTTTTCCGATCTGCTCCTGCAGGTCGACATACTGTTTCCGCACCTCTTCCAGCTTGCGCTTCAGGGCTTCCAACTCCTTCTCCAGCTTCTCGATCTGCTCGCGATCGAAGCGTAGCTTCTTCAATTGGGCCTCCAACTCCTTGATTCGTGCCTCCAGCTTCTCGATCTCCCGCTGCAGACGGTCCAAAGCATTGCGCACTCGCCCGCACTCTTCGTCCACCCGGCTTTCCTCCCGCTCAGCCGCTTTCAACGCGGCTCGCAGCCGAGCCTGTTCCTCACGGAGTTTCGCCAACTCTTCCAGCAAGCGCAGCCGAGCAGCCTGCAGCTTCTCCAACTCGGCCTCGGGCACTTCATCCGGCAACTTCTCCCGTTCGCGCAAGAGCTCCTCGTATTGCGCCTGCAGTGCCTCCATGCGGGCCTTGGCCTGCCGGACCGACGCCTCCAGCGGTGCGCTATCCTGCGTCTTCGGCTCCTCTTGACGGAATAACTGCATGGCGCCCGTGGCCAGGGTGATGATCGCCACCGCCAAGCAAACGTCGATGGCCGGCCAGACCATGGGAAAACTGCGTTCGTTGCGTGTGGAGCCCACAGATTTTTCTCCTTTCCTAGTAATCCACCCAGGCGTCTTGAGGGATCGGTTCGTAACCGAAATCGATCTTGTTCTGCATGACCAGCGGGCGATACGCGCGGAAGGCGTCGAATCCGTCCGGTCGAATCAGGAACAGCACATATCGCCGTTGCCGGGCGACGCGAAGGAATCGGTCTTGCGCCGCTTGATCGGGCTGGACCGGCAGCCGGATGTTTTCGGGCTGAAGCACGGCGCCGCGACGGGCGCATTCGACGTAGAGCGGATTCGACGGCGGCTGCCAATCGAACGAACCGTGGATGGTCCCTATCGTGATCTTGGGGCCGTCCCGCTTCGGCCCCAGATTGGCCAACTCGGTTTCGGCTTGCTTCTTCTTGTTCTTGAGTGCTTCCAACTCGCGGTTCAGCCTTGCGATGGCTGCCCGCAGTTCGTCTAGCGACGGCCCTTCCTCAGGCGGATCGCCACCGGGAGCGGCCGACGGCGTCATCTGGGCAATCTTCTGATTCAGCCGGGTGATCTCTTGCTTCAGCGCTTCCAGCTTGCGGCGGGCTTCGGCTTCTTGCTGGCGAAGAGACTCACCCTCCTCGCCATGCGAGCCCGAGCCAGCTTTGAGTGCCTCCAGCTTGCGCAACAACGCCAACCGCTCTTTCTCAAGTCGCTCTTTCAACTCCTGAAGCCGGGCCAACTCGGCCTGGCAGACCTCCGCCTCCTGAAGCTCGGCCAGCCTCTTGCGGATGGCGTCGATCTCCTGCTCGAGCCGCTCGATGGCCGCGGCCAGCTCGGCGGCTCGCCGTTCGTCTTGTTCGATCTGCGCTTCCACCTGCTTCCGGTCCTCTTCCTGTTGTGCCGCCGAGACGCGGACCACAATGTGCAGGAACGCCCCCACCCCTATGAAGCACAACATCCCGGGGATCACAAAGAACATCCCCATCATCATCGTCCGTTCCGTGCGCAACATCGCTCAGGCTCCCCGGTGCAGGGCACCGTTCTCGCGGTAACGGATAATGACCTCTTCCGGCGTGCGATTCCGCAGCGCGCTTTCCAGACGGCCCATCTGACGAGTCATCCGGTCGGCAAGGGAAGCGTGCCGCTGGTCGGCCGATTCGGTGGCCTGAGCCAGCGAATCGGCCAGGGCGTGCGAGACCGTCTGCGGCAACTGCTCGCCGAGGCGGTCCGAAAGGTCGCGGATGGCTTGTGCGGTGGCTCGGAACGAACGGACGACCTCTTCCCTGACCGCCCGGGTGTCTTCCAAAACCTCCCCGCGGTCTTGTTTCACCGCCTCGGCAAGCTGCTCGGCCAGTTCACGGTTCTGCTTTTCGAGGGCTTGCAGAATTGCCTGGGCTGCTGCGTTCACGTGCATGGCGATCTGGCGGTCGTGGGCGTGGGCCGTCTCCAGTTGGCTCTGATGGTGTTGGGCCAGATGCTCTTGCACGGCCTCGCCGAGCGTTTCTCGCAGGGCGGTGGCCGAGCTGTTGAGCATTTCGGCGAACATCACCTTGGCGTCCTGGCCGATTTGCTTGGTCAGCCTGCACAACTCGGCGTAGATGGCGTAGACCCCTTTGTCTCCCTCTGGCGCGTCGGTCAGCCCGAAATGCCGCCGAAGGAAGTCAACATATCGATCGACAAGCCGCGATTGTTGCCACACCAGCAGCGCGGTCCACGCGAACAGCGGCGCCGCGCATAGCATGGCCAACACGGTGGTGTCCAGCGCGGTGGACAGGCCGGCCACGAACGCTTTGACCTCGGCGTCGCCGAATAACCCTTTGGAAAAGGCATAGTACAGCGCGTCGCTCAGCCCCAGCATCGTGCCCAGCAGTCCCAGGGCGGGCAAGCTGCCGACCGCGAAGCGTACCAGGTCGTAGTCCTGCTGAACGGTCTTCAACTGCTCGTCGTGGAAGCGATCGACCTGCGACCTGGCCGCGGCCGCGCCATGGTCGGCATTGGACCGGCCGACCTTGCGCAACGCCTCGGCCAACGGGCCGGGCGGATTGCCCCGTTTGGCCTCGTACCGTCTCAACTGCATCGCGTTTTCCACGTAACCCCGCTGGCGCCAATACAACAGGACCAGCGCGAACGCGGCGACGCCGAGGATCGCGTGCTGCACGGGTCCCCGTTCGTAGATGAACGCATAGAGCCGACTGGTCTCGACCTCTTCCCCGCCGGGCTCGGAGGCTGCCGGTGCTCCCGGCTCGCCGGTCGCCGGCTCGTGCGTCCCCGCCGCCCCGCGTGCTTCCTGCTCGACCGCCTTCGGTGCTCGCGGCCCGGCTATCGCGTACATCGCCGCGTGTGCAAGCCCGAGCAACAGACCGGCCGCGACGACCAATCGCAACATCTGCAGCCAACGCATGACTTATGTCCTTTCCACCAGAAGGTGCTCGTATTGGTGAAGCCCAATCGCGAGGGGCGACAACGCGCCCGGCGATTACTTGAGTTCGACCGTCGTTCCGTCGGGAAGGGTGACCTTTCCCGCGCCCCGGAGGTGAACGAGGCCTTTCCCCTCGATGACGCCGAAGTACATGGGATCCGCCCCCGGCGTCTCAAAAACGATTCCCTGAAACAGTTCAAGCTTCAGGCCGGTTGTACGAAAGGCGACCACGGAGCCGTCGCCGGTTGGGGCGGTGAGCACCCCGTATTCGTCGAAAGAGAACGTGTTGCGTCCGGGGGTCTTGCCGCCGGACAACGGAGCGGGCGAGAACCAGCCAAGCGAGTTGAACTGCGGCCCTTTTTGGGCGAGGTATCCGACAACGCCCTTGTCCGGATTGCGCTTTTGCCATCGCTTCCATCGTTGTCCGAGGACCTCGAGCGAGATGGCAATACGGTCTTTGGATTTGCCCGCCCTGATGCTGCTCATCTTGCTCTGGAGCTCCAACGCGACCTTGGCGTCTCCGGCCCGGTCCCCGTCCGGGAATTGCTGGAGGAACTGCCGCAGCGACTCGCCGTCCAGCGAATTTACTCCCTCCCATGCCTTCTGTTCCGGGGTCTTTGTCTGGTTTCCCTCAGCCGCCCACGCGGCCGCCGCCATGCCGAATGCCACCGCGCAAGCGAGTACTTGGTTCAACGCGGTGTTACTCATCGTCTCGTCTCCTCAATCCCAGGGCTTGCTCTCGCCGCTCGGCCACGCACACGTGCCGTCTGGCACGCGAGCCGGACATTTCTTTCTTCCTTCAGAAAAAACGGGGGAGCGTGACGCGAATCGGGAAACGAGAGTGGGGGGGGACGCGCCCCCCGGACAGTTGACACTCGCCGGAAGCCGGACTATCCTGGCAGACACCGGGTCGGCACCAGCCGCCTTCGATCACGGCGCTGGGGGCCAGCCCCGCATATAGGTGGGACCACGATCGATGACCTCCTCCCACAGTCCCACAGGATCGCGATCGATCTCCTCGACCATCCTGGCGCGCGTCAAGCTCCACGAAGATCAGGCTTGGGACAGGCTGTTTGCCGTCTGGAATCCGATCGTTTACGACTGGTGCCGCCGCAAAGGCGTGCCGCCTCACGACGCCGAAGACATCGTGCAAAACGTCTTCCTGAAAGTAGCCAGGACCATCCACGCCTTCGAGCGGCAGAGCTTCCGTCGCTGGATTGGCCGCATCGCCGCCAACGCGATCGCCGATTATTACCGCAACCGAGCGCACCGGCCGGTAGCCTTTGGCGGAAGCGGAAGTTGGATCAAAAACCTCCCGGACGCCGCCGGCCAACAACAGGCCGAACGGGTGGAAGACGCCCGACGGAACCCGCAGGAATCAGGCAGCCCTGGGGAGCCGGACGATATGGAGGAGTCGGCGGAACGGCGCGCCGATTGGCTCATCGTGCACCAACTGCTGGAAGTGATTCGCGATGACTTCCAGGAACACACCTTTCAGGCCTTTTGGCGTACCGCCGTCGACGGCCGATCGGCCGTCGATGTCGCCGATGAATTGGGGATGACGCCAGAGGCCGTGCGAGCGGCCAGATATCGCGTGCTCAAGCGCCTTCGTGAAGAATTGGAGGAAATGCAATAATGTCTGGGACCTCGGCCACCTGCCCCCCGACCGGCGGGGGACGGCTCGATCGCGATTTCCTTCTCTGCCAGCCGGGTAGCAAACGCCACAAACCCCGAAGTCAGCCGATGTGCGTTGTGGCGAGACGTTCAACCAGCCCGAATCTGATCGATTCGCGTCACGCCGGGACGTTCTAATACGTAGCGGGCGAGACTTATCCGCCGCAGCCCCAACGCGTCGATATGGGCGAACTGACCGGAGTTGGCACCCAGCCCCTCGGAGGGATCCATGAACCAAGCCACTTGTCCTCAACGGGATCACATCGCTCGGTACATCCTGGGAACGCTGGACGAACAGACGATGGAGCAAGTCGCCCAGCACTTGGCCGGCTGTCCGGAATGTCAGGCCGCGGCCGACGATTTGGAGTCGGCTAGCGACCCTTTGATCGAAACCCTCCGCAGCCCGCAACCCGAGTGCCCGCACGGTAGCGAGCCGCAGTGCCGGCACGCGTTGGATCGGCTCACCGATCTTCGGCGCAAGTTCCCTTGGCTTTTCCAGCCCGGCGCCCCGGAGAGCCCGGCCGACGACGAATGGGATCTGCCGCAGATTCTCGGGGAATACCTGGTCCTGGCGCGGATCGGCGGCCACCAGGGTGATGTCTACAAAGCGTTCCATCTGGAACTGGAGCGTCTGGTGGCCCTGAAAATGCTGCCCAGGAATTTGTTGGCCGACGAGGCGGCAGCCGAGCGGTTCCGACGGGAGATCAAGGCCATCGGGCGTCTGGATCATCCCAACATTGTCCGCGCGCACGATGCTCGCGAGATCGCCGGCCGACGCTTCTTGGTCATGGAATACGTCGATGGGCGTGATCTGGATGAGTTGGTCCGCCTCGAGAATCCGTTGCGGATCGCCGACGCCTGCGAGATGGTCCGCCAGGCCGCCGTGGCCCTCCAGTACGTTCATCAGCACGGCTTGGTGCACCGCGACGTCAAGCCGGCCAACCTCATGCTCGCCCGCGACGCCCGGGTTAGACTGTTGGACCTGGGATTGGCCCGCTTCCGCGTCCACCGGCCAGCCGACGGCCAGGCGACGGGGCCGGGGCTGGCCGTGGGTACGGCCGACTACATGGCGCCCGAGCAAGCCAGCAACAGCCACGAGGTCGACATCCGGGCCGACATCTACAGCCTCGGCTGCACCCTCTACAAGCTGCTTGCCGGTCGTGCCCCCTTTGAGACTGCCGACTGCGAGAGCACCCTTGACAAGCTGAGCGCTCATCTCAAACAGCCCGTGCCTCCGATCCGGCAGTTGCGCCCCGACGTACCGGATGGACTGGCCGCCGTGGTGCACCGGATGCTGGCCAAGAACCCGGCCGAACGCTTCGACACTCCCGGCGAGGTGGCCGCCGCCGTGGCACCGTTTGCTGTCGGGGCCGACCTGGCGGCGCTGGTGCACGGCCGGCAGATCGACGAAGACCCGAACAAGAGACAGGAGGACAACGAAGGCCCGCAGCCCCCGCCCACTCGCCCATCCAACCGCTGGTTCTGGGAACTCGCGACCATCGCAGCCACCGTGTTGGTGGTTCTCGGAGTGACGATGGCGGTGGCCCGGCTTGGCCCCTTCGGGAACCGCAGCGCCGAGACAGTCGCTCACTTCAATCCGGCCCGCACCGACGCGCAGCCAGAGGAAGCACCCGAAGCGGAGGGCGACGAGTCCGTCGGACAACCGCCTCCGCCCGAATCCGACGTCGAACGTCCGCGACCCGCGGCCCCGTCCTCGCCGGGCGCCGAGACTGCCCGGCAGCCAGCGGTCAGCTCTCCGGAAGCCAAACTCGACGTAGATAATCCCTCGACGCCGACCGGCACGCCCCGCTCGGGCCTTCGGATCGAGTTGGACGATCCCGACGGGATCTATCATGGCCCTCCTATGGGCCCCGACGGCAACGGGGAACTGATTCGCGTGACAATCACCGCCGAGCAATCGGGCCACCTTTATCTGCTCATGGATCAGCCCGACGGCACACTCCTCTGCCTGCTTCCCAGTGGCTACCAGGCCGCCAACAAGATCGAGCCTGGCCGGCCGGTAACCGTCCTCGATCCGGAAAGCGACTTCGAGTTGCAGGCCGGTCCACCCTACGGCGTCGGAGTGCTCGTGGCCCTGGTCAGCCGCGAGCCGCTAGCGCCGAGCCGGTTTGGCGTGGCGTCGCTGACGGACCAACCGTTTACGGCAGTCGACCGCAAGGCCGTTGAGCAATTGCGGGCCGAAATCAAGGCAAACGCCGACGTCGGGTCGGAAGTCGAGATGAAGCTGACCATCGAGCCGGGCGAGCCGCAGCCGTCCGAAGGCCCTAAGCCGCCACGGCCCCGTGAAGTGCCGGAACCGACCGCACCGCCCCCCGCGGACGGTGACACCCCGGAACCCACGGCACCACCGCCGCCCGAACAAGCGCCGGAGTCGCCGCCCGCCCCCGACGAGTCCCCCGAGGCAACCCGGCCAAGTCAGCCAAATCGGCTCGACCGCCACCCAGCCAGCCCCGTGTTGATGGCCATCGCGGCCGCCGCCCCAACACGGACACCAGCCCTGGCCGCCCCGACCGGGGACGTCAACCGGCTCGATGCCCAATGCTCGGGGCTGATGCATGCCGGCAAGTGCGCCGACGTGTCACGAGGGCGTGTGCGGTGCGGCAAGACAGCTTCGTTGTTCTTCTCGCAGCAGAGGTCGTCCGGTCAGAGAACGTAGGCATGCGACGGAAGCAGGACCAAGCGGGTCCTGGACGACAAAGCGGGTGTCTATCTTGAACACATACCGAGGAGGTGGGAGATGCGATCGAATAAGGCTCCTGACCCTAAGCAGGAAATCTCTCGGCGCATGACGTGCATGGCGGCGCTCTTGTGTCTGGCGGTTTCGGGCTGGGACGGTGCGACGGTCGAAGCCCAACAGGCGCCGAACGTCGCGCCCCCTGCGGCCACGCCGGGCTCTTGCGCGATCGTGGTCGGCGTGGACGAACCCGACGTTGCCTACCGGACGAACGATGCGGAACTGCTGGCCGCCACGCTCCAGCAGTGCGGGTACGAGCCCGAGCATACGCTGCTGATGACCCGGCGCGCGGCGGAACCGAACCTGCACCCGTTGCGGGCGAATCTGGAAGCCCAGATGGCCAGTTTCCTGGGCCGGATCGACACGGAGGACCGGCTGTTGGTCTACTGGGCCGGGCGTGCCTATCAGGATCAGAATGGGCAACTCTATTTGGCGCCGTCCGATTGGGCCGAAACTGATCCGGCCGGCACCGGGCTTGCCGTCACGTGGCTGCGCCAGCGCCTCGAAGCCTGCCCGGCACAGGCAAAACTGCTGGTGTTGGACATAACCCGGGAAGACTCGACCACCACGGGAGGCGCCGGTGCAAGCGGAGTTCAGGTGGGCTCGGCCCTGGAAGGCGTGAAAGGCCTCGCCATCTTGGCCAGTTGCCGGGCCGACGAAGAACCGTTGACGTGGACCGCGGTGGAGCAGTCGTTGTTCGGCTTCTGGCTCACCCAGGCACTGGCCGGGCACGCCGATCGGGACGACGACGAGCTGGTCAGCATGGTTGAGCTTTGGAACTACGTGTTCGAAAAAGTGGCAGAGACGGCGAAGCTTGTCCTCGATCAACGGCAGACCCCTATGTGTCTCACTACGAAGCCCTTGCCTGAGACCTCGCACGTGAGCCGAAGGACCCCTTGCACCCTGGATGAAACGCTGGATCACGTGGCCAAGGAACTGGCCGCGCTGGCCGAACGAAACGGCGTCTCGCGACTCGGGGTCACGGAGTTTCGACCACTCGGAAACGATTCCCGGACGGCGCATTTGTTCGGTGGTAGGCTGAGGATTCTGCGGCGCTCGTGTGCCGTAGAGTTGGAGCATCGCCTAGCCCGCGAGGCAACGATTGCCGGTAGTCCGTTCGAGCTGATTCCCCACGATGAGTTACACGCCACGCTGGCCCGGGGCGACTTCTCGCCGGCAAGCCTTCGCACGTCCGCTGCCAGGGGCCTGAACGTGCATGGCAAAGCAGTCCAAGCCGCCGTGCTGGGGACCTTCTGTGTCTGCACCGGGAAGCTGCTTACCCTCCGCTGCGACCTTCAACACACCCGAAGCCAGAGACTACTCGGCCGCGTGCAAGCCACGGCGCTTCTCAACCCGTCACAGGCCGGCATACCCCCCAAGAAACCGGAAGACCTTTCCCCGCCGTCGGCCCCGTCTCCGGAAAAGCCGGCCGCGCCGGGCGAACATGCCCCGCATAGTCAGAAGTCCGTGGGAAGCTCCAAAACGCCGCCGGCTGCCCCGGACTCTCTCTATCACGTGGAGATCTACGTGGGCGACGAGCGGCGCGAAAGCATCCGTGTGGGAAACGATACCTACGTCCCGCTGGAACGAGGGGACGTGTACAAGATCGTGGTGGAGAACGGCAGCGACAAGCCAGTCTGGATGCGCTTGCTGGTGGACGGATTGAATACCCTGCCCGAGCCGGTGCCCGGCGAGGTCGGCGCCGACGGGCAGCCCACGGTGGTCTATCGCAAGGCTCAACGGGTCAGCCTGGATAAGGCGAGGGCGTGGCAACCACAGCCGCAAACGCGCCACGTATTCCGAGGCTTCTATTACCGGCTCGGCGAAGGGCGACAAGCCGGTCACGGCAAGTACGAATGGGATACGTTCAAAGTGGTCGATGCCCCTATGTCGCTGGCTTACGACCAAGGATACACCGAACAGATCGGCCTGATTACGGCCGCCTTCTACGAATACGAGCCACCCCAGAAGAAGCCGGCCGAGGCCGCTCCCGATCGTTCCGAGAGTCGATCGCGAGGCCGCGGACTTGGTACGGGGCGAGGGGAGAAACGACAAGGAGAAGTCCGCGAATGCACGGCGGCGCCCGTCGGTCCTCTGCTGGACATCGTGAACATCTACTACGTCGAGCCGGAAGAACTCGACCGTCTGAAGCGCGAACAGGCGTTGCTGGACGTGCCTCCCGAAGAAGATCCCGGCGATCCTCATGACGAGGCGACGAGCGACGACTCCTCGGTTTCGCCGCCTCCGCCCAAGACGGACTCCGGCGAACCTGCGGAACCGTCGCCGGGGCCAGCCGACCCGGCGCCCGAGCAAGCGGGCGGCCAGGCCGCGGATACTGCGGCGAACGGTCCCGCCGCCGCGGTCGTGGCCAAGTACCTGGCCGCGGCGGCGACGCTCGACTCTTCGGCCACCAGGCCGTTTCTGGCGGCCACGTGCCAGGGAGACCTCGTCACCGAATTCAGCGCCAACGCGACGTCACGCTGGAACTACGCTGCCAAAGAGACACGGATCACCGAGGAGACCATCGACGCCGAGAAGAATACGGCCACGGTCGTCGCGGAAATCGTTTTTCAAGGGGGCGGCGCGTTCATGGCACAGAAGAAGACCTTCTTCCTGGTGTTGGAAGACGGCGTCTGGGAGATTTCTAGGATAGATCCACCCCCGAGAACGACCGGACCGGGCGTGATGCCTCTTTCGCCCTAGCCGGTGCGCTTCGTGCCGTTCTCCTCAACCGTGGAAGGATTGTGAGCGCCCGAGATAAACACTGTTGACGGCTGGGGTAGGCTGGGGGGTAGTTCTTTTCCCACCTACCCTGGATCTGGAGGCTACCCGGTTATGGCACGAAAGGTGAATCAGGTTCTTTGGGGCCAGTGGCGGCAACGGCTGGAAGGGCAGCGTGAGAGCGGGCTGTCGATCGCCGCGTTTTGCCGCACGGAAGGGGGTTTCGCAGGCCGCTTTCCACACCTGGAAACGAAGGGTGCGTCCCCGCGTTGCCGGTCGACCTACGTCGCGGGAGGCCGCCGCGGCGCGGCGTTCCCGGAAGCGGCCGGCTGCGGTTTCACGACGCCGCAGGCTGGCGAACTCGCCGCCCGCCGCCGCGGCTCCGAAGCCTGCGCGGGACTTCGTCCAACTGCCTGTGCGAGGGGCGCGATCCAGTCCGTGGATCGAGTTGACCTTGATCGACGGCACTTTGGTTCGCATTCCCCAGGAAAACCTTGCGGCGCTGAGAACGCTGCTGCGGGTGTTGCGCGGGGACGATGTCGATGGGATTTCCGACGAGGTGCGTCATGCTTAGCATTTCGCCTTCCATCCGCATTTTCGTCCACGCGCTGCCGACGGACATGAGAAAGGGCTTCAACGGTTTATGCGCGATCGTCAGCCAGGCGTTTGGCAAGGATGTTCTCGCAGGCGATTTCCTTCTACCGCCAGTTGTACGACGTCGAGGAACGGGGCAAGACGCTGGATGCCGCGGGGCGGCGGGAGCTGCGTCAGCGCGACGCGGTGCCGATCTGGGACCGGATGCGACGATGGCTGGACAGCGACGCGGCAAAGCGGGTGCTGCCGAAAAGCGCGATCGGCGGGGCGATCGGCTACCTTCGCAACCAGTGGTCGGCTTTGAGGGTGTACTTGAGCGACGGCCGGATTCCCATAGACAACGACCAATCGGAGCAGATCATTCGGCCGTTGGCCGTGGGTCGCAACAACTGGCTGTTCCTTGGTCATCCCCGAGCGGCAGCAGGTCGCTTGCAGATGTTCAGCGTCGCCAGCAGTGCGCACCGCCATCATCTGGTGATCGACGACTACTTGGAGGACGTGTTGCGGCGGCTCGCCGACGCAGAGCAGAACCATCCCGCGGACCTTGAACCCGGATCGCCGTACCTGCTCGATCTTCTGCCGGACCGTTGGGCCCTGGCCCATCCCCAGTCCGTGCGCAAAGACCGCATCGAGGAAAAAGAGGGGTCTCCGACACAAAGCGTTGGCGTCGTCTCAAAGCCCGCCTGCAGGCCCGCGCAACCCAGGCGGCAACCACCCGCTAACCCTGCTCCCCCTCTCGCCCTTCCGTCCGGGCCCCATCTGTGGCCCATGCCTGTCGCGGGCGCTTACGGCCTAGATGCCGGCTCATCCGGCGAATCGATCGACGATAGGAAACTAGTGCTCTGTCAAGTTTTAATTTTGGGGTAGAGGGATTTCAGTTTCTTGCGTGCGTCTTTGATTTTGAATTGCCAATCTACACCGCGTTGCCTTTTGTTCGAGTGGTCGGACCAGTGCTTGATTTCGGTCTGTAATTTTGTAATCGAGTCGAAGCGACGGCCGGAGACGCACTGCCGAGTCATGCTGCTCAACTCATTCTCGGCGATGTTGAGCCAGCTCATAAGACTGGAAGACTTCGATGACCTTCGGAGCGAGTCCACGGTTGCTTCAGTTGGAGGGCGCAGGCGGCGCAGACATAAGCATCTCGACCCGTAGTCTTCGCTCCCTACTCTCGAAACCAGCATGGCGAGAGAACGCCTGGAAAGGGGGCAATACTCCACGCGCTGGCTCAACCCTGCGATCATCTGAGATTGACGAGCGATAGGATTGCCTGCTTGACCGATTCTGGTAGACTGGCCCATGCTTTGACGACCTCCGCCAAAGCTCCACTGTCAAATTCACTGTCAAAAACCTCAGGAACACTGGTATTTACGGGGTTTTGGGCGCTTTGGGGAAGAATCATAATCCGCGTGTCCGGGGTTCGAGTCCCTGCGCCGCTACTTGACGCAAGTGGTTTTGAAAAAACCGCTTGCGTTTCTCTTTTGGGGGCCGCGAGACGGCCGCAGAAGGGCGACTTGTAGTCAATAGGTAGCCAATCTCACCCGAACAGCCGGTCAGCGACCCAAGCGCCGCCGATCCGGCCAGCGTCGACGTTGCCCAAAGGAACTCACGCCGACTGGTACACGTCTCCGGAAAACGGCCGTCTGGGGTGTTCATGGTCGTGTCCACCCCTCCCATTCTGCCCGAGGCCGTCCATCTTGGGATCGGCCGAAAAACAACTCCCCGACTTCATGAGCAGGCACACGCCGTGCGCCGTAAGCAGCCGATCTCACCAGTCGTGCCGTGCTGACAGCTTAACCCGAAGGAGAAGAAGCCGTCAACGTGATCTCGCGTTGCCGCCGGGAGCACCGGCGGAACGCCCGTGGCACGAGTGCGTGCCTTGGGTTAATCCTTCGCCACGTAGTCGACGACGAGGACCTTCTCCAGGTGCGGCTTGAGGATGCCCACGAACTCCTTGTGCGCTGCGTGGGGGAGGTAGACCTTTCGGCCGGCGTCGTCGTTGAACGTGACGAGGAAGCAGTGGGTGAAGCCGTCGGCCAGGCCCTCGGGGCTGTTGTTCGTGCCCCACTCGAAATCGACGACCGTGGGGACCTTCGAGGGGAGCTTGCGGAACGCGTCTTCGATCTCTTTTACCTTCTCCGGCGCGGTGCCCTCCTTGAACTGAAAGAGGACCACGTGCCGCAGCCTGCCGAGCCGGGGCTTCTTGGCCTTCTTCTCCCCGGACATGCCCGAGCCGGCCAACACGCTGAGCGCCACGGCGGCAACCACCACACAGACGAGCAGGCTTCTCATGATGTGTCTCTCCTGGTAAGCAGACTTGCGGACGGTTTGTTCCCAAGCAGTATACCCTCGCCGCCAGGGCGGAACAAACGGCCGCTCCGGTTGCCCTTCCCGAACGGCCCCGTCCGGCGTATATTCGGGCCTGAGCGGATTCTGCCCCGCATCGCCACGCACGCCACCGCCAGGAGAGCACGCTGATGTCCGGCCCGACGGATCTGAAGCTGACCGACTACATCCGATCGATTCCCGACTTCCCCAAGCCGGGGATCCTGTTTCGCGACATCACGCCGCTGTTGGCGTCGCCCGAGGCGTTCGGCGAGGCGGTCCGCCGGATGGCCGAGCGGTTCCGCGATCGGCAGATCGACGTGATTGCCGCGGCCGAGGCGAGGGGGTTTCTGTTCGCCGCCCCGCTGGCCTTAGAGCTGGACGCCGCCCTGGTGCCGATCCGCAAGCCGGGCAAACTGCCGTACGAGACCATGTCGCACACTTACGACCTGGAATACGGCACCGATACCCTGGAGATCCACGCCGACGCGATCCCGCCCGGGGCCAACGTCCTGGTGGTCGACGACCTGCTGGCAACCGGGGGCACGGTCGAGGCCTGCTGCCAACTGGTGGAGAAGGCCGGCGGGCAGGTCGTGGCGTGCGCGTTCGTGATCGAGCTGGTCGGGCTGGCCGGGGCGAAGAAGATCGCCCAGTACGGGCACGTCAGCTTGATCCGCTACGACTGAGCCCCTCTCCGGACGACGTCCCCGCCGCGCCCCAGCCGTACCCGCAGAGTCTGCGCAGCCCTCACAACCGGCCCGCGCAACCCGGGGATTCGATACGACGCCACGGCTTCACGCGTCCCAGCACGCTCCGGAGCACGATGAAAGGGTGAGGGCCGCTGCGCCCTCGGACTTCACCTCGGGACCGTCGAGTGCGCTTCCACCGCGCCCCAGGAAAGGAACCGCCGATGTCGAGTCGTTCTGCGCGTCTCTTCTCCGCCGCATGGATCTCGTCGCTGGTCTGCGTGATGGCGCTGGGGCCGGCGTTTTCCTCGTCGGCGTTGGCCGTTGAGTGTTGGCCCATCCTGAGAAGGCCGGCTCCGGAGCCGCGCATCCATCCGGTGCAGGTCATTCCCTACGATGCCCATGCCCGGGCCTCCGGCTACGCGGTGCCGACGTACAACTGGGGCTATTTCGGCGCCCGCCGCGGTCCGACCTGTATCGGCAACTGCCACACAGGCTACTACAACAACTACCTCCAGTGGAGCTGGCGTCCGCGGTATTAGCTTTCTTCGGAAAACCAGCCCGCACGTTCGGGTGGCTGGCGGCGAGCGCGAGCCTCCAGAAACCTGGTCGCCTGGAAGATCTTGGCTCCGCTTGCCCGTGGTGATTCAAACGTAGTACAATACAGGCATGGAACCTCTCATCACCAAGCACATCGAAACGGTCCCGGGCCGGTGCGGCGGCAAGCCGTGCGTCGCCGGCACCCGGATTCGTGTCTGGGACGTGTACGTTTGGCACGAACTCCAAGGCCAGTCGCCCGAGGAAATCGTCCACAGTTTCCCTCAACTGACGCTCTCCGATGTCCACGCCGCTCTGGCGTTTTTCTGGGAGCACCAGGCCGAAATCCGCCAAGAGATGAGGCAGGCCGAAGATGTGGTGTTGCGGCTGCGGAGGGAGAGCGGACCTGGTCTGCTGGATGATCTGAGGCGTAAGGATGCCGGCACCGATACGCTTCCACCTGGATGAACACGTCGCCGCGGCGGTCGCTTCTGGTTTGCGGGCCCGAGGCCTCGACGTGCCCACCTCCGCGGAGGCAGGTCTGTTGGGAGCCGACGACGGCAAGCAGCTTGCCTTCATTCAGGCAGAGGGGCGAGTGATGGTGACCCACGACCACGACTTTCTGGTCCTGGCGGCCGAGGGCGTGGACCACCCGGGTATCTGCTACTGCCACCAGCACAGTCTTTCGGTGCGTGGCATCATCGAGATGCTCTCCGTATTGTACGAGTGCTTCACCGTCGACCAGATGCACAACCGAGTGGAGTTTCTGTAACCACGTCCAACCCGAACTGCGAGCAAGCCCGCGGCGGCGCTACCGGAGGAACCCGATGAAGAAGCTGAAGACTTCTTCCTCGTCGCCCGGTTCGGTGGTGACGGGGAAGGCGAAGTCGAGGGCGATGGGGGCCGGGCCCATCGCGGGGATGACGAGCCGCAGGCCGAGGCCCGGGGCGACGCGGTACTTGTCGCTCCAGTTGTCGATCGTCGGCTCGACGGTGCCGCTGTCGCAGAAGGCAACGGCCCGGATGTTGTCGTCGGCCGTGATGGGAAACATGTACTCGACCGAGGCCAGCATCATGAATTCGCCGCCGACGGTCACGCGCGTGGTCGGGTCGCGGTGCGAGGCCCCGCGGAAATCGAACCCGCGGATCGTGGAGTACCCGCCCGCGTAGTAGTGTTCGTAGATCGGCGTGTCGTCGCTGGTGACCGAGCTTCGGAAATTGAGGCTCAGCACGTGCCGGCCCGATCCGTCCGGGTGCTGGCGAAGCAGGAAGTACTTGCGGAGATCGATATCGCCGCGGGTGTACGTGTGCGAGCCGATGACTTGCTCGACGCCGATCTCGAAGTAGTGCCCTTCGGTGGCCAGGAACGTGTTGTCGCGGGTGTCGTGGGCGAGCTGAGCGCGGAATCCGTACAGGGCGTTCGACCCCAGGACTTCCGTCAGCTCGTCGGGCATCGGCGTGATCGGGTCGTAGATCTCGACCTTGGCGCCCCGGAAGGCGACCGTGCCCGACAGGTCGTGGGTGAACTGGTAAACCAGCGAGACGCGCCCCCCCAATCGCTCCTCGTCCCACTCGTCGTACCAGCGGTTGTAGAAGAACCCGCTCAGCCCGAGGCCGATGCGCGTATCGAACAGGTACGGTTCCTGGAGATGGGCGGTGTACTTCTGCACTTCGGTGCCGGGGACGGCTTCCAGCCGGAGGCGCTGCCCGCCGCCGCGCCAGGCCGTGCCGTCGCGAATCTCCGCGAAGCTTCGCGGAAAGCGAAAGACGTCGAAGTTCTGCTCGTCGACGATCACCGAGCCGAGCAACCCGGCGTCGGAGTTGACCCCCACGCTGAACATCAGCCGGCCGGTTCGCGTCTCATAGACTTCCGGATTCAGGGGGACGAACAAGGGCGGGTCTTCGCTGGGCGGATTGCCCAACAGGGGAGTCGCGTCGTTGATCGTCGGCCCGCCCGGGGGCAACATGCCCGAAGGCCCGTAACCACCCGGCACCGGAGCGGCACCCGCCGGAAACTGGTTCCCGTACGTCGGCGATAGCGGGGCGGAGGCGCCGCCGGGGGCAAGCTGCGTGCTCGCGCTCGGGGCCGACTGGTCATACACGGCCGATCCGCCCAGTGACGAGTAGTCGGGCACCGAATGGCCCGATCCGCTTGGCGCCGTACTGCCGGGCACCGTGTAGGTCGACGCGCCACTCGTCGTATTCCCGGTCGTGGAATCAGCGGGTACGCCCGCCGTCGGATAGCCGGACGTGGGATAACCGGACGCCGGGTAGCCGGACGCGGAAGTGGTCGGCGAAGGGGAGGTCGCTGCTGGGGCCACGTAGTCACCGTACGGCGTCGCGGGTTGCGTTGAAGCCCGCGTCTCCGAACGGCGGAGCGGCGGGATCGTCTGGCCCGCGTCGGCGGAGTACGAGTACTGGCCGCGGATCACGATCTCCGAATCGGCGGTCGACCCGAGAGGATCACGCGACAAAGTGGCCTGGCGCGGGACTGGCGCCAGCCTCGCTGCCCGGCCGCCTTGGACCCACAAGTCGACCACGTGGTCCTGCGAGACGTCACTCTCTCCGGTCGCCGACGGATCGGCCGGGTAGGGCGGCCGAAACGCCTGATGGGGCACCGGGTCGGGGCTTTGGCCACGGGTGCGAGGTTGCGATTGCGGTTTGCGCGCGACGCCCGTTTCCAAGTCGTCCAGCTCGGGTGGGCGCACGACGATCTGGGGTGAAATTCCTCTCATCGGGTCGTGCTCGAACAGACCGGAAGCCTTCAACCGTCGCTCGCTCGCTCGCAGCTCGCGGACGTCCACCAGGTCGCCGGGGGCCAGCGACAGACGATTGAGCACCGTGCTGATCCGCGTGTGCGGATTCTCGCCCAGTATGTCCACGTTGATTCGACCCACCCGATAGGGCTTGCCTTCCCGAATGTTGTAGACGATGTCGAGCTGCCCGGGCTCCGGGAAGAACCTCAAGTCGGGCTCCACGTCGGCGAAGATATGGCCGACGGCGCCGTATTGGTCTCGGATCGAGGCCCGATCGCTCCGCATCTTGGCCTGGTTGAAGAATTCGCCGCCTTGGAGCTTGAGCTTTCCGGCCAGCTTCTCGGTCGGAATCTTGGCGTTGCCCACGAACGAGACGTTGCGGACCACGTAGCGAGGCCCCTCGTCGATGACGAAGGTCATGAGTTGCCAGCTCTTGGTTGGATCGGGAGGCAGCACCGAGACCTTGGCCCGGAAGTAGCCCAGGCCGCGATAGTAATCGGTCAACCGCTCTTTGTCCTCTTCGAGCTTCTTGCGGTTCAGATCGCCGTTGAAGATCCAGAAGATGCCCGGCTTCGACTGGATTTTCGTCCTCAGCTTGGCGTCGCGGGCGACCGTATTGCCGACGAAGTTCGTCCAGAGGACGCGTTTCTTCGGCCCCTCGTTGATCACGTAGATGGCCCCGCGATCGCTGGTTTCGGTCCCTTCGGCGATGGTGACCCGGACCTGCGAGTACCCCTTGTCGCGATAGTGCTCCTCGATGCGGCGCCGGCCCTCCTCGACGGCGAACGGGTCCAGCGCGTCGCCGGGCTTGATCCCCGCTTCCTTCAGGAGGTTCTTCTTCGATTTCCAGGTGCTGGTGAGTGTCTTCTGGTTCCCCACGAACTTGACGTAACGAAGCACCGGCCGCTCGATGACCTCGAAGATGACGATCCGCCCGCCCGGCACGTCTTGGTACCGGGGATTCACCTCCACGAACTTCCGCGTCCCGGAGAGCCGCCGCACGTCGTCTTCAATCTCCTCCGCGTCGTAGGGACGACCGGGCCGGGTGTGGATCTGGCGGAGGATCTCCTCGTCAGGCGTCTGCCGGGAGCCTTCGATACGCACGTCGACCACCTGCGGCTCAGATGCCGTCTCGTGCGAAGGACGCGGCGTCGCCATGCCCGGCACGATTGGGCCGGGCGGCGTTTGGCCGCGGGCGATGGTCGCCTGCTCGGTCCGCGCGCCGGTCGAGACCTGTCCGGCTTGATAGGGGTTGCTGGTCGACCCGTAGGCAGTTGGCCTTGGGGCCATCGGCGTCTGTTGGCACGCAAGCGATCCGCTTAGGGCCACGAGGCTGACAAGCACCATGAACAGGGCGCTCGGGCGGCAGTGTGGACCGGTTCGGCGAGTGGCCATCGAGGCGCTTTCCGTGGTGAGTGTTTGGACCGCGAGAAATGAAAGTGGGAAGGGCAGGCACCCACGTGCCCAGCCGCCGGAACCCAAACGTGCAAGGACAGTCCGGGCGCGAAGACAAGCCTGGGGATTCCGAGGGCCGCGTAGAAATAACCGAACCGAGCGCCTACGACAAGGCGAATTCGCAACTCTCGACGAGTCTGGGGAAGAAAGGGCGGGCTTCGTGAAAGAGGGGGAGCGGGGGACGCGGGAGGGCTAGGGAAAGGCCCGGGCGATCCTTGCCGCTTCCGTTCCCGCTAAGCGCGAAGCGCTTTGGCGATACAGCCCTGAATCGCGAAACGCACCTCTTGACGTTGCGCCAGCACGGTATCCTTCGGGAGAACGAAAGGCTCGTGCACACCAACCCGAAGCGCGAGCGAGGAAGAACTCACGTCGCAACTCATTTCCTCGCTTGCGCTTCGGGCTGGTGTGAACAACGTCGCTAGCACTGAAGGCGCAACATCAAGAAACGCGCCCCGGGGCACCGGTTCGGATGTCGCCCATCTACCCCGAAAAGGCTACACACCACCCGATCGGCGAATGTGCCGACTTCCCCGCAAATGCGGAAGTCATTCTTCGGCCGGTCCCTAAAACGGGGCGTCGCCGGAATCCTCGTGCGGCGGCTCGTCCGGCGCTTCATACGGCTCGAACGCCTCGTAGGGCTCCTGCCGTGCCATATCTTCAAACCGGGTAAACTGTTGAAGCCAGGTGAGTTTCACGTCGCCGGTCGGGCCATTCCGCTGCTTGGCCACGATCAAGTCCCCCTGGCCAACGATGCCCAGGTCCTCCGCCTCCTCTCTGGTGTGGTAGTACTCCTCGCGGTGGATGAACATCACCACGTCGGCGTCCTGCTCAATGGCCCCGGATTCGCGCAGATCGCTCAATCGCGGCCTCTTGCCCCCTTTGCGATCCTCCACCTGACGGTTCAACTGGGCCAGGCAGACCACCGGCAGTTGAAGCTCACGGGCCAGTCCCTTCAATCGCCGGGCAATCCTGGCTACCTGCTCCTGGCGCGGGTCCTTGGGATTGTCGGGCTCGATCAACTGGAGATAGTCGATGACCACCAGGCCCAGCTTCGACGACCGCTTGAGCCGGCGGGCACAGGCGGCGATCTCCGTGACCGTGCGGCTCGGCGTGTCGTCGATGAACAGCGGCGCCGTGCTCAGCTTGTTGGAGACCTCGACCAGCTTCTCCCGTTCCGTACTGGTGATGTACCCGCTGCGAAACTTGCTGCCGTTGATTCTCCCCAGCGAACAGAGCATGCGCTGGGCAAGCTCCAGCCGGGCCATCTCCAGGCTGACGAACAGGCAGGTTGTCCTGGAATCGAGCGCCACGTGCTCGGCGATGTTGGTCGCCAACGCGGTCTTCCCCATGCTGGGGCGAGAAGCCAGAATCACCAGCTCCGAGTCGTGCATGCCGCCGGTGAGCTTGTTCAGGTCTCGAAAACCCGTGGGAAGGCCCGTCGCCCCGCCCTGTTCCAGACGCTTGTCGATGTGATCGAACGCCTCGATCATCACGTCGTGGATGCTGGTGACTTGGTTCGTGCTGCGGCGGTCGTGGACCTCGAACACTTTCTCTTCCGCCCTGCCGACGATCTCTCGGGGCTCGATCGTCGGGTCGTAGGCATCGCGAAGGATCTCGGTGCTGGCGTTGATCAGATCGCGGAGCACCGCCTTGTCGCGGACGATCTTCGCGTAGTAGACGGCGTGGGCCGCGACGGGAACCGAGTGGAGCACCTCGGCCAGATAGGCCGTTCCTCCGACGGCCTCGAGGTCCCCGGCTTGCTTGAGCCGCTCGGCCAACAGGGTCGTGTCGACTCGGCCCCCGGCGTCGTGCAGGGCGAGGACGTGGGCGAAGAGCTTTCGGTGGGCGTCGGCGTAGAAGTCGTCCGGGCGGAGGACCAAGGCGACCTCGTCGCACATGTTCGGATTCAGAAGCACGCTCCCCAGGACGCCCTTCTCGGCGTCCAGATTCTGAGGAGGGAGGCGATCCAGAATCTCCGAGCTGACTCTGCCGGCCCCGTGGCCGGTGTCGACGCGTGCGGTGGCCATGGCGATCCGTCCCCTGTGGGCCTTGCTTGGCGGGCTCAGCTTCCCTCGCCGCTGCCTTCCTCCGTCACGGAGGGGACAACCCAGACTTTCAACTCCGACTCGATCTCCGGACTAAGGCGGACCTTGATCGTGTAAAGCCCCAGCTCCTTGAGCGGCCCCTCCAGCAGGATTTGATCGGCGCTGATAGTGATGTTGTTCGCCTTCAGGGCGCCCACGATGTCCGCGGCGCCGACCGACCCGTACAAGTGGCCTTCGTCGTTGGCGTTGGCCTCGATGGTGATGCTCTCGTGCCGCAACTGGTCGGCCAAGGCCCGGAGTCCGGCCAGCCGGGCCTTCTGGATCCCCAGCAGTCGGGCTTTGTGCTTCTCGACCATCCGCTTGTGGTGGCCCGTGGCCATCGTGGCCAGCCCTTGCGGCAACAGGTAGTTGTTCGCGTAGCCGGGCTTCACCTCGACCACGTCCCCCTGCTTACCCAGCTTGTCCACCGACTGGACCAACAAGAGCTCAATTCCCCCGCCGGGCCCCCTCGGCAGCCGCTTGCTGCGATGGGGGACGTGCCGTTTCTTGGCCTTCTTCGATTTCGTCTTGGACATGGAAGTCGGTTCTCTCTATCTGCCGAGACTGGATTCTGCGTTCCGTTGAATCGGGCGAGACGACCGGTGCCTCGATCCCCGTTCAACGTGTCGTCTTGGGCTCGCTGCCTCTGTGCCGGGCTCGATCAACGGCGGTTCGTGCAAGTCGGTCCAAACGTCGTGGTCTGTCCAAGTTGAATTCACGGGTGCCACGGTCGGCTTGTCCAACCGTGCTTCCGGCACTGCTGGGCAAGCCAGCAGTGGCACCCAACGTGCAAAGTCGGGATGGGCAGACCACTAGAACGGGATTCCGTCGTCGGCGCCGCTGGGGGGCCCGGAGGGCTCGGAGTCGTGGCTTTCCTGGGGAGGGGCCGCCTCGCTGTATTCGGAATCCTGACGTGGTCGCGCCTCGCCGCCGCCACCGCGACCTCCCAACATCTGCATCCGTTCGCCCACGACCTTCAGCTTGGATCGCTTCTGGCCATCGTTGGTCTGCCAGGTGTCGAGCTTCAGCCGGCCTTCGATCAGCACCGGAGACCCCTTGCTGAGGTACTCGCTGGCCACCTCGGCGGTCCGCGCCCAGAGCGTCACGTCGACAAACACCGGCTCCTCCACCCATTCTCCGTTGGCATTCTTGCGACGGTCATTGACCGCCAGGCCGATGTCGGCCACCGCCGTGCCGGAGGGAATGTAGCGGAGTTCCGGGTCGCGCGTGAGGTTGCCCACAAGGATTACGCGATTGTAACTAGCCATGGCCACCGACTCCCTCAGGAATAGACCCTCGATGCCCTCCCCGGCGCCATCCGGACGCACCTGCCGACCACCTGACCGGGGGGCATGCGCCGGGCTGATGAACAAACGTTCCGCACCGCCGTCACCCTAGCAAATCGGTTGCCTTTGTGCAACCGGCCCGAAGAGGGGCGGTGACGCGCTCAGTCTGCCTTGTCCTTGGGCGCGGCCTGATCGCCACCCTCCGGTCCCGCCACCGCGTCTTCCTTCTTGGCGGGCTCTTCGGCGGGTTCGCCCTTTTTCTCCTCGGCGGGCTTCGCCTTCTTTTCCTGGGCGGGCTCGCTCGCCGACTTGCCTTCCGGCTTCTGGGCGTGTTCGACCAGCGTGTCGACGATCCGCGGATCGATCTTGATGAACAGCACGCGCAGCACATTGTCGTTAAGCTGCGACTTGCGTTTCAGGTCGACCAGGTTGCGTCCGTCCATGCGGAAGTAGGTCAACCAGTACGTGCCTTTTCGGCGTCCCTTGATGGAGAAGGCCAAACGACGCTCCTCCCACATCCGGCTGACCAGCACCTCGCCGCCAGCCTCTCGAATCATCCCGGGGACCTGCCCGGCGACTCCCTCCGGATCGCGACCGTACCGGTTCGAGTCCAGCAGGAACATCCCTTCGTAGACGGTTTCAGCCAAGGTTTCGCTCCTCGTGGGCCTTCAGTGGTATTCCTTGAATCACTGGGTTCAGGACGGTACGGCTTCAGTTGTACCGGTTCATGCAGTGCTCGATGCCTTCACGAGCCCAGGCGGCCACGGCATCTGCCGCCCGCTCGACCGCTTCCTCGATTTCGGGCACCTCCGCCCGGGTGAACTTGTTCAAAACGTAATCGGTCGCATCCCACTGGTCCGGCGGAGCTCCGATGCCGATCCGGAGCCTGGAGAACTCCTCGGTGCCGAGCCGGCGGATGATGTCGCCCAACCCTTTCTGGCCTCCCGACGATCCCTTCGCTCGAAACCGGAGCTTGGCCAACGGCAGGTTCAAGTCGTCGCAGATGACCAACAAGTCTTCCTTCGGCAGTTTGTGGAAGTCGACGGCGGCCCGGACACTGGCCCCGCTGTGGTTCATATAGGTCAACGGGCTCAACAACAGGGCCCTTTGCCCGTCGAGGTCGGCCTCCACCACTTCGCCCTGGAACTTCGACTTCGGACGACCGTTGGCGAACCTCCGGGCCAGTTCGGCCAGGACGACGAAGCCGACGTTGTGCCGTGTCTTCCGGTACCTGCGTCCGGGGTTTCCCAGTCCCACGATCAATTTCATGGACGGCGCTCCGCCGGCCCGGGCTCGGACTACGCGGACTCCTCTCCTTCTTCGCCCGGCTTCCGGCCGATCACTTCAGGCTCCACCTCGGCACCCTCCACCTCGGCAACCTCCTCTTCAACGGCGGCCGGCACAACGCACTGGACGATCACGGTGTCTTCCGGGCAGCCGATCGTGGCTGTCGAGGGCAGCTCCAGCTCGCCGGCGGTTATCGACTCGTCGAGATCCAAGTGGTTAACGTTTATTTCCAGCTTCTCGGGGACCTGGGTCACCTCGCATTCCAGCTCGATCTGGTGCACGAGCTGCTCCACGACGCCCCCCTCCTTCAGGCCGGGGGCCTCCCCGCGGAGTTCCAGCGTCACCTGAACTTGGACCCTCTCATGTTCCGACACTCGGCTGAAATCGACGTGCAGGACACTCATGCCCCAAGTATCCCACTGCAAATCGCGGATGAATGCCTGTTGGTCGACTGCCCCGGAAAGCATCACCAACCGACTCCCGTGACGCACCGCCGCCTCGATCTCGTGGGCAGGCACCGAAAGGTTGATCGACTCCTGTCCGTGCCCATAGAGCACGGCCGGAATCGATCCCGCCGCCCGCAGTCGACGGCTGTTTCGTTTTCCCTGGGTCTTCCGGAGTTCTACGTTGAGCACCTCGGCCATCGATGTCCTCGAAATCGCAAAGTCTGGGGATTTGGCTCGGTCGGCTTTCGCGGGAGCGGACAGCCGGAAACCTAAGCACCTGGCCGGCAGCGGGTCCCGACACAACCCTCGATCCGCCTCCCGGGTGATACCTACAAGCAAGTCACGGCTATCCTGCCGGTAAACTCATTATTTTGGCGGAATTTCGGCCGATTGCAAGCCCAGGGGCCCAGGTTCGGCGCCACGCGCGAAACGTATGAGGGCCGGGCGCATCGTCGTTTCCCCACGCGCCGTCCGGCACATTGGCATTGATTTTTGTAAGTCCTTTAACGATAAAGGAGTTAAGACGAACGGGCTCTCGCCATAAGGACCACGTCTGCCATGCGTCTCATCGTCGCCTGTGACCAGTGCCAACGTCAGTACGACGCCTCCGCCCGAAAGCCGGGGAGTCGCTTCCGGTGTCACTGCGGGGCGGTGGTCATGGTGAAGCAGCCCAAGGCACGCGACGCGGCCGTGGTTCGCTGCTCGTCCTGCGGGGCGCCTCGGGAAGAAGGGAGCACGAACTGCCATTTCTGCGGCGCCGATTTCACGCTGCACGAACGCGATCTGCACAGCGTGTGTCCCAAGTGCCTGGCCCGGGTGAGCGATCGGGCCCGGTTCTGTCATCACTGCGGCACGGCCCTGACGCCGGAGTTGGTCGCCGGCGACGGAACGCCGCTGGCGTGTCCGGCTTGTGGCGACGAGCAGCGGTTGACCAGCCGACGCATTGGCGAGGTCACCGTCCTCGAATGCGACCACTGCGCCGGGCTCTGGCTGGGCACCGAGACCTTCAAGCAACTGATTGAACGAGCGTCGGACGAAGCCGTCGAGTTGGATCGGTTGTTCACCTCCGCGCAGGCCCGGCCGGCCAATCTCGACCTGCCCGAACAGAAATCCCGAGGGCAGTGGCGCTATCGCAACTGCGTGGTCTGCGGCAACATGATGCACCGACGCAACTACGGTCGCCGCAGCGGAGTGGTCATCGACATCTGCAAAGACCACGGCGTCTGGTTCGACGCCGATGAACTACCCCGAATCCTCGCCTGGATCCGCTCGGGCGGCAAAGCCAAGGCCGAAGAAGAGCGGGCCGCCCAACAAGCCCGGGAAGAACGATTCAAGCGGGTCACGCAGCCGCGGACCGAGCGCGCCGGCGTCCTGGGCGTACCCCTTGGCGGCCCCGACGAGTACGCCGGCCGCGATCCCCTGGGCAACTTCCTGGGCGAGATCGTCGTCTGGCTCTTTGGACTGAGATAGACGCGTCAGCCCCTTCTCTCGGCAATCATCGCGTCCAGCTCGACCTTGAGGCGGGGGAGGATCTCGTCATAGGAAAAAGACCCCAACAGCTTCGGGCCCCGCTTCAGGTTGACGCGCCGAGGGCCGCACCAGAGCCCCAGGTCGGCGTCGTCGGTCTCGCCAGGCCCGTTCACCCGGCAGCCCATCACCGCGATGGTGATCGGGTAGTCGGCCGCATAGCGGGTCATCTCCCTGACCTGTTGGGCCAGCTCGACGAAGGCCTCGTTTTGCACCCGTGAGCAACTCGGGCAACTGATGATGTTCAGCCGCCGACGGGCGTAGTCGACCACGCTCGGGACTCGTCCGGCGGCAACGTCGGCCAGGATCTGCCGGCCAGCCTCCACCTCCTCCTGCTTCCGCGCGTTGGGGAGCGTTAGCGACACGCGGATCGTGTCGCCGATTCCCCGGCTGATGAGTTGCGCAAGCGCGATCCGCGTCTTCTCGATCCCTTCCGGCGGCATCCCCGCTTCGGTCACGCCCAGGTGCAGAGGCACGTCGGGCCGCTGGTGGGCAAAACGCCGGTTCACCTCGACCACTTGGGCCGGATCGGAATCCTTCAGCGACACGCAGTATCGCGTGAACCCGAGCGAGTCGAGCAGCGCGCAATGCTCCAGCGCGCTGTCGAGCATCGGGCTGATCGAATCGCCCGGCTCGTGTTTCTCCCGTTTCGCCGGGTCGACCGATCCGCAGTTGACGCCGACGCGGATCGCGCAGTCGTGTCGAGCGGCGATCTCGACCATGAATCGGACCTTGTCCTGCCACGGCCGGTCCGGCTCGTCGTGGTAGAGGTGTCCGGGGTTGTAGCGGATCTTGTCGACCAGCGGGGCCACGTCCGCCGCGACCCGATAGTTCTCCTGCAAGTCGACCGACAGGTTGGCCCGGGTGCGCGGGCGAATGGCGGCCAGGGCCTCCGCGTCCCGCTTGCTGTCGACGGCCAGGCGGACCACGCCGGCGCCGGCTTCTGCCAACGTGTTGGCCTGCGCCGCGGTGGCGTCGATGTTCGTTGTCTTGGTAGCGCACATACTCTGGACGACAATCGGGTTTCCTCCTCCGATCGTCACCGTTCCGATGCGTACCGCTCGAGTAGGGTTTCGTGGGAGTTCCAAGGGGCCTATCCGCTCTTCAGAGGGGTGGCATGGGGAATGACGACGGGCTCCAGCGCCCCACACCATTCTCCACCCCTACCTGACCGGTTCAAGATCAGTAAAAGCAGAATCCTCACCCAGTCCGACTGGAGAAACTGGGGCGACCTTACCGATAACGCGAGCTGTAACGGCCATCCCGCACGGGTACGCGCCCGTCGGCTGATAGCCCGAATGAGGGGGTTGCGAGAGGGGGCCACGTTTCCGAACGGTTGTGCACGTCATGTGGCGTCCCCTAATCATCCTCGCTTTCGTGCCCTTGACCGGCTGTTGTTACCTGCCGGAGATCGCCCATCAGCCGACGCTCCACAATCCGTTTCCGCAATTGTCGAAGGTGGCCGTGGTCCCCTTCTTCAACCAGAGCACCGAGCCGACCGTGGACGGTCGCCAGTTCGCTTTGTCGTACTTCAACGAGCTGCAACTGGTGCCGGGTTTCGAGGTCGTGCCGGTCGACGTGGTGGAGCGGACGATCGCCGCAAACCAGCTCCAACTGGAGGGCCCGAGCGACGTGCGGCGGCTGGCGGAGATCCTCGGCGTGGACGTGGTCGTCCTCGGGACGGTCACCGATTTCTGGCCCTATTATCCGCCTCGTTGCGGCTTGCGCGTCGAGTGGTACACGGCGAATCCCTGCTTCCACCCGATCCCGCCCGGCTATGGGCTGCCCTGGGGAACGCCCCAGGAGGAGCACATTCCGGACAGGTTGGTGCTCGAGGCGGAGATGGCGCTGGCCAAGGAGCAACTGGAGACCCAGACTCCGGCGTACGGTTCGCCCGAATCGGAATCCGACTCGGGGGCCGCGCGGCCGGCGAGGTTCGCTGCTAGCACCGACCCCCCGGCGGCGGCCGACGACGGTTCGTCCGTCGATACGACCGGAATGGGCGTTATGACCAGTACGATCGCTCCGGGCCTACCCCCGGCCTGGCCCGACTCGCGCGGGTTCATCTCGCCGCCTCCCAGCCCCGAACGTCCCCCGTGCCGGCCGAGCGATGCCCCGGTGATCGAGCACACGCGGACGTACAACGGACACGACTCGGAATTCACGGAGGCATTGGCCAGCTACCACTTTTTCCGGGACGACGCACGATTCGGGGGGTGGCAGAGTTACCTAGAGCGCAGCGACGACTTCATCCGATTCTGTTGCCACATGCACATCTGGGAGATGCTCAGCGCGCGAGGTGGAGCGGGCGAAACGCGAGTGGTGTGGCGGTGGCCAACTGTCCGATAACAAACAACGGTGAGGAAGGCCGCCCGCCGCGATGCCGGCTCCCGCTTCTCGTCGTGCGCAGAACGGATTCGCGTGATTGCTGAGGAGAGCACCCGATGGCTCAAGACATCAACGTGTTGGCGCTGGTGAAGGGATCGGAGCGATACGTGTTTCTCTATGACGACGCGAGTCGCGCCGAGACCCTGCGGGTCTTGGGACGCTACGCCTCGAATCCGGAACTCAGCTTCACCTGGTACGACGCCGCCGTCCTCAGTCAGAAGATCCGCCAGGAGAGCCGCAAGCACAGTCTCTCCAAACGATTCAACATTCCCCTGGCGACCGACAAGGACGAGCCGCTCTGATCGTAGCGTTTGCTTCCCCCCTCGGAAGGCTCCGCCCAAGAAGTCTCCGCCCGCCGATGCGCACCGCCATCGCCCGCTTCCTGCAATACCTTCGCGTTGAACGGAACGCGTCGGATCTGACCGTCAAGAGCTATCGCGAAGATCTGACGGGGCTGATCGACTACTTGGTGGAGTCGCGCGGAACGTGCCCGAGGCCCGGCCAGGTGTCGGTGCTCGATCTGCGGGGCTACGTGGCCGCGCTCCACGAGGCCGGCTATGCCCGAAGCACGATCGCCCGCCGGCTCGCCTCCACGCGGAGCTTCTTTCGCTTCGGCCAGCGGGAGGGCTGGACCGAGCAGAACCCTGCCAAGCCGCTCCGCAACCCTCGCAAGGAGCGATCGCTGCCCCACTTCCTCTCGGCCGAAGAGATCGGGCGACTGCTCGAAGCCCCGCCCGCCGACCAGCCGCTCGGGCTTCGCGATCGGGCCATCCTGGAGACGATGTACTCGGCGGGCCTGCGGGTGAGCGAACTGGTGGGTCTGTCCCAAGGCGATCTCGATTTCGAGGCCGGCGTGGTCCGCGTGCGCGGCAAGGGCCGACGCGAACGGCTGACGCCGGTCGGCTCCTATGCGTCCCGGGCGCTGAAGCGGTGGCTCCGCGCCCGCAAGCTCAGCTCCAGCGAGCCAACGGGTGCAGAAGCCCCGGTGTTCACCAACAAGTTCGGCCGCCGCATCACGACCCGAAGCGTCGGCCGGATGCTGGAGAAATACCTCCGCCAAACCGGGCTCGACACCCGGACCACCCCCCACTCCCTCCGCCACAGCTTCGCCACCCACCTCTTAGATCGCGGCGCGGACATCCGCAGCGTGCAGGAGCTACTGGGCCACAAGAGCCTCGTCACCACGCAGATCTACACGCACGTGAGCACCGCGGGTCTCCGCGCGGCGTACGAGCGGGCCCATCCGCGGGCCAAATAACGGCCGGGCGGCTCGCTTTCGGGAAGCGTCCGGGCGTCCTGATTCATCGTTGGATCTGATTCAACGGATTCGCCTGAGACCCGTTTTGACAAATGTCAGCTCGCTGTGGTACAGTGAAGGGTGAGCCCCGACAAGGGAGCAGATCGGATGACGCAGAGCACTTCTGACATCGAGCGATACGTGCAAGAGAAAATCGCCAGCGGCGAGTTCTCCTCGCGCGAAGAGTTCGCTCGTGAGGCATTCCGAGTCTACCGCGAACTCGAAACCCAACACGCCGGACTGCGAGCCGAAGTGATCCGACGCATCGCACAAGCGGGGCACGGACGAGTCGGACCACTCGACGTCAAAGCAGTCAAGGTCCAAGGCAGAAAGCAATTGAACGAGGAAGCCTCGATTACACCAGTCCCTTCCGCACCGCCCAAACGGCGGCCTGGGTGCGGTCGCTGACGGCGATCTTGCGCAAGATGTTCTGGACGTGCTCCTTGACCGTCTCGACGCTGATCTCCAGCGAGCGGCCGATCTCTTTGTTGCTCAGGCCGAGTGCGACGTGCCGGAGCACCTGGGTCTCACGCTGCGTCAAGGGCACTTCGTCGTCGTCGACCGCCTGGCGCATCTTCATCGCCGCGGCCACGCGTCGCATCTCGCCGGCTCGCGAGGGGGACTCGCCGGCAGCGGCCG
>CAZDHR010000005.1:0-50110 GCA_964505295.1 uncultured Planctomycetaceae bacterium
GGCGGAACTCGAAACCAGATACCTCGACTCGTCCTAGCTTTCTATCGGATCGTTGGATATTTGCGCAAGACAAAAGGAGCAAGCCATGGACTACCGACGAATCATCCCCTGCTTGGACGTCAAGGACGGCCGGCTGGTGAAGGGCGTGAACTTCGTGAATCTCAAGGAAGTCGGCGACCCGGCGGAAGCGGGCGCCGCCTACAGCGAAGCGGGCGCCGACGAGCTGGTGTTCCTGGACATCACCGCCACGATCGAGAACCGCAAGACGATGATCGACGCGGTTAGGCGGACCGTGGAAGGGATCTCGATTCCGCTCACCGTCGGCGGAGGCATCGCCAGCCTCGAAAACATCGAGGCGCTCGTGGACGTCGGGGTCTCGAAGGTCTCGATCAACACCGCGGCGGTCCGCCGGCCCGATCTCGTCCAGGAGGCAGCCAAGCGATTCGGCTCCGAGAGGATCACGGTGGCCATCGACACGCGCAAGAGCGACGCGCTGCCTTCCGGCTTCGAGGTCGTGGTTCGCGGCGGCACGGAGGGCGCGGGCATCGACGCCATCGAGTGGGCCCGAAAGGTCGAATCGTTCGGCGCCGGCGCGATCCTGCCCACCAGCATGGACGCCGACGGCATGCAGACGGGGTACGATATCCCCATGACCCGGGCGATCGCCGACGCGGTGAGCTTGCCGGTGATCGCGTCCGGGGGCGCGGGCGCCCTGGAGCATCTTTATGAGGCGATCACCGAGGCCCACGCCGATGCCGTGCTGGTCGCCTCGATCGCCCACTTCGGCACGTTCTCTATCCGCGAGATGAAGGAGTACCTCGAGTCCCGCGGTATCCCGGTGCGACGGTAGATCGACGGCTGGTGCAAACGAGGCGTAGTGAGGCTCCGTTCCTCGAACCGAGGAGATCGTCGGCGCCGGGTGCGTCAAGCTTCCGAGCCACGAGCCCGCCCGTCAGAGCTTTCGCACTCGTTTGGCAATCAGGCGTTCGATCTTTTCGTACGGAGGGGGCGGGCCGGTGGCCACCTCCCTGTTGTCGATGAACAGGGCATCGGTAATCCCCCATTCCAGGAAGACTTCGTGATCGAAGGTGTTGATCTCGCGAAACACGACCTCGTCTCCAAACGATGATGCCGCCCGCTTGGCGCGTTCGAAGACGATGTTCTGCGCCGGGCACCAGCCGTTGATGAACGCCGTGACGGTTACCTGGCCGGGCACGGGCTCTGGTTTCTTCTTCTGCCGCACCCACTTGGGTGCAACGGCGTCGTCGGAAAACGGCTTCCAAACGAGGACCCGAATCCCGTCGCGGTCCGCCTTGCGGTATCCCTGCTTCTTGAACCACGAAGCCTTCATCCACACGGGAATCCAGAGGCCCCAGGCGGCCATGCCTTGGGAGCCCAGGGCCTTGGCGTCCTCCTCCGCGGCGCGGAGCAGGGCCTTGCCCATCCCTCGCTTCTGGAAGTTGCCCCGCCCCTGCTTGTACCCGTGCACCCAAATGCAGGTGACCAGGTGGAGACCCCGGCCGTCGGCGAACGACCGCTCGATGGGCAAGTACTGAATCATCCCGCCCACCTCTCCTGCGTCGTCCAGGGCAAGCTTCACTCGAAGCCCGTTTCCTTTCATTCGCCCGTACCAGGTCTCCTTGTGACTTCCCGCCTCCTGCATTTCCTCGGACCAGTCTTCCAAACAGGAGAAGTACAGCGATTCGTGTTCGGGACTTAGATCCACGATCTCCATCGGCTGATCTCCGAATGCCCGGGCCAGACTGAAGCCAACGCACGTTGACGCGCTCTCCCGTTTGCAGCACGGGGAGGTCCGCGCGAGCCCGCCGAGAACCAGCCTACAGCCCAGGAGCCGCGGAATCCAGGAGGTAAGGGGCGGCCGAAAGACCACCTGGCGACCGTCCCGATTACGCCGTCCTCTTCGCCCAATTGCTCATCCACCTGCCGGACCAACTCCTCACGCAACGGCTCGTCGTTCCAGCCGGAAACGCCGACGAACCACTGCAACGGCATCCGCTCCTGTCCGAACCGATAGGCGATCGACTCCACATTCTTGTGATCCAAGTCCGAGAGCAGCCCCTGCACGAACGTCCGGGCGTGCTCGACCTGCTCTCTGCGGACGAGGCTCTCGACAAACGGTTCCATGAACCGCTCCAGCCGCGGCATCACCCGGTCAAAGACCACCTCGCTTCCATGTACGTGCTCCTTCCGTGAAGCCTCGGTCAACCGTGAACCACGGAAGGTGCTGATACAGAAACACTTACGCCGTGTCAACCCAAATCAGACAGTCGAACAAGGTTTTCACAAGAGTTGGACGTCGCTCCAATTGTCTGACCCTACGCAAGTGCCTCGCAGGACGTCGATTACTCCTGGCTTTCGGCTTGGAGCTTCTCGTACACGTCGAGCAGCTTTTGAGTCGTGTAGGCCAATTCCGGATCGCCGGCGGCGAGTGCGAGTTGCGACGCACTTCTTGCCGTGCTCACGGCGTCATCGAATCGCCGTGCAAACGCATACGCCGCGGCCAGCGTCTTCAGGGTGAGCGCGTCCTGGTGGTGTGTCACGTCGCAGGCCTTCTCGGCAAGGGCAATCGCCTGATCGAGGTCGCACAAATCGGGCCGGTCAAACGTCATCCGAATGGCGGCAAGCTCCAGCATTGCCGGAACGAGCTTGGAGTCCTGTTCCAGCGCGCGTTCGTAGTAGGGGACCGCCTCCTCCGCACGGCCTTGGCGGAACAGGACGTGTCCGCAGTAGAAGTTGGCGTCCACGTCGCCTGCATCGAGGCGGACGGCCTCGACGAAATGCTCCTGGGCTTCGTCGAGGTTGCCGGTCTTCATGAGCATCAACCCCAGCATCATCTGCGTTTGGCAAAGCGTCGGGGCCAGCTCCACCGCTCGCCGACAAAGCTCTACCGCCTCTTCAAGCTTTCGCTCCTTCTCGAGCAAGAATGCAAGGCGGTGATGCGCTTCCACGAGGTCTTCGATCTCCACATCGGTCGGCGGGAGGTTCAATACCTTGGCAAAATGAGCCTTTGCCTCCTCCGTCTTCCCCTGCTGCGCCAGAACGATCCCGAGCACGACACGCGACTCCGCCTTGTTCGGATTGATTTCCAGGGATTTTCTTAGAAGCGGGATCGCCCGCGCCAGCTCCCCCTGTTTGATGTACTCGAACGTGGCCCGGTAGTAGCTGTGGTCGTCCAGGAATCGCACGGCGATCTGTCGAATGGCGTCGGGCTCGAGGTTGACGAACTCGGGGATATTGACGGCCCGCTCTGGCTCCGTAAGACGGGAAAGCACCACGGGAACGCTGCTTCGCCCTCGCTCGTCGATGTGCGTGAGAAAGAGCTGCGTGTAGTCGGAATGGGCTTTCGAGGAAAAGACGAGCCACTTGCCGTTGGGGGACCAACTGTGCCAAGAGTTCATCCGCGACGTGTTACATCGCAGTCTCCGAGCCTCGCCGCCTTGGGACGGAATGATGTAGAGTTCGCTGTCGGGCTGGAGCAGCATGAAACTCTTCGCCTTGCAGAAGACGATCCATTTGCCGTCCGGAGAGAACTTGGCGAAGTAGTTGCTCATCCCGTTGTTCGAGGCCCCTTCCAGCGGCTCCGCCTTCCCGCCCCGACCGTCATTGAAGGGAATCCGGTACAGATCGAACAGAAACGTCTTCCCCTCCTCGAGGAATTCCTTGCATTCTTCCTTCGTCAGAAGCGCCGATTCCCGTTCGGCGACGTTCTTCAGTTTGTACGCCTCGCTCCGGGCGAAAATGAGGTACTTTCCGTCCGGGCTCCAGGTCGGATTGCTCTGAACGAAGCGCGGATCGTCGGCCCCGGGCAGGGAATGAAACTCCCGCATATTTCGGTCGTAATAGACAAGGATTCCCTTGATAGGGAAGAAGAGCTGGCTGAATGCCAGGCCGTCCGTCGCGACGAATACAGAGCGGTCCTTGACCATGCTCATCACGTAGCGGCCGCTCGGGGAAACCTGAGAAAGCAGGCCGAACGTCTGCTCTCCGTCCTCCCTCCGGTAATCGTCCCAAGTGATGAGCCGCTCCTTGTCCAGAACCACGTCTTTTACCAAAGGGCTGATGATGGCGTAGGACGCCTTGTCGCTGGCATAGTCCACATCCATCCCCAAAACGGTGCCGTCCGCGGAGAACGAGTGGCAGTTCCCGCACACCGGCAGCTTCTCCAGAATCACCGGCGGTGGCTCTTTCGACGAGATCGGTCCGAACCGCCAACGGATGTGGGCCGCCGGGTCCTTCACGGCGGTGGCAAACGGCAAATTCACCTCGCGGAAGAACAGCGGCGCTCCGACCTCGTCTTGCGACGTGCTAATACGGACGGTGGCCTGGGAAGAAACCACCTCCTCGGAGACGGTCTCGCAAACGCTCGATATGGTCACGCGGGCCTCCTGCTCCCGGCAGCGCGCCTTGACCTCTTCCCATGCCTCGTCCGGCACGGTCCACTCCGTCTGACGGCTGCGGAATTCCAGGGCAGGTCCCCCGTCGGAGAACTGCAAGACGATCCGCCACGAATCCGCGTCGGGGCGGACGTCCTTCCAGCGGAAGGTGGGGGCAACGATGTCTGGCGGGAAGAGCGCCTCGTCGAACGGCGACAGAATCTCCAGCCCCGCCGGCCCGCGATCACCCGTCTCGGCCCGCGCGGGCGCGGCGCTTGGAGCATCCGGCGACGAAGAGGGACCGCCCTCTTGGCGCGACGGCGAGCAGCCGACGAGCAACGTCAACAGGAAGGAAACGACCGCAACCGGCTTCGTGACAGCAGGAGACCTGTGCATCAACCCCACTTTCCGAGTTAGCCCTCACCTCGTTTCGGATCGATCCCTTCCGACGCGACTCGATCGGCGGGCGCGGCTCGCTTCAGTCGGTCTTCGTCACGGCCCGGTTCCACCAGACCGTGATGCACTGCGGCTGGTCAGGGAACTTCTTGTGTGGCTGCCAGCCCACCGCGAAATCGGGATCGCCGTCGTTATCGAAGTCTGCGACTTCCAAAGCTGCGTGATACGGAAACCCGAGCTCAAGCGTGTGACCTTCAAATTTCCCGGGGGATGCTTGCTCCAGGTACACGATCGAAGCCATCGGCTCGGACACCGCACTCACTGGGTACAGTTGGTCATGAAGCCAAACGACGGCAATCAGGTCGAGATCTCCGTCGCGATCGAAATCGGCAGCCTGGGCGGCGTGGGCGCCCGGCAGATCGGCAAGTCGTCGGTAGGCGAATTGCTGTCCGCCCAGATTCTTGAGCCACTGGACACCGTGAGACGGTCTCACATATTGATCGTCGAAGGTATCGCCATTCGTGAAGAGGATATCCGTGTTCCCGTCCTGGTCCATGTCAACCAGCCGGATGGCGGTCAGTCCAAAGCTCTGGTCGGGCGCTGCCCAAATCGTCCGTTGATGGAACCGGTCATCGAGCTGATTGAGGAACGCCGCCACCCACTCGTACTCCTGACTGGTCAAGGCCAAAAAGTCCGGCCGACCGTCATCGTTCAAGTCGTGGACCAGGATGTGACTGGTTCCCGGTCGAGGGTCCAACACCTCAAGTTCGAACTGCGGGCGATCGCCGGATGCGGCGGTATTTCTGAGCAAGGCGATCTTTCCCGTGTCGTGATACCCGAACTCCGCGACGAGCAAGTCGAGGTCCCCGTCGCCATCGATATCGACCGGTTGAATGTCCGACACTCGCCCCAACCCCGACTGGAGAACGATCTGTTCGTAATCCCCGAGGGGCGGCCGGCGACGCAACCAGACCACGCGACCTTGGTTGTGGTCGCGCGCACCGAAGCTGCCCAAATCGGCGACCACCAGATCACGCAACCCGTCCCCGTCAAGGTCGCAGGGCTCGACGTGGCACGGGTTGTCCATTTGGGCTAGGATCCGAAGATCGGGGACCGGATTGCGCAGGTCCAAGCTGGATAGGTAGCCACATTGCATGTCGCAGACCACCAGGACCGGGTTGCCGTCCAACTCCAGGTCCATCCAACGCAAGTAGCCAATTCCGGGCGGGACGTCCGCGTCCTGGTCCCAACCGAGGTGCCGTGGAATGAACGTGACCCCCGGTGGCGTCTGTGACTCCGGCGGCCGCGGCAACACGATCCGTGCCGGCGCTAGAGAACGGTAATAGGCCACCGTCTGGTAAACGGGGGGAGGATGCAGGTCGTTCCGGCCCGAGCGGGCATAGTACTGGTACGCGCGTAGCACCTTGTCGTGCCAGGCGTCGCGCGGATAGTTCTCGGCAAGGGGCATCCCGTGACAATCGCCACAGAACGCCTCAATTTGTGGGACGAAGCTTCGGTCGAATGACGCGGACACAGTGGAGTCGGGTTGCGAAGGCACATACTGGTGCCATGCAGCTTGCGTTGCCAAGTTTGAGTTTCGCCAGTGGAGCAACACGATCGTCAAGCAGGTAATGCCCCCGATCAGAAAGCACGCGCCCCATCGAGACAGCCTCGATCTTCGCGCCCGGGTCATGCTGCAACGCTCCTTCCCCGTGGCAATAATACGCCGTGCGGTCACCATTGGCTCGTTCAAACGCCTGCGGGATCGTCGGCGCAGTTCCTGTTTACTTGTAGCAGAAACTGCCAGCCATTACAATCCAGCGCATGGAGTTCTCGGACGGGACGTTTTCGGGCAGGGCCCACGAGCGGTTAGGAGCGGTTTGTGCGTTCTGATTGCTGTGATTCCTCTCGGCTGCGTAGGCGCCGACGCGTACTACGCATCAGTGCGGCGTTGCTGATCGTCGTCGCGTTGTTCGTCCCCGTCGTGACCATCCCTGCGTGGGCCCGATGGATCGCGGCTCGCGAGGTGGACGTCGGTGCCATTAGCGAAGCTCAACGATGGCTCCGCTGGTCGTCATGGTTTGCGTCCAGCGACGGTGAGACGGAGCTGATGCGGGCCGCTTGTTTTCGCCGTCTGGGGGCGATGAGTCGCTGGGAGGCCGCGTTGGAATCTTCGCGTGCGAAGGGCGCGGATCGTCGTCGCTTGCAGCAGGAACGCGTCCTGGGGTTGATCCGAATGGGCGCGCATGAAGTGCCCGAGGACTATTGGAGGAACCCGGCCGGGGCGGGCTTGCGCCCGTACGACGCGATCGACGTCTGCGTACGCGGCCATCTGGCGCGAAACGAACCCGACAAGGCCAAACGGATTCTCGCTTTCTGGTCTGCCGCTCTCCCGCAAGACGCCCACATCGCGTATCTGAAAGGGGTCTACTGGTTCCATCAAGAAGACGAAGCAAGAGCGCTGGCAGAATTCGAGAAGGCCGTGGCCCGACAGCCGGCCCATGAACTGGCGCACACCGCCGTGGCAAGGCTGCTCGAGAAACAGGATCGGCTTGCCGAGGCTCTCACGGCATACGTCCGTTTTGCCTCTGACTGTCCGCACAGCGACACGGCGGTCATGGGACTGGCCAGAGTGTTGCGCAAACTGTCGCACGTGGAGGAAGCTCGGGCGGTGGCGGAGTCGCTGAATTCATCCTCCGACCCGTCTTCGGAATTCTGCCGCGAGATGGCGTCGATCGAGCTTGAGTTGGGCAACTACCAAGGGGCGCTTCGCTGGTTCGGACGAGCACCCGCCATATACGGACAGAAGAAACGGGAATTGCAGTGGGACGCGGCGACGGCATTTGCACTGCAGGAAGAGCCCGCGGTTGCCAACCGGCTTTTCGAACAGGCGGATGCCGAGGAAGCTTTTGAACTCCGGGGTGCCGACTTGCTCATCCAACTTGCCGTTGCCCCCGACAGAGAAGAAGCCGCCGACGAACTCAAACGGTTGTCTGCCGCCGGGGTGGAGGCCTCCAGGCAACCCGCACGCATCGAACAGGAACGCCTCGGCGTCGCCAGACGCGACGAAGCCAACCTGACCGCTGCGGAGCTGTACGACTCGTATTGTACCGCCTGTCACGGGGCGAACGGTGGCGGCGATGGTCGGGCCGCTCGCCATCAGTTCCCGCGACCGCGAGACCTTCGCACCGAAGACTTCCGACTTGTGAGCACTTCCAACGCCAACCCGACGGTGGAAGACCTGGAAAAGGTGCTCAAACGCGGCATGCCAGGGACGTCGATGAGGGAGTTCGATGACCTGAGCGAGAGCCAACTGCAGTTGTTGGCCGAGGAAGTCCTTCGGATACGCCGTGAAGGCGTGCGTGACTGGTATATCGCGCTGCTCCAAGCGGAAGACGAAGAAATCGACGAACAGGAGGTCCGGGAGGTTGTGGATCTCCGCAGCCTTCCGGGAGACCTTGTCTCTGTGCCGGCCATCGGTCCCGCCGACCCGGCTGCGGTCGCACGAGGAAGCAATGTGTACGTCGAGAGTGGCTGCCAGCCTTGCCACGGCGACGATGGCACCGGCGCGTCGGAACTCGCACTCTTCGACCAGCAAGGAGTACCGGCTTGGCCTCGGGACTTGGTCAACGAGCCTTTCAAGGGCGGGCACGAACCCGAGCCAATCTGCCTGAGGATTCTGGTGGGAATGCCGGGCAGTCCCCACCCAGCGATCAACCTGACTGAAGAAAAGTGTGTCGACCTGGTTCACTACTGCGGCTCGCTTTCACGAGAGCCGAAGCGAACCCTCACCAACCATCAACGATACCTCAAAGCCACCGGGCGCCCTCTCGCCTCCGGCAACCGCTGACCGGGCGGCGGGGGACTGGTCCATGGGTTCGGCCCGTGGATGCCTTCCCGCCTCCTGAACGGTTAGGCGATCCGTGATCCTGGAAACCACTGCGCACGCCAACGGTGCCGCTGGCCGTTCCCCCGGACAACAGGTCCACGTCGAAACGGAGCCGTCCCCGGTCGCCGCGATGAAGACGACCGGGGATCGAGACAAGGCCGATCAAAAGTCGCTAACAGGGATGCCGTCATCGCGGCGTCGTACGTATCGGTACGTCAGCATGTCGATGGTCTCGGAAGCGAATCGGACCGAGCCGTCGCAAAGCCCCCACTGCAAGCCGCCAGGGTGATCGCTACCGTTGCTCCATGAAGGACCCCACGTCCGATTGGAGCGGTTGATCATATAGGTCGCGCTTCCTCCGCCATAGCTGCAGACGTCGGTCAAGTTGAGTCCCGTGTGCCAACCAACCGTGCTGCCGATCGGACGCGCCCCGATCCACAGACCGGCGTTCCAATTGCAGGGTGTATTCTGGCAGCTCCTAGCTCCCAACTCAGTAGTTCCCGTTCGCTCGACGACCATCGCCGTGTTGGAGGTCCCGTCGCGAATATCGCTAATCCTAATTTTCGAGCCCGCCCAGAAAACCCCGCGTTTATCCATCGCGGCAGAATTGCCCGAATTGCACAAGTAGTTGGTTTTTCCGTAACTGCTCCTCTTCGTATTGATGAGCAGCATGGTGTCTGAAGGACAACTGTACGAAGGAATACCCTCTTTCGCCGCCGGAATCGGGTCGGACGCCCAGCTATTGTCGTTGCGCCAGTGTCGCCCAAAATTGAGCGTCTGGCTTTTGATTTCGTCATGCAACGGGGCCTGTTCGACGAACGGCAAGATCAACGTCGACCAGGCGATGCCGTTTTCGTTATCCGCTGAAGTACTATGCGTTGTGCCCAAGTTCGGATTGGTGTCGACAATAGCGGGCGGGAAAACCCTGTGCGTGTCGTGGTAGTTGTGCAATCCCAGACCGATTTGCTTCAAATTGTTCGAGCATTGCGACCGCCGTGCCGCCTCACGGGCTGCTTGGACGGCGGGAAGCAACAAAGCAATCAAGATGCCGATGATGGCGATCACCACCAACAGCTCGACGAGCGTGAAGGCGAACCTTCGGGTCGAGGCCTTCGAGAAAACACCGTTCATGGCAAAACACCTCCCCAAGAGGAAAACGGGACATAAAACCGAAATGGAGGCAAATCAGGGTTCGAGCGCGAAGTCGTGCGTATTCTCGCCCGGTTCGACCGTGACTTTCAACTCGGAAGACTCATTGTATTTCGCAGGGATCGGGTCTTGGTAATCGGCCGGCGCCGGGAAATCCAGGACCGTCGTAATGCGAACCGTGTTCTCGCCAACCTCCGCTCCCTTGGCGTCTCCCGAATAGGCCAACTCGTACCGTCCACTGGCGTCGGTGGTGCCGGAAGCGACTTGTCCGCTGGCGGATTCAAATTCCACGGAAGCGCCGCTGAGCGGTTCTCCGCCCATGGTCACCGTCCCGCTGACCGTTGCCAAATCAGGCACATCGCCGGATGAACCCGAACAACCCGCGATAGACAACATCAGAACGAGGCCAATGACCGTCAAACAACGAGCCCGCAGCATGATCTGATCTCCTGATAAAGTTGGCGTAAAGCGAAAGGGCCGTGCTCGCCCTCCCAAGGGGTTCGGTAGAGACTTCTCTGGCAGACTGGAGCGGCGGCTGAAGGCCAAAGCGGGAAGCAAAGCCGCGACCTGGTAAACGCGGTCCCCTATGCACCGTGCACCGATGAGCCGTTGGTCGAGCCTATTCACTGGGTGCGCCGTGAGTCGACCTGCCACGGAGAAGGCAACCGAAAGGCCCAGGCCAAGCTCCGTTTGCATCAGATTTGCACCTCGGCAAAGCGGATCCGCCCACTGAGGCGTGAATCCGGACCATAATCCCCTAGACGGGTCAGAACCCTCCCGTGGCCCAACGACGCACGGCCATTGAACCACGGCCGTAGATGTAGATGATGTCGGGCAGTGATCGGACCACCACCTACGAACGCACCGCTAATAGCAAAATCGAAAGAAGCGCTCTTGTCAAGCGTTCTTCCGAGAATCTCAGCCAAATTCCTCGCTGGTGTCAGTGGATAGGCGGACTCTGCAGCGATTCCGCAACTTGGCTGGTCGAGGGCGGACGGGATGGATGGAAGATGGCGTTGGAACGCCGTTTTGGGGGGTGGAGGGCCCGCGCGATTTGCAGGGAGCAGATTCGAGCCGCGCGGCCTGACAACCTCTTCCCTCGCGCGCGCCACCCTGGCAGACGGCTCTCCTGCCGCCGGTCTGCATGGGCGGAGTCGCAGGCGCACGCCGGTTGCGGGGCACGGCTCGCGCCGACGACGCGGGATGCTTCGGCCGATTCCTCAGGGGACGTCCGTCTCCAGCGTGCCGGACGCCGCGTCGAGCTTGACCCCGCCCGCGAAATCGCGACAACGGATCACCTGGGCCAGCGCGCGGCCCATGGCGGGCGCCGGCGCGTCGGCGAGCTCGGGCACGTTGTATGTCTTGAGGAGCCGGTCGTAAAACATGGGATCCCTCTGCGGGAGGAGCACCGGTTTGTGGGCGCGGCCCTCTTCGTCGATATAGCTGAAGTAGATCCTCGCGAACACCCCGTCGCGCCGCTTGCTGGCAAAGGCGATCCAGCGGCTGTTGCGTGACCAGCAGTGCCACGACTCGCAGCGCGGGCTGTTGGCGGCCAGCCGGTGGTATTGCCGGGTCTCCAAATCGAGCAGGTACAAGTCGCTCGACGGCCGGTAGGCCGGGAAGGCGCCATAGGCCGACATGCAGAAGAGCACCCACCGCCCGTCCGGCGAGACCCTCGGCTCCGTCATGCTCAGCCCGGTCTCCTTGGCCAGGAGGACCGGTTCCACCTCGCCCCAGCGCCCGGCGGCCGCTTCATAGCGAATTCGCATCAGGTCATAGCGGACTTCCTTGTAGCGTTCCATGGGCATGGGATCGGCGCTGGAGAAGTACAGATACCGGCCGTCGGGCGACCAGGTGGGAAACGTTTCCAGGCGGCCGGGCTGGGAGATCGCCGGGGTGGTGGTCACGGTGTTCGAGTCGGCATGGTACAGCGCCAGGTCCGACTCGCTGTCGAAAACGTCCCGATTCTCGCCGGCCGAGTGAAAGAACTGAGATATCTTGTTGGCCGAGAAGGCCGCCAGCCGCCCGTTTGGATGCCACGCCGTGTACCCCGCCTGCGATTGCGTGACGCGCCCGCGGTCGGATTCGGGGGTACGAACGAGCGCGCGCGTGTCGACCTTGATGATCCTGCCCTGCCGAACCACCGTCATCCCGCTCCATTCGGACCCGCGGTCGCCGCCGCGGGAGTGGACGATCAATTGGTCGGGATGGCCCGGCGCAAAGCAGTGGCAGTTGATACAGCCGCCCCGGAACGACCGGTTGCTCAACACGACCGACTCCTCGTAGGTTTCCAGATCGCGTTGGTGGATGGCCAGGTTGAGGCGGACGATGTAGATCGGCTTCATGAGCCGATAGAACAGGTAGCGGTCGACGTCGGCGTCGGCGATCACGTTCTGGATCGGCTCAAACCGTGTCCACGGCCCGCCGCTGGAGTGGACGCAGACGTCGAAGTACAGTTTGCGGCCTCGATTGGCGCGGAGCAACCGCCGCCAACGTGACGGCGGAATCGTGATCCGGGGGCTCCGGCTTGCCACGTGGATTGCCTCGCCTTCGGCCGCGCGGATTCGCACCCCGTACGCCGCGCCCGGCTCCTCCACCACGAAGTTCGGCGGCGCGATGTTCGGCGGGAGCACCGTATCGGTGTAGTCGGGCCGGATGCGTGCGGGCCGATCCGCGGTAACCGCTGCCTCGAAGTCAACGGCAACCCTCGGCCACGTCACGGCCAGCCACAATCCCAGGGCCGCCAGTATGCTCAGCGGGACGATCCAATAGACGGCGCGTCTTTTCATCTTAACGATTCGGTAGGCGGGTCGTTGCGGCCGAACAAGAAAAAGAAGAAGTAGCTGTCACCAAAGGCATCGTAGAGCGCAGCGTACGTGTCGCGGGGCCTTCGGTTCGGGAACTGCTGGAAGGCCTGCATGAATTCGTCGTAGCGCCGCAACGTCTCGGGACGGATCCTCCGTCCCCCAAGATCGAGATCCTCCGATCGGGCGTTCGCCAGATAGACCACCAACGCTTCCTCGCAATGCCGTGGCAAGCGCGGATCGTCGAAAACTCCGAAACGATGCAGGTTCGCAACCAGTGGCTCCAACCGCCGGGTCAAGAGATAGTGAGCCATCAAGTACTCCAGCGCCATTCGGTTGCGCGGGTTTCTTTCGAGAAGCGCTTGCAGCATGGCTTCCAGGTCTTCTATCTCGTTGATGGAATCACGCAACACCATGAAGTCGCGAAGCGAAGCGACCACCGGCACGTCGGACAGCGTCGGATCGGCGTCGAGCTGCCGACCGCAGCGACGTGCCCATCGGGCGTGCAGCAGGCTGCGATCCAGAACGGCAAGGAACCTCCACGCGGCCTCCGGCCTGCCCTGGAGCACGTTGATGTAGACCAGACGTTTCAGCGTACGCGGCCGGTCGCCGAAGACCTCCAGCGCTTCGTACCCCATGTGCTCCGACTCGTTGACGCGCCCTAGCTCGAAGAGTATCTCGCTGCACTGCCGGGGCGTTGTCCTCGCCATGCTCGTGACACCCCCGGCCACAAGGGCCAGCGTCGGTGCATTAACCCCTTGGGGAAGGCTGAACATTCGATCCAACAGGTCGCCCTTGTGATACAGGGCCCGGTTCACGTGGAATCCCGTCCTGACGTCGAGCCGGCGCATGTCCGAAGCCGGCACGCGCCGAACGTGCGCGAGCACCTCGTCCCATTGACGCCGCTCCGCGCTGCGAACCATCCGCAACAGACAATGCTTCGGGTAATCGGACAACACGAGGTCCAGAACGACCACGCCCGCAACGAGCGCCGCCCACGTGAGGACCAAACGGCTCGCCGAGACCGCGAAACGGGAGCGTCGTGCACCGCCGGCCCCGCCTTTCCCATCAGCCGCCGCGGCAACGGCCAAGCCGCCGCGGCGACGGTAGACGAGGAGGGCGACCGCGGCGACGGGGAAGAACAGCATCAACCCGCCCTGTATCGTAACGGCAAGGGGCACCGACGATGGGATCGCCAACCAATGCCGCGCACGGGGGAGCATCAGTCCCTCGTACGCCTGACTGAGGGTCAAGTCGAAGAGACGCGCGCTTACCACGGGGACAAGCACGGCACACAACACGCAAAGCACGCCCAGCGCGAAGCTCCGCTTCACCCCCAACTCGTACACGCCGCAGACCGAGGCAAAAACCAGATACGGGCCGGCAGCCATGGTATACACCAGCCCCGAAGCGACCAGAAACGCGACGAGCCGGACGGCGACGGGCCGCGCGCCCATCCGGACGTACGCATTCGCAAAAACCAGCGCGACGAAGAGACCCACGCACGCCCTGCCGGGCTGGATATACTGGCCGAGGAGCAGGAAGACCAGGACGGCCGGGATCAGGAACACGACCCGGTCGCCCGCGCCCGCGATGGCCACGAAAAGCCGGCGCGTCGCCAGGCACAGGAGCGCGACCAGTGACGTGATCACCAGCGCCCCGATCCAGCCGCGGGCGAGGCAAGCGGACAAGAAGGCGGACGCGTACGCGACCAGGCCCCCCGGTCGATCCATCAAGTTCGCGAAGAAATAGCCGTCGAACAGGAAGACGGCGGGGTTCTGGACATAGAACAACTCCGGACGGATGCCAAGCAGCACGTAGGCGTAGAAGAGGGCGAACAACCCGATGCCATGCGCGATGGGCAGAGGTCGTTGCCACCACGGATATCGCTTGGCACGCTGCATTGGCCCTGCCTAACGTCGCCCCAACCACCCCGTCGCGTGTCTCGTTACGCCCCCCGGCGGGGCCGCGCGCTCACGTCCAAATCGGCGCTCATCCGGCTCACGGCCCCCGGCTTCGGAGAGGACCGACTCGCCCGGCTCCCGCCAAACGGTCAGGTCGCCCTGGTTGGGGTTTCCGTTGATATGGTGCTTCATCGTTCTTCTGGCTGGCGGCTTCACACGGGCGGCGGCCGCGTCGCCACGGGCCGAGGCAAAATCCCGGTCAATTATAGTCCTTCGCCCGACATTCGGGAATCATCCCTCAAGGTTGAATCGCCGTCAAGCAGCCATGGGGGCAGAGTGTCCGCCCGTCTCGTTCGACGTGCACGGACGCTTCGCCCTCAGGACGACTGCCGTCAACACGCGAGGGCGACCATCGCGCATTCCGGGGAGCGACGGTCCGATCATCGCGACGAGCGGAACGCCGCTTCGCCCGGCTCCAGTCGGAGCGGCTTGCCGGCGAACGTGAGCTGGACGGGCTCGTCATGGCTGCAGGCGAAGACCGTTCCGGCGCGACGGTCGGTCAGCTTGGCTTGGGCCTGTGGGGCGGCTTCTAGGAAGTCGGCCCGTTGGTCGGCGGGAATCCGGTCCACGTAAGACGGGTCACGCAGCAGATTTCCTATCCCTTGTCGGCCGGTGGTTGACAGGGCCACGCACTTGAGCCAAGCTTATTGATGTTTGCATTGCCAATGATCACCCGACGGGGACCGGATGCTTCGGTCCCGGGCTTCCGGTGGAAGCCCTCCGTTCATTGGCTATGCAAGGCTCCATAGGAGAGAAAGGCGTTGACGGAATTCGCGTCCCGGCAAAGGGGAGGAACCGTATCATGCAGAACCACAACATAACTCGTCGAAGATTGCTCAAAGCCGCTTTCATCGGCAGTGCCACTCTCGCCGCCTCACCGCGCGGCCGCGCCAGGGCCGGAACCGGCGCCGTCGGCACCCCCGCCGCGCTTGGCGGCCAACCTGTGCGCACGGCCCCCTTCCCTCGTTGGCCCGACTTCGGCGAGGCCGACGAGAAGGCGGTGCTGCCCGTCCTCCGCAGCGGCGTCTGGTCCAGGTCCAAGGTGGTGACGGAGGCCGAGAAGCGATTCGCTGAACTCATGAATGCGGACTATTGCTTAGCCACCTGCAACGGAACGAACGCCATCTTCACCTCGATTTGCGCCCTCGGCATCGGCGCGGGCGACGAAGTCATCACCACGCCCTACACGTTCGTGGGCTCCGTCCATCCGATTCTCCTCGCCGGTGCGCTGCCCGTGTTCGCGGACGTCGACCCCGACACATGGCAGATCGATCCCGCCAAAATCGAAGCCAAGATCAACCCAAACACCGCCGCCATCCTGCCGGTCCACATCCTCGGCGGCGTCTGCGACATGGACCGCATCAACGCCATCGCCAGGAAACACGACCTCAAGGTGATCGAGGACGCCTGCGAATCGCACGGCGGCGAGTGGAAAGGCGGAAAGGTCGGGAACCTCGGCGACCTGGGCTGCTTCAGCTTCCAGACCGGCAAGTCACTGACCTGCGGCGAGGGCGGGGCGATCCTCGGGCGCGACGAGCCGTTGATGGACCGGTGCTACTCCTTCCACAACTTCGGCCGTGCGCGGGGGAGCGTCAGGCCGAAGCAGGGTCAACACTATGCCATGGTCGCGACCAAGTGCCGCATGGCGGAGTATCAGGCGGCGATCCTGATCGGCCAAATGGAGAGGTTCGAGGCCGAATGCAAGCGGCGGAGCGAAAACGCGGCCTACCTTACCGAAAAACTGGCGCAGATACCGGGCATCGTCCCCCGGGAAGACTACCCGGACGTAACCCGGAAAGCCTTCTACTACTACGGGCTCCGCTATCAGCAGGAGCCGTTCGACGGTCTCTCCCGCGGGCAATTCGTCGCCGCGCTGGGCGCGGAGGGCATTCGCGCCAGTACCAGCCTGGGTGTCCTCAGCGACACGCCCATGAACCGCGAGGGATGTCTCGACGACGCCTTCCAGTCCAAGGCCTACCAGATGATCTATCCGCGGGAGAAGCTCGCCAATTACCAGGCCGAGAATGAGTGCCCCGCTTGCGATCAGCTCATCGAGGAGACGGTCGGCTTCCACCAGAGCATGCTGCTTGGCCCCCGGCAAGACATGGACGACATCGCCAACGCGGTGGGCAAGATCTACGAGCACCGGCGCAAACTCGCCGCAGCCGGGTGAATTCGGCCGCACTGCGGGCGCCGCGGCTGCGCCCCGTTGGACCCCACGGCCCTAACGCCTTGTCCAAGAGCACGTTTTCCGCGCGGTATTCGCCGCCGCGATGACACCCCCGTCGCGCCCATGCCGCCGATAAATCGCCTCCTAGGGGAAGTAATCACCCGCGGCCGCCGCTTTGCAGGCCGCGAAGCTTGGTTCCTGGTCAAGATGGGCGTCGCCGGCCGCTTGGCGGCCAAAGGCATGCCCCGCTCGCGCGGACAGGGGGGTTGCCGGGAAAGACGCACAAACGGCATCGCACCCCGTGTCGATGGTCGACTCCGAATCCTCGGCACCGGCGAATTCACCTCTCCACGACAATCTCGCACCAGATGCTCTCGGCGGCGGCCGGGTCGAACCGCAGGATGCCGGACTCGGTTGTGGTCGGAATAGGCTCGCGCCGCTTGCCGGTCGGGTCGAGCGGATACACCGTGGCCGTTCCGGCCACCTTCAGGCGGAGTTGCGCCCGAACCGGCTCGACGATGACCGGCGTGCGGCCCTCGCCGGGCAGCATCCATGACGTGACCGACCAGGAGCGCTGCTTCGACGTCGGAGGCCAGAAGCCCTGGGCCGTGTTCTCGGCGCGGCCCACCGAGGTCAGCAACACGCGGCGCGACCGGCCGATCGGCTCGCCGTCCAGCGAGGTGGCCGTGACGGCCGCGAAATTGGTTCGGCACTCGACGCGCAGGCCGTCCAGGTCGACGGCCCCCGCCTTGGCCAGGTAGCCGATGGCCGACTTCGTCCGGGGCGTGTTGATGGTCAGCAGGCCCGCGCCGTAGTCGAGCGACAGCTCGCCCGTGTCGCTCAAGAATCGCTTCGAGTCGGGCTGCATCCGGTCGTAGCCGGGCAACTGCAACCCTTGGCCGGCCGCGACGAACTTAGGGTAAAGCCACGTCTGCCAGGGCCGCTCGGCCAGGCGAACGCACTTGGTCTCGGTCTCGACCTTCGCGTCGGCCGAGACGCCGCAGGCCAGGGCGACGTCGGCGTCGCCGCGGTAGGCGTCTTCGATGAAGACGTTGCGAACCTTCGACGTGAACGTCAGGAAACGGTAGGCCGTGTGCTTCGCGTACCGTGTATGGGGCCGCGGCGTGAAGGTGTCCTCGGGCGTGTGGATGACGTGGACCACGTTTCGGGCGGCGGCCACGTCGTTGCGGTGGAACATCATCGCGGCGGCCGGAAACACCCCCCAGCGCGCCGGGTCGGATTGGCTGCGGAACATCGATAGCAGCTCTCCCTCGGGAGAATGGGAAAACAGCAGGAAGACGTCCCAGTCCTGGAGGCAGGCGTACGCGGCCGACATCAGCCACCCTTCGCAGCGGTACTCGTTGGGCCAGGGGAAGTTGAACTCGGCGACCGCCTGCGGCTTGCCCGCCACGCTGGTCCGCGCGATCACCGAGAGGGGATTCCGCTGCGTGGGGATGTCGACGTGGACGAGCGGCTCGTTGGCAAATTTGAAGAACGGTTTCGCCCGGACGTGCGGGTGGCGCCAATACTGGTTTCGCGACATGAAGTCGTTCATCACGGCGTCGACCTGGGTGTCGGCCACGCAGAATTGTTGGTTGGTGCCGGCCACCGGCACGCGGACCCCAATCTGCTTCAAGTGCGACTGCATCGTCTGGTAGTAGTGCCGTTGGATTTCGACGAAGAACCGCAGCATGTCGCGAACGCGCGGCACGGCGACCAGCGGGTCGTCGGTCTTGATGCGGCCGTCGGCGTCGGGTCGCAGGCTGCCGAACTTGCCCAGCGGCAGGGCCACGCTTCCCCGGTCCGGGTCCTCGTCGGCCACGAGCGCCGTGCTCCCGGCGTCGTCCGTCCACGCCTCGGCCAGCGCCTTGCGGTTGCCGTAGCGAGCCAGCAGCCAGCGGTTCCAGCGCCGGGTGAGCTCGTCGCGGTAGTACGGCAGCGACAAGCCCGACATGTTGAAGAAGTAGAAGATCGAGTTCTCGTTCGTCGTTTCGATCACGGCGACGGCCGGTTCGTCGACGTAGCGCAGCCCCGTGTAGGGGTTTCGGTGAGTCAGGAGCCGGGTGGCGTAGTCCTTTTGCAGTTCGATCATCCGCTCGTCGAAGATGGAGGCCCCCTTCATCGACCCCTGCCAGTTGTGCGTGAACTCGTCGCCGTGCTCGACGCCGTCGGCCGTGCGGAACTGCCGGTAGTCGAGCAGGTCGAGGTAGACGTAGATGCCCCGCTTCTTGAGCTCGGCGATGAAGTAATCGATCCGATCGAGACCTTCCTCGTCGAGCGGCTGGCTGGTGCCGCTCGCGTAGTCGATCAGCGGGCCCCAGCGCGAGTCCATCGAGTGCAGGCGCAGCATGTTGACGCCGTACTTGGCGAGCCGGGCGGCGATCGTGCGGGCGGCGGGCTTCTCCGGGGCGCAGTCGCGGCCGCCGACGTTGGTGCCGAAGAACCGGGCGCGCGTGCCGTCCTCGAAGTAGAAGTGGCCGTCGTCGCCGACCGTGACGAACCCGCGCTTGCCCGCCGGCGCGTCGACGAGACCGGTCAGGTCGATGCCGTCCAGGTTCGTATCGTCGTTGGGAAAGACGAAGGGGAACCAGTCCTCGGTGTCGTTGAAGACGTACTCCACCTCGGGCAGCGGTTCGCTGATGCCGGAGACATTCACGTCGTCGAACCAGACGGTTCCCTCGCTCCGGGAGAGGCCGAGTGAAACGACCACGTTGGTTGCCTCGGCGGGCGCGACGGCCGAGACGGTCAGCTTCTGCCAATCGCCGGTGCCGTTGGCGCGCTTCGCCATGTCCTCGCTCAACCACTTCGAATCGCTGTTCCAGCCCAGTATCGCGTACGCCGTGCCAGTGACGCCTTCCGTCTTCGCCCAGACCTCGAGCGTGTACTCGGTCCCCGGCTTGACCGGTCGCCGGGCCGACGACCAGCGTCCCGTCGATCGCTTCCAGTCGCCCTGATCGCCAGGGTTGAACGAGTCGCTGATGCTGAAGCTGCGGGAGCCGGTTCGCGCCGTGGAATCGTCCCAGGCGAGTTGTGCCGGGGAGTCGAAGGCCGAGGGACGCCAGCCGTCGGGCAGGGCGTCGCGATCGCGGTCTTCCTCGAAGGACGGGTTCTCCACCAGATTGTCGAGTGGCTGCAAGTCGGCGGCCAGCAGGCACGCCAGGAACGCTGCACAGGTCGTCATCGGTATCCTCCGTCAAGGACTCGGTCAGTCGCAGGGCATCCAGACGGTCATTTGGGCGGCGCCGCGGTTGGCCCAGGCGTAGTAGGGGATGAGTCGGATCGGCGTCGGCGCCGGCCGGTCCTGCTCGACGTCTTTGTAGAGCATGGGCGAGTCGTAAGCCTGGGGACCGGACCAGTCGGCATCGTGACGCGCCAGGGCCTCGCCCTCCAGCACGGTGACACCGCCGAGCAGTTCCGCGTCGAAGCGGGGTTGCAGCGCAACGTCTCGCGGCAGCGTCACGTCCATCACGTGGACGCCGTCGGCCAGGTCGACCGACTCCAGGCAGTAGACCAGCGGCCCGCGCATTACGGCCACCTGGCCACGCAGTTCTTCGACCAGGGGATTCGCCTTCACGAGGCGGACGTTCATCGGCAAGCTCAGCGTGACCGCGTCGCCTGATTCCCAGGTGCGGTTTAGCTCGACGTACCGGCCGGGCTCGATCGCAACGTCGGCCGGCGCGCCGTTGACCTGCACCCGGGCCCCGCCGGCCCAAGCGGGAATCCGCAGATGGAGGCTGAACGTCGCGGGCTCCGGGAGTCCGAGCTTGAACGCGACGTCGCCCTGCCACGGATAGTCGGTCTGCTGGGTCAGCTTCACCTTCACGCCGCTCGCAAGCGTCGTCTCCAGCACGTTCGATCCGTAGAGATGGACCCAAAGCGCCTCCTCCGACGTGCTGTAGGCGAATCCGTGCATCTTGGCGATGGTGCGGGCGAGTTGCGGCGGGCAGCAGTAGCCCTGGCGGTGCTTCCAGCGCTGGGGGGTGTCGCTGCGTAGCAGGGGCACGTTCTCGTCGAGGCGGCGCAGCACGTTGCTGTAGAAGAAATGGTCGCCGTCCAAGGCCAGGCCGGAGATTCCGCTATTGTAGAAGACCCGCTCCATCACGTCGCCAAAGCGGCCCTCGCCCGTGATGTTGAGCATCCGCCAGTTCCACATAGCGTACCCGATATTGGCACACGTCTCGCAGTAGCATTTCCGGGTGGGCAGCGAGTACGGATCGGCAAATGCCTCACCGACGTGGTCGCGGTGGATCGAAACCCCGTGGGTCAGCGGGCCGACGCCGCCGTGGATGTACATCTTTCGCCGGGCCACGTCCGACCAGAGCCGCTCCAGCGCCGCCAGCAGCGACTCGTCCGAGGTCTCCATGTAGGCGTCGGCCGCCCCGCAGTAGAGATAGGTGGCCGTCACGGCGTGGCCGACCGCCTGTTGGGCCTTGCGCAGCGGCACGCGGTCCTGCGTCTGATCGGTGCCGCCGAGTTTGGGCCAGCGAAACGGCGCCGGCCGCGACCCTCGCATGGCGATGAACGTCTCGGCCAACTCGAGGTACTTCCGATCGCCCGTCGTCCGGTAAAGCTCGACGGCGCCCATGATCTGGGAGGGGTTGAAGCCGAAATGGGCCAGCTCGGGCGGACGATCCTTGAACGTCTCGTGCAAGTAGTCGGCCGTCTTCCGGGCCACGTCCAGAAGCGTCGTCTTGCCCGTGGCGCGGTGGTGGATGCACGCCGCCGTCAGCAGGTGTCCCATGTTGTACAGTTCGTGGCGATGGATGTCCTCGAACCGCTCCTTCTTCGGCTCCAGGATGATCTCCGTCGACAGATATCCGTCCGGTTGCTGGACCTTCGCGATGACTTCGATGACCTGGTCCATGTGCCGGTCGAGCTTGGGATCGCGTGTCACGCAGTAGACGTGGGCCACGGCCTCCAGCCATTTGTAGAAATCGCCGTCGTGCCAGGACCTGCCGGACCACTCGCCCTCAGCCAGGCCGCCGGCGATCTGGAAGTTCTTCCAATGGGAAACGCCCCCTTCGTCGAAGAACTTCCACATCTGCGGAATCGTCACGTCCTTGACCAGGTCGAACTTCTGCTTCCAGAAGCCCCCGGTCCAGCGGACGTCCGACAGATCGACGCTCCGCAGCCGGCTGGCGGGGCTATGGCCGTTGTGGATCAAGCCCCGCTCCTGCCCGAACAGGGCGCCGCCGGCGCCCGCCAACACCAGCAGGGCCAGTGTGGCGGCCCCTGGCCCACGCGATCGACGCCGTGCGCTCATGCTCAGTCCCTCCCGTGTTCTCGTGGAGTTCACCCCGCAGTTTCCTTGACCGCGTCGGTCAGCACGCTCTCGACTTCCGGAGCGACGTGAGTGACGCCCGGACGGGCTTCGTAGCCGCCTTGGCTTCCGGCGTGAGCGCGAACTCGTCGACCAGGACCCAACAGCTCAGTCGGTAGCGCGTGTCCCGTTTCAGGCTCTCGGTCAGCACCGAACCGGAACAGGTCAGCAGGTTGCCGCACCTTCCCCACACGGCCAAGCTCGTGACGTCTCGCCACGTGACCTTCACGGCGCTCGTGCCGCCGTGCCGCTTCTCGGACGTCCGCTCGATGGCGACGCGTTGCGAAGCCGTCCAGTTCGCGGGGCCCTTCCCTTCACCGCCGCCGTCCTCGAGCAGGTTGGGATGTCCCGCGACCGCAACCGCGGCCAGGGACGCTTGCACGATAAGACTCGCCAGACGCGTTCGCATTCGGTTGCCCATCAGATCGGCTTCCTCATCCTCTGTCCTTGTGAATCGGAAGAGAATCCTCTTCGTCAAACGGCCCGGCGACGACTCGCAGCAACGTCGATTTCTCGTCGAGGACGTTGCCTGCCTTGTCAACCAGCCGGACTCGAAGCCGGTAGTGACCTTCCGGGACGGAGTGCGGCAGCTTCAGAGAATGGTGCCCTGAACCCGTCGAGCAGTCGGCAGACGCGATCGGCACGGCTGCGTCCTGTGGAACCAGGCCCGCCCGAAGCATATGCTCGTCCGGGTCGCCGGCCCGCGCGGGCCGACAGGCGGCCAGCAGCAACACGGCCATCTGCGAAGGTCTCATCGAACGTTACTCCAATGCTTCGTGCAGCCGCATGATGAAGATCGAGATGAAGATCGAGATGAAGATCGAGATGAAGATGGGGGGCAGCTTTCATGCTGCGCCGCATGGACCTACGCCCGACGCAACAGCCTCTGCATCTCGTCGAATTCATGCCTGGCGACCGCGACGGGATCGTCGCCGCCGCTGGCTTCGCACGACAGGTAGCCGCCGTACCGGGCGCGCTGGAGCGCCCCGAACAACGAGCGGTGATCCACGTCCCCTTCGTTCAGAAGCGCCCGCTTGAATCGGCCGGCCGGGTAGTCGTGAGCGGCCTGGTCGTCGGCCGCCGCCTCGACCATGTCCTTGATGTGGACGTGGAAGATCCGATTGCCCAGCCGCTTGACCGAATTCTCGCCGTAGTCGTCTCCCGTGATGTGCAGGTTGCCGGCGTCGTGAATCACGCCGAAGTTCGGCCGATCGACCAGCGCGATCATCCGGCAGGCCATGTCGACCGTCTCGCAGTACTGCCGGAAATGGATCTCCGTCGCGATTCGAGCCCCGTGTCTTGCCGCTCGGTCGCACGCCTTGCCGAGCCAATCGGCGACGACGCGAGCCTCGTCGTCTCGATAGGCGCTCTCCTTCAGCCGGCCTGCCGTGACTTTGAGCATCTTGCACGACATAGAATCGCCGATCTCCAGGAATCGCTCGACGTCGTCGAGGCCCTGCTTGCGCGGCCGCTCGCCGGCCAGGGCGTTGCCGCCGAGCGTGGTGTAGATCAAACAGACGTCCAGGCCGTTGTCGCGGGCCACTATTCCGATTTCGGCCGCTCGCGCCGGAGGGCAACGCACGTCGAGATGGTCCGCGCCGAATCCGACCATGACCTCGATGCCGTCGTATCCGATCCTGCCGGCGTGCTCCATGGCCGTCCTCAAGGGGAACTTCTTGAACATCCCCGAGAAGATGGCGATCTTCATCCGATGGCCTTCCTCCACCCCATGGAGCGACGTCGCCCCGAGCGCCAGCCCCGCCGCTCCGAGCGAAAGCCTCGCCAAACACTGCCGGCGTCCCATCGTGTGATCGTACTGGCTCTTGTCTTTCATCAATGCACCTCCTCGATGGCAGGGCGGGTTGCGGGCCCGGCGACGGTCACTTTCTCCCTCGCCCCCATATTGCCGTCCCGGAGGGGCATTCGTCAAGAGTCCTGTCGCACCTTTGGGGCTTCTATGGTGCGCAACGCGCTGAACCCCAGGCTACGCACGTCGCGGCGACAAATGGGCGCTGTCGTACTGAAGTGTCTGCCGAGGCCAGTCGGCTTCAGCCGACCGGCCGTCTGCCACCAGCTTTAGCTGGCGGGAAGGAAGGCAATCCCCACCGGAACGAGCCGGCTTGAGCCGGGCTTCTCGGCCCGTCTTCAGACACCGGGAGTCGGTTGAAACTTCCTTGTCGAGAAGCCCGGCTGAAGCCGGCTTGAGTCACCGCCCCCGCTTTCCACCAGCTAAAGCTGGTGGCAGACAGTGTGTCGGCTGAAGCCGACTTGCTCGCCCCATACGGAGCAGGCCGTGCCGACCGTCCGATGCCCGCTCTCCCGTGCCGGACTCCGTCTGCGGAGCGGGAGACCCAAATAGGCGTTGCGGTACGCGCAACGGGAACGCGAAGGGACGATTTGACACGCAATTTTGAGGGCAATAGAGTGACAGGGCACGGGACCGGGCGGCTGACGCTCGGCGCGATGCGACACCCGCTGAGCGGCACGCCCATGTCGCCGTCTACGATGAGCCGACGCCCCCGAACGTATGCTGAGTCAGCGGGCACCGAAAGATCGGATCGCGACACCACCGGAATCACTACCGGGAGGCACACCATGACGAAACAGTCCGTTGCCGCGAGCCTCCTCCTTGCACTGGGCGCGCTTGCCGCGTGCGGGCTCGCTGCTGCCGCCGAGGAACATCCCAAGGACGTTCGGCCGGCGATCGGTCATCCGGAGGACGTCTACGGCAGGCAACTGTCGATCGTCAAGGACATGGGGGTTGGGCCCACTATGGCCGCGCGGGTCGTCGGGCGAACGCTCTACAGTATCGGCCGGGGCAAGCTGCACGTGTTCGACCTCGCCAACCCGGCCGATCCCAAGCCGCGGGGGATCCTCGGCGGTCTCGGCGCGACTCGCCAGATCGAGGTCGAGAACCAGGTCGCTTACGTCACGTCACGCGAGGACGGCGTCTTCATCGTCGACGTCAGCGACCCTCGGAAACCGCGGTTGCTCTGCCATTACGACCCGATCGAGGTCGCCACGGGAATGGACGTCTCGGGAAACGTGATGTTCGTGGCCTGTCGCTCGCACGGCGTCGAGCTTGTCGACGTCTCCGATCCCGAGAAACCGCGGCACCTGAGCACGGCTCGGACCGGAGAGGCCCAATCGGTCGAAGTCCGCAACGGCTTCGCCTACGTGGGCGTCTGGGGGAGCCGGGAGTTGGTCGTCGTCGACGTGCGGAACGCGCGCAAGCCGGAGATCACGGCCCGGTGCCCGCTGGACGGCAACGGGGACGGTGTGGCCGTGCGGGGCGAGTACGTCTACGTCGCCACCGGCCACCATTCGCGGGCCCGCAGGAAGCCGTATCCCGCCGAGGGCGACCCGGGATATGGATGCGGCCACGGCCTGGAGATATATCGCATCACCGACCCCGCGCACCCCCAAGTCGTCTCGCGCATCAAGACGCCGCCGTTCTACCGGATCGGCAACGACATGTGGGGCGTCAAGATCGCCGGCGACTACGCCTTCGTCCACGACACCCACAACGGGCTGTTCGTGGTCGATATCTCGGACCCCGAGCAGCCGTCGTTCGTGGCTCATCGGCAGTTGGACTACGCCGACGTGCGGATACCGAAATACATGGGCAGCGGGGCGCTACCGGGGTTTGTCGGCGGCCTGGCGCTGGGCGACGGATTCGTCTACGTGGCCGGCGGCTGGACCGATCTACACGTCGTCGCCGCGCCGGGGCTCGCCGCGCCCTGCCGGCGAGAACCGGACACGCCGCCGGAGATCCCTCCTTTCCAGCCCGCGCCGAACCCGCGGTTTGGAGTCTACCGGCCCGGGGGCCAAGTGCGGGCCGTCGCGCTCATGGACAACATGGCCGTCGTTGCCGCGGGGAGCGACGGCATTTGCGTTGTTCGGCTGTCACCGGAACCTGTCGAACTGGGCCGCTATCCAACGCGGGGCTTCGCCATGGAAGTCAAAACGCTCGGCGACCTCGTGTACGTGGCGGAAGAAAAGGGCGGGTTGTCGATCTGGCGTCACACGGGCGGCGGCGATCTGTCGCCCGAGGGCCGCTACGCGCCGCGCGGCCAGATCGTCAAGGACGTCGTGGTTCCCGCTCCCGGCAAGTACGCGGTGTTGCAGGTCGACATGTCCACGCTCGACGTCGTCGACGTCTCCGACCCGATCGAGCCAAGACGCGTGTTCCGCGACAAGGGGCACGGCTTCGTCTACCACCTGGGCGAGGATCTGATCGACCGGCGCCAAGTCTGCGTCCTCTTCCAACTCGACGGCCTTCGCTGGTACGATTTGTATGGCAAGGCCCAACCGAGCTTCGCCGGCCTCGAGTACGCCCATCGCCTCGGCGGTGGCGGTTCGGTTCCCTTTGGCAACAAGCGACTGGTCGTCTACGGGCGCGGCCTGCTGCTCGCAGCCCCGGACGAACGCCGACCGCCATCGGAAGCCGGCGTACGTCATATCCCCAAGCATCGCCTGAGGGGCAAACCGGTCCTCGACGGCAACAAGCTCTACCTGTCCGACCGCTGCTTTGGCGACATCCACGTCGTCGATGTCTCGGACGTCGAGAAACCCGTCCTTGTCGAGCACTTCAACGTGCCCGGCAATCCCGGAAGACTGGTTCTTCGCAACGGGGCACTCGTGATCCCAAACGGCTACGAAGGCCTCTGGATCGAACGGCGACGTGATTCCGGCCGGTGACAACCTTCCCCGTGCAAGGCGTCGCCGGACCGAACGCCAGCCCGGTGAATTTCTGCCCAAGCCGTTTTTCCGACGGCCATGGGTTTGGAGGCAAGCAAGGCTCGTGGGGGTCGAGCCAACTCGTCGATCCCCGGAGACCTTGCGACGGCCGGCCAAACCGGTAAACTGCGGTGTGTGAGCCAGGCCGGACGCGATACCGCGCACTTGGAGGGCAACCCATGAACAGCCGTTGTGAGACGTATCTCGACTCCGCTCGCCGGGCCGCCCGGTGGATCGTCGGGCGACAGAAGCCGGACGGTTCGTTGTTCGACGTGGAGGCGGGGATCGGCGGATACTACAAGGTCCCCTATGCGCTGGGGATTGCGGGGTTCCCGACCGAGGCGGTCCGGCTGCTGCGCTGGGTCGGCGCACACCATTTCACGCCGGACGGGGATTTCCGCGGCCCGTCGCGAAAGGCAACGCTCAGCTTCCACGAGGACTGGCCCACCTACGGCAACTCCTGGCTGATCCAGGGCGCACACCGTCTCGGGCGGTTCGACCTTTCCTTCGCCGGGGCGAGGTTCCTGCTTTCCCATCAGGCCCCGTGCGGCGGCTTCCAATCGACGGAGGCCGGCAAGCCCTTCGTCGACTGCCTGAGTACGAGCTGGGCGGGGCTGGCCGAGTTGACCGTGGGCCATCTCGAATCGGCCGCGGCCGCCGCGCAGTGCCTGCGCCGGTTGGTCGCCCGGCAACCGGACACGACGCGGTTCTACTTCCGCATGACGACCGACGGTGAGCTGACGACGGACGTGCCCGAGGGCGCGGCCCTGGGCTACTACGTCGACGCCGGGCGCCCGCAGCAGATCTACTTCCACCCGGGCATCGCCATGGTCTTCCTCTGCCGGTGGCATATGGCCACGGGCGACGCGCCTTCGTTGGACGCGGCGCGGGCGATCTTCGATTTCACCGAGCGTTGCCAGGACGATGTCTACTGTTTCCCGCCGAGCGGAAAGCTGGGGCTCGGCTGCGCGCTGTTGGCCTCGATCACCGGCGACGCGGGACCGCGCCGGGCGGCCGAGGCCGTGGGCGACTATCTCGTGCGGACTCAGGGAGACGACGGGACCTGGATTCTGCCCGACGTGGAAGTCTACCGGATGATTGAGGACAAACAGGATCCCGAGCTGGTGACCGACGTCGCCGCCGAGTTCGCCACGTTCCTCTCGGAGATCGCCGCCCTCGTTTGACCCTCCGTGTCGCCGGAGTCGTGCGCCGGACGGCCGGACAACGCCGGCGATCGGCTCTCGGGGCCATTGACTTGACAGGGCCGCGTCCCCAGACAAGACTGCGACAAGGTCACCTCCCGGCCGACCGTGTGCTTGCCGGCGGTGCCCGTCGCCGCTTCCAGCGTCCTAGGAGTCCACGCAATGCCGAAATTGATATCCGCACGGACGGCCCTTCGCGTCGCCGCGCTCGGATGGCTGGCGTCGTCGCTCGTCGTCGCGTCGGCCCGGGCAACCGGCGCCGAAAAGCCCCGCCTCTCCGGCACGCGGCCCAACGTCCTCTTCATCCTGGCCGACGACCTGAGCTACCAGGACCTGAGCTGCTACGGCCAAACCCGTTTCCAGACGCCGAACCTCGACCGGCTCGCCCAAGAAGGACTGGTGTTTCCACACGCCTACTCCGGGGCGCCGGAATGTGCCCCGTCGCGGGCGAGCCTGATGACGGGCATGCACATGGGCCATTGCCGCGTGCGTCTGAACGCCTCGGCCCGCGGCTCCCAGGAGCACTTGCTCGACGAGGACGTGACCGTCGCCGAGGTGCTCCAAGGCGCCGGCTACGCGACTGCGTACATCGGCAAGTGGGGAGCCGGCCTGCTCGAGAGCGAAGGCGTGCCCCATCGACAGGGCTTCGACCTGGCGTTCGGCTTCTACGACCAACGACGCGCCCACACCTACTACCCCGACTTCCTTGTGCGCAACGGCGTGAAGATCCCCCTGCCGCAGAATCACGGCTTCAACATGAAACGGGTGTACCAGTACAACCGCAAGCCGATCGACCAGTTGGCGGGCCTCGAGAACACGTACACGCCCGAGGGGCGACTGGTGGCCGACGGCGTGGCCGACCCGAGCCGCGTGGTCAACTCGGAAGCGACGTTCCAGGAGGAAGCGCTGAAGTTCATCCGCGGGCACGCCCGGTCGCCCTTCTTCCTCTACTATGCCACGCAGATCCCGCACGGCCCAACGATCAGCCCCGATCTCGGCCCGCTCGCCGGCCTCGACTGGCCGAGCCTCAAGCACAAGGAATGGGCGGCCATGATCCAGCACCTCGACCGCGGCGTGGGGCGAATGGTCGACTTGCTCGAGGAGCTGGGGATTCGCAAGAACACGGTCATCTTCTTCGCCAGCGACAACGGCTACGCCCACTGGGGCTATTTTGGGCGGAAACGGTATCTCGACGATCCCTTCTTCCAAAACAAGGGCCCGTTCCGCGGCGGCAAGTTCATCTGCCAGGAGGGAGGCGTGCGCGTCCCCTTCTTCGCCAACTGGCCGGGCAAGGTCCGCGCCGGCCGGAGCGACCATATCTGCGCCCTGTACGACTTCCTGGCCACCGCGGCCGACCTGGCGGGCGCCGCGAACGTGCCGCCGACCGACGGGCTCAGCCTGGTGGCCGAGCTGGGCGGCCAGCCCGAGTTGCAGCCCAAGCACGAAGCCCTCTACTGGGAAAACGGCGGCCACAACCAGCACGGTCAGGCCGTCCGGATGGGCCCGTGGCACGCGTACCGGCCGCATCCCGACAAGCCCACCGAGCTGTTCCGCATCAAGGACGACCCGGCCTGCGAGCACGACCTGGCCCCCCAACACCCGGAGATCGTGCGCAAGATCGAAGCGATTTTCGTCCGCGAGCACACCGACAGCCAGTGGTTTCGCAACCCCGGCGAGACCAACGCCCAGTACCAGGCCAAGCGCGAAAAGGCCGAGGCCCTGGGCCAAACCTGGGAAAGCCGCCAGCCGAACATGAGCCAGAAGGAGTGACCTTGAGCATTGCCGATGGGATGCCACTGCTGGCTTGCCCAGCCGATGGGATGCCACCGCTGGCTTGCCCAGCAGTGTAGCCCGCACAGAGGGACAAGCCGCCCCTGGCAACCGGCGTGTGCCGTCGTGACCAACCGTACGTTGACAAAACCCCAAAACCGATGCCGAGGAGTAAGCCCATGAACCTTTGCCGTCGAACCGCGCTGCTCGTTGTCATGCTATCGATCTCCTGGATCGCCCTGCCGGCGAGGGCCGACGATCCGAACGCCCTCACCGACGAAGAGAAGAAGGCCGGCTTCGAGTTGATCTTCAACGGCCGCGATTTCCAGGGCTGGAAGCAGAGCGGCAACTGGGTGATCGACGACGGGGCCATGTTCCGCGCCAAGCGGGGCGGCTCGATCGTCTACGAGGCCAAGAAAATCCCCGACGACTTCGAGCTCCGCTTCGAGTGGAAGGTGGCCGAGGCCGCCAACAGCGGCGTCTACTACCGGCCCACCCAGTACGAGTATCAGATCCTCGACAACGGCAAGCACCGCGACGGCCATAACCCCCGCTCCAGCGCCGCCTCGCTCTACTTCTGCATGGCCCCGTCGCACGACGCCACCAAGCCGGTCGGCCAATGGAACACCGGCCGGATCGTCTGCAAGGGCACGGTCATTCAGCACTGGCTCAACGGCGAGAAGGTGATCGGTTTCGACTACGCCGACCCGAAATGGGCCGACAACGTCGAGCTATTGCGCCAGCGCGGCGGCGACCTGACCGCCCGGGGAGCCAACCTCTCGCTCCAGGACCACGGCGACCCCGTCTGGTACCGCGCGATCAAGCTCCGCACGCTCGGCCCGAACGACCAGCTCGACCGCACGCCCGTCACCCCCGCGACGATTCCCGAGGCCGTTTTGCAGGAAGAGCGCCAGAAGCTGGAACGGATCATCAAAACGCGCGAGCGCCGCGCCAAGGCGAAGGCCAAGCCGAGGCAGAAGCGGAAACCCAAGCCCGCCGCCCGCTGAGGGCCCGTCGGAACACCCCTTTCCGGCGCTGTCGAACGGACGGCGTCGCAAAACCGAGCGATGCAAGCCGTTCGGCGGCCGGTCTCCGGGTGGTTGCCGCCCGTCTTCCGACCGAACCACCGGAGACTATCGTTGTCGCCGGTCTCTTGACCGAGCCACCCCTTGCGCTGTGGCCGGTCTCCTGACCGAGCCACTCGACACGACCGAAGGTCTCCCCTCGCCCGTCGAGCCCTCCGCCCCCCCGCCGAGCCGTTGCCCCGCCCCGCTTCCCCTTGCGCCCGCGCCGGGCCGTCCCTTGGGGTTTCGTCGGCCTCGCGTTCTTCGTCACAGCAACACCAGCCCTCCCCGCCGGCCCCGTGCCGGCGCAATACAGTTCGATCACCAGACCTTCCTTGGAGTGCGGCGACTTGTCGCCGCTTTTCTTGGGCGCCCTGCCCAACCCGCGCGCCGCCGTGCGATTTCGCCGGAACGCCGTCTCGCCACCTCTTCCGGCCGCGCAGAAAGCGGCGACAAGTCGCCGCACTCCAAAGAAATCGCTTCGCTCCGGACCCTCGTTACCCAGGGCTCCGCCCCAGGCTCCCCTATTCCAGCCCTTCAGGCTTCCCGCAGCCCGAGCCCCGCACAACGGCCCGGCCAGAAACCCGCCCTGGCGCTCGCCGATCCAAGTCCCCCACCGTGCCGAAAGCGGCCGTCGTAGGACAGGCATCTTGCCTGTCTCCCCCAGCCACAGGCTGGAAGCCTGTGCTACGGCGTCGCCCCGGCGCCCTACGATCCCTTTTCGATCCTACTGGACGGGCTAACGCGGGTTCCAGGCCAGGAATTGGCCGCCCGTCTGAAGGGTTGCGCCCGCGACAACCTGTGGGCCTGTTCGCCGTAGTACTGCGGACCGCGCACCTGAACGAGCGCAAACTGCTTCCGTCTCCTGTCGAGCCAGCGGTGGGCGAAAGCGCGCGAAAGCAGCTCACAGGGTGGCTGTTCGGCGGGACGCACTCACCTGGCTTTACCTCTTTGCATTGCCCTCCGCAGGGCGAGCCAGTACACTATACCAGTGACAAGGGGGGCGTGTCATGTACAACCTCACAGACAGCCAGAAGGACTTGCTTCGCTCCATTGTGAAGCGAGTTCGCGACGGCAAGCTGGGTGAGGAGTTCACGATTTTTTGGACCATGAGAGGACCGCGATTCCACGACCGGCGATCTACGCCAGCTAACGGATTCACTCGCGGGAAACTTGAGGCTTTGGAGACCGCGGAACTTATCCAGTGCAAGAATGGCCCCGAGGGCAGCTACACATGCATAACGCTCTTGGGCAGAGCGTACTCGGCCGTCGATTCCGGGTTTGATGAACCGGATACGTCGTTCGTTCGCCATCTCTCCCCACTCGCAGACGTAACGAATCTGGACGACCAAGTCAAGCAGCGTTGCCTGCCGATTCTCGGGGCCGGACCAGCTTGTCCCGCTCTGTGGGATTCGGCTGTGCGCACTGCCACTGTGATTCTCGAAGAACGCCTGCGCGACGTGGGCACCATCCAGGACACGTCGATTGTCGGCAAGACTCTCGTCAACAGGGTTTTTGGGGGGAGTGGGACCCTGACGCCCAAATTCTCTCAAGATTCGGAGAGGGAATCGTTTCGCGACCTTTTCGCTGGCGTCGTCGGGTTGTTCAGGAACCCCTCTGCCCACACCCTGGTCGACCCGGCGCCAGAGGAAGGCGGTGCTGTTATTGTGTTCATCAATGTCCTCCTCGGCAAACTTGAAGGTCTGCGCTAGACGCAACGGTCCTACCCAACCGTGACGAGAACTGACCTCTTGGGTGTGGGTCGCAAAAACGCCGTACTCACTGATGGCGATTGTGAGCCGACCGGAGACGTGAAGCATGAAAGTGTCATTCAAAGACCTCGTTCGCAGAGTGACCGGGTTCTCGATGCCAGAGAGTGGATCTTCGTTGGATGAGCGCTCGCCTGAAAGCGGTGCAGCGAAGCAACTTATCTCGTTCCTCGAAGATCGCAGGGTGCTATACGATCCTTACGAACACGAGATTCCGGCAGCTTGTGTAGAGTCGGTCCGGGAAATCCGGCAATACCTTTCCGGCCTGCTCGGACAAATCGAACGTGAATGTGAGTTAGCCGAGACGATTCGCAGTATGCGAGCACTGTGCCGACAGTTTCTTAACAAGACTGAACGACTTCCCCTACATGGTCAAGCAAATGTGATGGGCTATGCTGTGCTCAACCTGGCCTTAGGCGAATTGCGCGGTCTGTTTGGCATCCACATTGCCAACGTCTGTATTAGGTATCGGATTGACTTAAAAGATGAGTTGGCGTCCGTATTGCCGCCGCCGCGGACGGATGGTTGACAATCAACGGGTCGGGATCTAGCGTTGCACAGAAGCGGCATGCACGAAACGCACCAACTGAAGTTCCCATGCGTATGGTGCGTTCTTACGTAGCCTGCACGAACACCCGGTGTGGGTATACGTTCGTTGGGGAAAACGTCCACGGGATAAATCCAACGTAGGATTTGCGGTGGCCGCTGAATGATGAATCTAGGAGTCTGGGAGGACTACCATGCCGTACTACCTATTGCTCACGTTAATCTGTGCCGCTGGAACTCCCGACTGGAACGAAGTCCAATTCGGCGAAAAAACCCTCCTCCTCCATCCCAAGTGCCAGCCGCTCTCCACGTCGCTCCTCGGCCCCTTCGTCAAGCTGGCCGACGGCAGCGTGCTCGCCGTGGATGCGGGGCGGGTGATGGTGAGTGGGGATGGGGGGAAGAAATGGGAGGAGGGCAAGCTGTTCGAGGAGCCCGAGAAGTTTGCGTGTCGGGCGGAGCGGACCGTGTTGAGGACGAGGGACGGGACGCTGGTCGTGGCGTTTATGAATACGAAGGAGTTGGTGTTTCGCTGGGATCAGGACAAGGGCGGGCCGCAGCCCGGGTGTCGGCTGCCGGTCTACGTGGTGCGGAGCACGGATGAGGGGAAGACGTGGGGCGAGCCGATCCTCGTGCAGGAGGGCTATTGCGGAGCGCTGCGGACGATGATCCAGTTGCGGAGCGGGCGCTTGGTGCTCGGCTGCCAGGACGCGCGCAAGGACCCGGGCCACCATGTGTGTTGCACCTATGTCTCGGACGACGAAGGGAAGACCTGGACGCAGAGCAACGTGATCGACCTGGGTAAGTACGGCGGCTACGGCGACCACGGCGGCGGGATCGAGCCGACCTTGGCCGAGCTGCGGGACGGGCGACTCTGGATGCTGATCCGCACGTATCGGGGGTGTTTTACCGAGGCCTGGTCGGACGACGAGGGACGCACGTGGAAGGACGTCGCCCCGGGCAAGATCGCGGCGAGCGGAGCGCCCGGGCAGTTGCGGCGCCTGCACAGCGGGCGGCTCGTGCTGTTTTGGAACCGGTTCATCGACCCCAAAAAGCGGACCGGGCGCCGGGAGCAGCTCTCGATGGCTTTCTCGGAGGACGACGGGCGCACGTGGACCGAGCCGGTCGTCGTGGCCTACGACCCGATGCAGCCGGGCGACAAGGAGCCGCAGCACCGGCTGTCGTACCCATACGTGTACGAGCACGTGCCGGGCGAGCTGTGGGTGACCACGATGCAAGGGCCGCTTCGGATCAAGCTGTTTGAAGACGACTTCCTGCCCCGGCCGCTAAGCGACAAGACCTACCGCATCCGCTACCTGCCCAAGGCGGCGATCGGCGTGGACGGCCGGCTCGACGAGCCCGACTGGTCGAAGGCCGCCGTGGAGACGGGCTTCACCTTCCCGTGGAAGGAAGAGGCCGCCCCGCCGACCGAGTTTCGCGCCCTGTGCGACGCGGAGAACCTCTACTTCGGCTTCCGGATCGAGGACGCGGACCTGTTCACGCTCGACGAGCACCGCGACGAGCTGGACGGCGTGTTCGAGGACCGGGCGGAGATGTACTTCTCGCGCGACGACGCGATGCAGGACTACTTCGCCCTCGAGGTCGACTCGCGCGGGCGCCGGCTCGACTACCGCGGCTCGTACTACCGGCAGATCGATTTCGCGTGGAACTGGGAGGGCGTGGAAACCAAGGGGTTGAAGACCCCGACGGGGTACGTGGTCGAGGGGCGGATTCCGCTGGCGAGCTTCGAGGCGATGGGGTTCCCGCGCCTCCGGCCCGGGGTGAAAATCCGCGGCGGGTTGTACCGGGCGGAGTTCTGCCACGATCGGAGCGGCCGGAAGGTCGAGCAGCGGGAGACGATCCACAACCAGGGCCGCCAGCTCGACGGCCCGCCGCCCATCGAGGCGTGGATGAGCTGGATCGATCCAAGAACCGTCGAGCCCGACTTCCACGTGCCGGGGTCGCTGGGGTGGTTGGAGGTGGTGGAGTAGGGTCTTGGGTTGCAGGATGCGCGCCATTGTACTCGTCACGCTCCGCGTGACGGTGTACATCATGCGGAGCGTGATGAGTACGTTGGTTGCGGCCGGTGACCGCGTTGGGCTTGGGATTCGGGGAGACCTTCGGTCGGACGAACGGCGGGGTCGGGCGACCCGCGCCGAGCGCGTGAGCGATCAGAGATCGAGGACCCGGTCCATCTGCTCGGAGATCTCGGCCAGGCGCTGGCGATCGCCCCCCTTCACCTCGGCGGTGGCCCAGCCGCGGTAGTCGATCTTGGCCAGCTCCTCGCGGACCTTGGCCCAATCGATCGAGCCTTCGCCGAGCGGGAACGCGAAACCCTGGATCATCCCTTCCCGCATCGCGACCTTGAGGTTGTATTCCTTGACGTGGATCTTGCCGACCCGGTCGCCCAGGACCTCGATCCAGTGCTGCGGCCAGCCCCAGCGAACCACGTTGCCGACGTCGAAGTAGGCCTTGACAAACGGGCTGTCGAGCTCGTCGACGTAGCGAGCCATGGTGAGCGGCTCGATGAGGAACGTGGCCCAGACGTTTTCGATGAGGATGTGGACCTGTTTCTTCTCGGCGTGAGGAATCGCCTTGCGGATCGTCTCCTGCGTGCTCCGGTAGTTCTCCATGAACGAGCCGTTCGGGTCGGTCCGCACGACGTGGAGTACCGACGTGGCGCCGTAGACGGCCGCTTCGTCGACGGCCGCCTGGAGATCGAGATGGCTCGAGTTGACCACGCCGTGCACGCAGACGCCCACCTTCTCGGCGGCCCGGGCGAGGACCTCCGGCTCGGGCGTCTTGCGCTTGAGTTGTTGCGTGGGCACTTCAACGCCCTCGAACCCGACGTCCTTGATCATCCGGAGCTTGTCCTCGACGGACACGTCCTCCTGGATCATCGTGTAGCCGAGGGCCTTTTGAAACCGGGGCTCGGGCTCGGTCGCGGCGGCAGCCGACGTCCGACTCACCAGGGCCGGGGTGGTCGCACCGGCCAGCACGAGCCCGGTTGCTTGAACGAAACGGCGGCGATCGATGGGTGATGTCATGGGTCACGTCCTGAGGCAAGCCGAGGGTGTTTAAAACGTGTCATGCTCAGTATGCCCGCTGGCCCGGCGGTGTCAACCTTTCCGGGGAGGGCTTGTCGGCAGACGTACGCCGAAACCGCGGCGGTCACCGGCGCGCCAGCCCATACACGTTCGTCGCGCTGGCCACGTATTGCGGGACGTTGTGATAGTCGCCGTTGACGCACTCCGTGATGCCCCGCCGGCGATAGTCGGCGATCACGTCGCGGACCATCTTGACGGCCAGATCCGGGTCGCGCCGGGCGATCGTCGGCGCGACCCACGCGACGGGCGTGCCCCAGAACGCGCCGTTTTGATACCGGCCATACGGCACGCCGCGCTCGCGGAAGAACCGCTGCCACGACTCTCCGGCCGGCAGATGGCACACCTGCCCGCGCTGGACGATCCCGTCGTAGTGCTCGACGAGGTACCGGGCAACGCGATCGGCCTGCTCATCGTCGGCACATCCAACCTGGACGGCCAAGGCGCTGCCCCAGACGTCGATTTGCCGGCAGTCGCGATCGGCCGCCCAGAACATGCCGGCCTCGTCGTTCCACAGCACGTGCAGATTCCGGCGGATGCGTTCCGCCCGAGTCGCGTATTCCGCCGGGTCGCCGCAACCGGCGCGCCGGCAGGCCCGCTCCATGCGCGTGCACGCGTCGAAGTAGAGCACGGAACAGAAGAGGAGATGGCCGGTCTTGGCGATGTTGTCGGTGAAGCCGTAGGGGCACTGCGGCGCGTCGGGCGGATTGTACACCAGTCCGTTGGCGGCGCGCCGCGTGTGGTCGAGCCCTTTGCGGATCGCCGGCTCAACCTGCCGGAACAGGTCGACGTCGTCGGCCCGATCGACGTACGCACACACCAGCTTGGCCATGAAGGGGCCGTTGTCCAGGGCGTGGTCGGCCAGCGGACGAGCTTCCGGCCCGGGGCCATACACGCCCCGCCCATCGACGGTGACGCGGTCGGGTATGCAGCCGTCGTCCCGCTGGCCGGCGAGCAGGTACCGGATCTCGGCCCTGACCTCGCTCGGGTCGAGCAGGTCGCCGGCATACTCGACCATGTACGTGAAATCGCGCGTCCACAGCGCCCGGTAGTTGCCCACGCCGTCGGGCGTATGGAGCCAAACGCCCCCCCGGCCCTGCACGCGACACCCGCGAAGCTGGCTCGCGGTGGCCTCGCGGAGCCAGGCGATGTCGTCCGGCGCAATGCGGGCGCGAATCGCGTCGTCGGCGTCGGCCGGCGGGCCGGCGGCGATCGCACAACGTCCCGGCAAGCCCGCGCAAACAAGGGCCATCGCCCCGATCACCACGCCCAAGCCGGTGGCCCGCCCGGCGTCTACGAATCGTTGTGGTTGGCTCATCGTCTCATGATCTCCAGCCCGCGCCACGCAAGACACGGTTGTGTCCCATTCCTCCGTACTACTTGCCGACGAAATCCTCCTCGCGCATGCTCAGGTGAATGTGAAAACTGAACCGCGTCGTCACCCAAAGTTCCCCCGGCTCAGGCTCGAAGAGGTAGGGGTACGAAAGCCCGCCGCCCGGGCGCCGGGCGATGACGAGGGGGTCGGTCCATGTCTTGCCGTCATCGCTGGAGAAGGCAAGCGAAAGCTCGTTGCGGTGCCAACTGGCCGGGGTATCGCAGAGTTGGCCGTCGCCGCCTTTGCGGGCCGTCTCGGTCTTGCCTTCGGGATAGAGGCGGTTCCACACCAGGGCCAGACGCCCGCTGGCCAGCCGGAGCAGGTAGGGCGGGGCGCTCGAGGCGTCGATCCGGCTCGGATGGATGGTCCGCCAGGAGCGGCCTTTGTCTTCGGAATAGGCTTCCCAGAGGAGGTCCCAGTTGGTGCGAATGAGCATCCAGAGGCGCCCGTCGGCCAGCTCGGTGAGGGTCGGCTCGATGGCGCCGTCGTGGTGGCCCGAGCCGCCCAGGTCGATGAGGTTGCTCCGGCGCCAGGTCTGCCCCTCGTCGGCCGAGACGAAGACGTAGATCGCGTGCCGGCCCGGGTTGTGCAGGAGGTCCTGGATGGGGACGACGATCTCGCCCGTCGACGTCTGGATCATGTCGATCAGGGCGCCGCAGTAGCCGTCGGAGACCTGCTGCCGGTCGACCCAGGTTTTGCCGTCGTCGAGGCTGCGGATCGACCAGACGTCGAGCCGGGTGTCGTCGACGGCGTCGCGCCGGCTTGAGTCCCACCCCCACTTGTACGTCGACATGTCCATGTACACGAGGATGAGCGCTCCCTCGCGAGTGCGCACCAGCACGCTCGATTTGCTGGGGATGCCCGGCTTGGGGCCGTCGTAGATCGGGCGCGGGTCGGACCAGGTCTTGCCGTCGTCGTCGGATACCCGCGTGGCGTTCGCGTCGACGACCAGCAGGCTCCCGTCGCCAAGCCGGGCGAACGGCCCCACGTTCTCAAACGGCATCGGCGTGCATCGCGGCTCGATCCAAACCTCCTCCGCCAAGCCCGCGGCGGCGCAGGAGAGTAGGATCGCGGGGACGGCGAGAAGTGTGATGGCTCGGTTGCGGGTCATCGTCAATGCTCCTTCCAGGCAGGGCGAACGGGTTGACTCGCTCACGGTTTCTCCAGGCGCGCGATCGACGCCTCGCACTTGTCGAACGCGTCGCGGAGGGCGGCGATTCGCTGGCGGACCGGGTCGGTTTTGGCCTTTTCTTGGGCGGCATCGAGGTGGCTGCGGAGCTTGTCGCGCGTGGGTTGGTCGAAGATCTTGGGCCCCAGCACGTTGGCCCGCCCGGCGCGGAGCCCATAGGAGATGCACTGGTCGCTGCGGATCATCGCGTCCTCCATCTCCTGGAGGTATGCCCGTGTCGGCTCGGCCGCGTCCTCGAAGAACTTGCGGCAGAAGTCCTCGATGAGCCAGTCGACGTCGAGATCGGCGTTCCAGGCGAGCTTGGCGGCGACGTAGTAGTTCAACGGCGCGCGTTGCCAGGGGCCCGTTTGGGTGTAGAAGCCCTTGGCGCCCAGGTCGCGGTACCAGGGGATGTCGTGGCGCATGGTGTGGACCATGGGCCAGAGCATTTCGTTGCGCGACCACCCGCCCAGCGCGTAGTACTCGTAGATGAACAACCGGTCGGTGAGCTTGCTCCACGTTTCGGCCAGTTGGCGGAAATCCTGGTTGGGCAGAAAGTTGTCGCTCGGCTGGTAGGTTCTACCGGCTTCGCACTTCCCGCTGGTGATGGGGTGGTTGTGGCAGAAGTAGATGTGGCAGAGCTGGACGATCAGGTTTTCGGCCGGCCGGTAGCCCTCGATCTCCGGCGGCAGGGCGTACATGGCGTACGCGCCGACCTTGATCTCGACCTTGGGGTAGCGCTCGGCGACGCGCCGGGCGACCTCCTGGTTGAGCACGCTGAGTCGCTTCGAGTACCGGGCGAACCAGCCGCGATGCGGCTCGTCGAGGGCCGTGCAGCGGGGGCACTCGCAGAAGCCGCCGCCGTCGTTGGGCGAGAGCGTGATGATCTCGATCGTCGGGTCGGCGTCGAGCGTTTCGAGCAGGCCCTCGGTGAGCTTGTCGACCACCTCGGGGTTGGTCGTGCAAAGCTGCGTGCTGTGGCTGTGCTCGCGGGTCGACTTCTGCCGCTTGCCGTTCACCAGGGGAAACCACTCGGGGTGGTCGTCGAAGTACTTGTCCGGCGGGATGAGGATGGCGAAGGTGTGAAAGTGCCACTTCCAGTTGACCCCGACCGGCTTGCCGTCGACCTTCACCTGCACGTTCATCCGCTGCTTGAGCGACCAGTCGTTCGAGTGGACCCAGCGGTAGTGGAACGACGGCTTGAACTCCCGGCGGAACGTGCCGACGGAGAGCGTGTCGGCGTCGGGCACGACCTCGCCCAGCGGGCCCGGCTCGCACCAGCGCACGCCGAACTCCCGCTCGATCAGGTCGTACGTGCCGAACAGCGTGCCCAGCGGGCATCGTCCCACCACGACGAGGCCGTGCTCGTCGGCCCGGGCGGCGTAGCCGTCGCGCCCGAGCTTCGCCTCGGTGAGCGTGAAGCCGGCCGACGCGGCCTCTTGGGTCCGCCCGAGCCGAATAGCATAGCCGGTCGGCTGCTCCGGCTCGCGCACGATCGGCAGCTTCACGCCGGTGATCTGCTCGGCGTAGCTCGCCAGCTCGCCCGCGGCGTAGGTCTCCAACTCGTCGGGCTTCTCGGGAAGCACGATCGTCGCCCGGGCACCGGCATCGGCGATGAGCACGTGGCGCGGCCCGTCGGCCGGGGCGAGGGTTTGCTGCGCTCGGGCGGCGGACGTCGCCGCCAGCACGAGAATCCAGGCTGCCACGGAGATCTTTCGCATGGCTCGGTTTCCTTATTCTTGCGGACGTGCTGCCTGCCTGAGATGATCGGGCTCGACGGCGCCGGTGTCAAGCCCCGGACGCTTGCAGCCCCGCGCGGGGACGTGCGGGCCGGCGTTCGTTTCCCCGAAGCCTTGACGGGGGCGGTCCGTGGTGATACGACGTAGCGAATGGGCCATGGGCCGGTATCGTCGCATTGGGATGGCGAATGCCCCCGTGTTGGTCCTTCGAAGCCCAGGGGTTGCACCCCCTGGGCTTGGAGGAACTCATTTGCTGTGCGGGACTCCATCAGCCACCCAACAAAACCTCGCACGAGAGGAGCCGCGGTTATGAAACGCTACGTGTCGTTGGGTTGTCTTGCGGTCGTGCTTCTGGTCGCTGTTGGGATGAGCGGCAGCGGGAGGGCAGGGGTCGCTTCGGCGGCGGAATCCAAGCCGTTCCTCGCCGGGGCGTGCGCGATGGATATCACGCCGACCTGGTTTCCCATCGTGGTCAACGGCGGGTTCCAGCCCCGTTACGCCGAAAAGGCCGAGGACCCGCTGCACGCGCGGTGCCTGGTGCTCGACGACGGCGCGGGGCAGGTGGCGATCGTCGTGGTCGACAGTTGCGTGATCGGCCGGGAGCTGATGGACGAAGCGAAACACCTGGTCCACGAGGCGACCGGCATCCGTGTGGACCGGGTGTTCATGTCGGCTACGCACACGCACTCCGCCCCGGCGGTGATCGGGGCACTGAACACCGATCCGGACGAAAAATACACAGCCTTCCTTCCCGGGCGGATCGCCGAGGGCGTGCGTCGCGCCCAAGCGAACCTGGTCCCGGCCAAGGTCGGCTGGGGGATAGGGCAATTGCCCGAATTGGCCATGTCGCGCCGCTGGATCACCCGGCCCGACAAGATCCGCGACGACCCGTTCGGCGAGCCCACCGTGCGGGCGACCATGCACCCCGGCTTTCGCAACCCGGACTGGGAGGACGAGTCGGGCCCGATGGACCCGGCCGTGTCGGTGCTCGCCGTCAAGTCGCAGGACGACAAGCCGCTGGCCCTGCTGGCGGCCTACTCGATCCACTACGTCGGCGCACCGGTCCTCTCGGCCGACTACTTCGGGGCGTTCGCCAACCGGATTGCGGAGATGGTGGGGCCGGGCGACGCGGAGCGGCCCTTCGTCGGCATCCTGGCCAACGGCACCAGCGGCGACGCCTACATCCGCGACTACAGCCGCAAGACCGCGAGGAAGTTTGACAGGCACCAGGTCGCCGACGCCGTGGCGAACGTGGCATTCGAAGTCTATCGTTCGATGGAGTTCCACGATCGGGTGCCGCTGGCGATGCGCGAGCGGACGTTGGAGCTGGGCGTACGCAAGCCCAAGCTGGACTGGGCGAAGAAGGTACTGGCCGAGGCCGAAGGGCGGCCGCTCAAGACCAGCTCGGAAGTCTACGCCCGGGAGCAGGTGCTGCTGAGCCAAATGCCCCCCACGCGGGAGATGAAACTCCAGGCCCTGCGGATCGGGGGGCTGGCCGTCGTGGGGATTCCCGCCGAGGTGTTCGCGATCACGGGCCTCAAGATCCGGGAGCAAAGCCCGATCCAGCCGACGTTCACCATTTCCCTGGCCAACGGGTGGGACGGCTATCTGCCGCCGCCCGAGCAGCTCAGCATGGGTGGATACACCACGTGGCTCGCCCGGTCCAGTTGCCTGGAGGCCGAGGCCGAGCCGAAGATCGTCGCCGCCGTGATGGGCCTGCTCGATCAGGTCGCCGGAGATGCCCGAACGCCGCGAGCGGAGCCGCCCTCGGGGGCGTACGCCGCGGCTGTGTTGGCCGCGAAGCCGGCCGTCTACTGGCGGCTTGGCGAGCTGAACGGGCCCGACGCGCGGGACGCGGTGAGCGGCAAGCCGATCGGCACGTTCGAGACCCAGATTGCCTACGGCATGCCCGGGCCCCGGGCCGATGCCTTCGGGGGCTTCGAGCCCGGCAACCGCGCGCCCCATTTTGTGGGCCAGCGGATGAAGGCCACGCTGGACGACCTGGGCGGCACGTACACGGTTGAGCTGTGGGTCTACAACTCGATGCCGGCCGACGCCCGGCCCATTACCGGCTACCTCGTCTCCATCGGTCCCGTCGACGCGCCCGTCGCCACAGGCGACCACCTCGCCATCGGCGGCACCGACGCCGCGCCCGGCAAGCTTCTCTTCCACCAGGGCGACCGCCTGGACGAGGCCATTGCCGGCACAACCGACGTCCCCTTGCGCAACTGGGAGCCCCGCGAAAGCTGGCACCACGTCGCCCTGGTCCGCGACGGCAACCAGGTGACCGTCTACCTCGACGGCAACCCCCAGCCCCAAATCTCCGGCCAAGCCAAACCGACCGTCCCGCCCGGCCCCCGCGCCGTCTACCTCGGCGGGCGCCCGGACAACGTCGCCAGTTTCGAGGGCCGGCTCGACGAAGTGGCGATCTACCCCCGGGCGCTTTCGGCGGAGGAGATCGGCGGGCACTACCGAGCGGCAACCGTTGCCGCCGCGTCCGAACCGTGATGTAAAAGCTAGGCAGAAGCTCCCCTGCTACTCCTGCGAAGCCCAGGGGTTGCAATCCCTGGGCTTGGAGGAGGACATTTTCGTTCGAGGGGCTTGTTCGCCGTGCCGGTATGTATTATCTAATGGAAACATGTCATTTTTGGGAAACGACCGATGCACTTGATTCGCACCGCCGCGCGTTGGCGATCCATCGGGTCGCGGCTGCTCTTCATCGTCCTCAGCACAACCCCCTTGGCGTCCCCGGCCGCTGAGGAGGCCGCGACGACGCCCGCGCCCGCGGGGCCAGCCGCCCTCACGCCGGGCGAAGTGGACGACGCGTTCGAGTTCAAGACGGATCGGATGGAAGGGACGATCGGGCTTGCCGGGGCCTACCACGGCGTCACGCGCCTGGTCGACCGGCGATCGGGTAGGCAGGTGATCGATCCTCGCTACTCGGCCTTGAACCTGTTCAAGCTGATGTCGGTCAACCAGATCATGGGCCAGCCGCGGAGTATGGAGCGGACCACCCAGGTCGCGCCGAATCGGGTCGCGGTGAGCTGGGCCGCTACCGACGGGCACAAGGCCCAGATCACGGCCCGGTACGAAGTGCCCGAGCCGAACGCCGTCGACGTGACCGTGACCGTCCGATCGCAGGGGGCGTACCGCGGCTACGAGCTGTTCATGTCGAACTACTTCGACAAGACGTTGCGCCCGTACGTCTATCTCAAATCGCGGGGCGCCCAGCCCCCGGAGCTGGTGCTGCCGATGGTGAGCGACGTGTTTCGCGGCACCGTGCTGGTGTTTCCGCGGGATGCCCACGCGGCCCGGCGGTGCGTCGACGGGCGCTGGGAGCGCAACGAATGGAAGACGCCCGTCGTCCAGATGTGCCCGGTACGCCATTACGCGAGTTGCCTGGCGATAATGACCGATCCGGACAAGCAGCTCGGCGTGGTCCTGATGGCGCATCCGCGCGACTGCTACGCGATCAGCACGCGATACTTCGCCGAGGACGACGCCGACCGGCTGACGACGTACAGCGCGTTCGACCTCTCCCTTTTCGGCGACGACCTGCTGCCGGGCGACGAGCGGAGCGTGAAGGTCCGCCTGGCCCTGATCCCGCTCGACGGCGACCCGTCGCGAGCCCTCGAGCGGTATCGCAAGTTCGTTGGCCAGACGAGCGAAGGGCTCGATCCCCCGCACCCATCCGATACGAAAGGGGAACCGAAATGCCCCGGACGAGAGGCCCGAAGACGTCGCGTCGCAGATTCCTGAGCACGTCGGCATCGGCGGCCTTTGGCGGAGCGCTGGCTTCCCGGCTCGCACTGCCGGGAGTGGTTTCGGGCGTGGAGAAGGACGACACGCTACGGGTGGCCCTGATCGGCTGCGGCGGGCGGGGCACCGGCGCTACGGCGAATGCCCTGGCCGCCGACGAGAACGTGCGGCTGGCAGCGATGGCCGATCTGTTCGAGGACAAGCTCCAGGCGAGCCTTGGGCAGCTTCGCAAGCGGATGCCGGAGAAGGTGGCCGTCGGCCCGGACCGCTGCTTCCTCGGCTTCGACGCCCACGAGAAGGTGATGGCCGGCGACGTCGACGTGGTGCTCCTGACCACCCCGCCCGGCTTCCGCGCGCAGCACCTCGCGGCCGCCGTCGCGGCCGGCAAGCACGCCTTCGTCGAGATTACGGCCGCGGTCGACGCCCCCGGCGTGCGCAGCGTGCTTGAGTCGGCCGAGGTGGCCGGGAAGAAAGGGCTCGCGATCGTGTCGGGCTTCTGCTGGCGCTACCACGAGGCGCTCCGCGCGGCGCACGCGCAGATTCGTGCCGGGGCGATCGGCGACGTGCGCACGGTCTACGCCACCTACTACCGCGGCGATCTGGGGCATAAGTATCATGGCCAGCGCAAGCCCGGCACGTCCGACCTCGAGTGGCAGCTCCGCGACTGGTATCCGTACCTTTGGCTCTCGGGCGACGTGACCATCCTCCTCTCCGGCGGCCACAGCGTCGACAAGATGTCGTGGTGGCTCGACGACGTGATGCCCGCGAAGGCCGTGGCCATCGGCAGCCAGCTCGTGCCGACCGGCGGCAACACGTTCGACTGCGGCTTCGTCGCGTACGAGTATGCCAGCGGCATCCGCGGCTTCCTCGGCTGCCGGTCGCAGGCCGGCTGCTACACCGAAAACGCCGACTACGTCATCGGCACCAAGGGCATCTTGACGATCGGCCGGGGGCGCGTGCCCGTGATCGAGGGCCAGACGAATTGGCGCTACGAGGGGCCGCCCGCCAACATGTACCAAACCGAGCACGACGAGCTGTTCGCGTCGATTCGCCAGGGCAAGCCGATCAACGACGGCGCACGCATGGCCCACACTACCCTGATGGGCATCATGGGCCGGATGGCCGCCTACACGGGCCGGGAAGTGACGTGGGAGCAGGCGCTCAACTCGCAGCAAAGCCTCGTCCCGGAGAAGCTCGACTGGGACACCAAGATCGACCAGCCACCCCTCGCCGTGCCCGGGCTGACGAAGCTGGTCTGATGCCCGGTACGAGCGGCCGGCGGTCGAGCGAAGCGACCCAACGGCAAGCAGCCTCGGCCGCCCACTTCAGCTAGCACTGCTGGCAACGCCAAAGCCGCGTTGCCCCTGCCCGGCGATGCCGATAGAATTCGGCACGCGCTTGTGCCGACCGTTGCGAACCGCCGCCGGTCGTCGGGCCGTAAGACCCTGGCCCCGGGTCCGAGATCGGGCTCGGGCACCTCATCCCTCGGACGAAAGGAGTCGTGTCGCCATGAGAACCTTATTGAGATTCGCGATCGGGGTGATAGGGCTTTTGATCCTAAGTCCGGCGGCGTCGGCGTTCGGCCAGGCGGGCACGGTCCGCGCGCAGACCCGGGAGTCGGCCGTGGTCGAGTCGGCGGTCACCGTGCTCGACGAGATCATGGCGATCCCCTTGCGGGACATCCCCCAGTCGCTGTTGGCCGACGCGGAAGGGGTGGCCATCGTGCCCGACGTCGTCAAGATCAGCTTCGTGGCCGGCGTCCGGCGCGGCCGGGGCGTCCTGCTCATCAAGGACCAGACGGGGGCGTGGACCGCCCCGCAATTCGTCACCCTTACCGGCGGAAGCGTGGGCTGGCAGGCCGGAGTCCAGGCCACCGACGTGATCCTGGTGTTCAAGAGCCGAAGAAGCATCCAAGGGATCCTCAGCGGCACCCTGACCCTGGGCGCCGACGCCGCCGTGGCCGCCGGACCCGTCGGCCGAAACGCCGCCGCCGCCACCGACGTCGGGTTGAGGTCGGAAATCTACACCTATTCGCGGAGCCGCGGCCTGTTCGCCGGCGTGTCGCTCGACGGCTCCGTCCTGGAAATCGACCGCACGGCCAACGCCTTCTACTACCAGAACACGGGCGCTTCGCTCCGTGGACCCGACGACCCGGTCCCGCTTCCCCCCACGGCCGCCAAGTTGATGGAGCGCCTGGGGACCTACTCGGGCTCCACGCGCCTGGTCAACTCGGTCCCGGCCGATGCTCTTCGGGGCCTATCGCCGGGCTCCGAAGCGGCCCTCCGGCAACAGTTGGCCGATTCCTCGCGGCCGCTATTCGCGATGCTCGACGACCGTTGGAAGGCGTACCTCGCCTTGCCCGCCGAGGTCTTCGCAGGACCCAACCCACCGAGCCACGCGGCTCTGAGCCAGTCGCTTTCCAGATTCGACACGGTCGCCGCAAGCCCCGAGTACCAACTCCTCACCCAGCGGCCGGAGTTTCAAGCGACCCATCGCCTGCTCCGGCAGTACGTCCTGGCACGAACGCCGCAGGTCGGCGCTCGCTTGGATTTGCCGGCTCCGCCGGGCAATGCGCCGGCGCATCGCTAACCGGGCTGTGCAAGAGGGCTCGTAGTGACCCCATTGGTCCGGTCGCGGTGGTCCGGGGCCTCTCAGACCGCATGAAGGCGGGATTGCGGTCGCCACGAACGCCGCATCAACGACCCCGTCCGCAAGGTGGTCTGACCCCGTCGATGCCCCCGGCCAATCCCACCGACAAGCCGCTGGGCGACACTCCCGGCACGGTCATCGGCCGACCGCCCAAACCGAGGGGTGGTTTGGCAACCGCCCCAACTCGTGGTAGAATTGCGGTCGTCGCCCGACGGGGGAGCCAACCCGACGCAAAGCAGGAGAAAAACGACCGGCGAATCGACGTAAGCCCTTACCCCACAACACCTGCCGGAGTGGCGGAATGGCAGACGCGCTGGATTCAAAATCCAGTGACCTTCGGGTCGTGTGGGTTCAACTCCCACCTCCGGTACTCTGATGCATCGCGATGCGAAGCGATGTATCTAGCTGAAGGGAAACGCCGTAAGTCCCAACCACCGCGGGGCTTGCGGCGTTGTCTATTGGAGCCCTAATCTAGTGCGTTGCAGCGCTTCTGGTGCAATCTGGTGCAGGCCGTGACATCCCCAGCGCAAGCAGGACGGCACCATTTTCGGCACCTCTCGGCACCACTGTGGGCACCTTTTGATGTCGTTTGGCGAACCCAGGAAGGGCTTTCCTGGCCGTGCTGCGCAGTCTCTCGGCTGACGGCAACACGGTCGACGGACGCTTCGTCGGCCCCTCTTTCGGTGGAGCAGAGAACACGAGTCTCGCCCTCCATAAGGGACTCGGCGGGGATTCCCGTTCCCCGCCCGTCGGCGCAGCGTGGACACGGCCATCGCCCCAGCACAGCTCGCTCACCCCGCCTGGCGTCCCGTAGCACCAAGGCCTCGCTTCCCGCCGGGCCCGTTCCCGCGCTCGGCCCCCCGCGTTTCCCCATTGCACTCCACCTGCGGGATCGGCGGCAGGGACTCCACGGCCGAAGCCTGGTCGCAGAGGCCGAGCATCGTGTAGGTGTTCATCGTCAGGTTGATGTCCGAGTGCCGGGCCAGCAACTGGGCCGTCTTGGGCGACACGCCGGCTCGGGAGAGGTTGGTAATGAACGTCTTCCGCAACGCATGGAAGTCAGCGTAGTGGCCCCGCTCGTCGACGTACGGGATGCCGGCCCGCTCAAGGTCCTTTCGGATCATCTCCGCCGTGCGTTTGCCGGTCACCTTGAACAGGGGCTCGTGCGGACGCAGCCGTGGCCGGGTAGCCAGCCACTGCTGGATCCGCTTGGCGAAGTCGGCCCGTAGGGGCAGGACATCGAGCCGTCGTCGCTTCGAACAGCCGGCGTTGACCGTCAGCGTGGGCGGATCGCTCTCGAAATCGAACGACTGCCGGGTGACCGACCCGATCTCGTTCCGCCGGTAACCGGTGTACACGCCGAGGATGTACAACACGACTCGGTCAGGACCGGGGATGCGCTGGATTGGCGGGCCACTCTCCGCCGCTTTCAGCAGGCGGCCAAACTCTTCCATCGAGAGCGGCCGGCGAATCCGGCGCCGGTCGGCGTCCACGTTCATCTGCGACAGGTGGACGAGCGGATCGTCCGGCGAACGCCGGTCCTTCACCAACCAGCGAGTGAACATCTTGATCGCCCGCAGGTAGTGGTTGCTGCTGGCCGCGCTTCGCCCCGTACGCCGCAGGTCACTCAAGAAAGCCTGGACCCGACTGGCCGAGATCTGGTCCATGCGGTCGAACTTGCATTCCTCGAGAATCGCGCGGATTCGCTGCCGGGTCGTGTTCACGTAGCCCCTGCCGTTCCCCTTGTTCTTCAGGTAACCCACGAAGTCGGTCAGGTGTTGTTTGAGCGGTCGCTTGCGGTGTTCCTCAAAGGGGTCCAGCAGGCCGGCCGCCCTGCGTTCGACCCTCTTAACCAACTCGTTGAGCATGGCCTGGGCAGCGACTTTGTCCGCGGCCAGGGGCACGCGCTTTTCCCGGCCGCTCTCGTCGCGAAATCGCCCCCACCACTTCCTCGATTTGCCTTTCATCTTCTGACCCGTCTTCGGGTCCCGGACGACAACCGGCTTCTTGTAGAGACTGGCCATTTGGAGTTCTCCATGATGTATTCACCCGGACTCACCGCCGGGAGCCAGCCCAGTGTCCCTCAGTTTCTCCGACTTGCAAGCGGAGTCCTCGACACATTCGGAAAGACTATTCCTGGCGCGATTCCCATTCCTTTCGACGAGGGCACCCCGCCGCGATCCAGGCCCGCAGTTCGTCGGGTCGCCAGAGGGTAGAACGACCGATGCGGATCGGCCGGGGGATCAGTCCGGCGGCGTCCCACGAACGCCAGGTTCGCAGCGACTTGCCAAACAGGGCCGCAGCTTCCGTGGCCGTCAGCACGAGCGGCTGCTTCGAGGTTTCCACTTGCTCCGCAGCAGGTGACCGACTCTCGGCAACCGGCTTGTCTCTCTTTGGCCGATCCATGAGACTCCCTTCTCTACAGGCGGTATTCATCGAGGCCCATCTGCGCGAAACGCTCGCGAACACAGTCGACTCGGCGTTTGACGGTATGCCACCCGCAACCGAGCCGCCGGGCGATCGCGTCGATCGATTCGCCGTCGGCCAGAGCCCGACACAAATCCCGGTCTTCAGGAGCGAGGCCGTCGACGGCCATCTGCACGTCCAGGACGGACGCGACGCGCTCTTCGTCGGACGGCGCCGCGGGCTCGGCGGGCGGTCCCCCGAAGCCCCGGAGCTGATCGACACGTCGCTGGTACCGCCGCTCCCGTCGTCGGGCCATGGCCAGGCGGCGATCGATCAGGGCCGTCAGGGCCGTCGCCTCGGTGGCGCCGTTAGCCTGGTCGTGGCGGAAGTCGAAGGTCAGGGCCTCGATCGCGATCTCCTGCTGAACGTCCTCCAGGTCGGCGCCGCGGAATCCATGCCGGACGGCGCGGGCCCGGATCAGCTCGGACTTCCAACACGGAAGGGTCTGGTGCGTCGGTCGTTGCGTCATAGGGCTCCTCCCAGTCAGGTCGACAGATTGCATCGTTTTGCATCGAACGACCGGATTCTGCCCGGGAATCTCGGGCACGTATCTAGGCCGGCAACCGGTTTCTGCCATCCCATATGGGGCCCATATGGGATCGACATGGGATCGATGTGGGATGGTTGCCATCCCATATGGGATGCGGCGATCCCATGTGGCTTTTCGCCGAATCCG
>CAZDHR010000006.1:0-50060 GCA_964505295.1 uncultured Planctomycetaceae bacterium
CCATCGGGCCTCGCGGTAGAGCTCCACGCTCTGGCGGCCTTCTTGGACCACGTCGTCCACCGTGCCGAACGCCAACGTCTGCTGGTTGTCGCTCGACCCGTGGAAAATGATCCGCTCCCCGAAGTCGGCCACCAGCTTCTCCCGCTCCATGCCCGTCGAACGCCACTGGATCGGGTTGAGAATCTCGATCCCCACCCGGTCGATCAAGTCCGGCAGGAACACCCGGGCAGCCCCGTCGGTGTGGTACATCACGTGGATGCCGTAGCCCCGGGCCAGCTCGGCCATCTTGATCTGGTTGGGCAAGAGGAAGCGGCGATACGTGGCCAGGCTCACCAAGGGCCCGGTCTGCGAGCCGAGGTCCTCGGCCACCCACATCGTGTCGATCCGCCCCCGCCCCGCCTCGAACATCCGGCGATGGTGCTCGTAATGAAACTCGAACAAGTGACCCAGGATCGCGTCGGCGACGTCCGCGTTGAGCGCCAGGTCCTCGAACGCCTGCTCGAGCCCCCGCATGTACCCATAGGTCAAGAACGGCTCGTAATGGCCCACGTGCATCGGGTAGGTGCCGTCGTCGGCCTCGACGGCGTCGCTGATCACCGTGTAGTCGAAATCGTCCGCGCTCGGCCAACCATGGGCGTGCACGTCGGCGGCCGTCTCGGCGCCGGCGAGCGGGTGGAATATCGGCTCCTCGTACACGCCCGTGCCGTAGTCGACCGACCGGTAGCGAACGCCCCACATGTCGGCTTCCGCGTCATCCGGATGATGGGCAAGCTTCCACCTCGGCTCGACGATCGTCCGCTTGTCGACGCGCAGCCTGCGCCAAAGGGCCGCTTCATCCGGGCAATCTAAATCGGCAAGCAGCCGGGCGGTGACCTCGTCGGTCGCCTGATAGTCGGTCGGAACACGATCGGCCGACTTGCCTTCCAGAAGTGCAAGCCAACGCTGGCGGGGGGTCATTTGCATGGCAGTACCCAGAGTTGCGCGTAGAGAAAACGTCTTGCAAAGCCCCAGAGGTACAGACTACTCGATATCCCTTTGCGTCTTCGCGTCTTTGCGAGAGCCTTCGCTTGTCCTCAATCGCGCTCCCTCAATCCAACGGCAGCTTCACCGGTTGGCCGATCTCGCGGCGAAGCCGCAAGCGGCGGACGGAGGTCAATCCAGCGGCAGCTTCACCGGCTGGCCGCCCTGCTCGATGGAGCGGTCGATCGCCATGCACACTTCGTGCGTCTTGTAGGCGTCGGCGATGCTGACGTACGACTCCCGGTCCTCGTGGATGCACTCCACGAGGTGGTTCATCTCGTCGTCGAACGGGTGATGGTCGACGGCGCCGGAGTCGGGCAGGATCGTCTGCATCGTGGTCCAGCTCGTCTGGCCCGGCAGGAGTTTCTTGGACCACAGCCGGTTGTCGCGAATCGTCCCCTCGGTGCCGGCCAGGTCGATGTTGAACTGGTAGGGCATCTCCGCGTCGAACAGGGCCGACGTCTTGCCGATCGCGCCGCTTTGGAACCTCAACGCGGCGACCACGTTGGCCGGGTACTCGAACTTCTGCTTCACGTTGTTCGCAAACGCGGAGACCTCGACGATCTCCTCGCCCGCCAGCCAGCGGATCGCGTCGACCGCGTGGCACCCGCCGGTGAGCATCGTGCTCCGCCCGCTCGCCAGCGTGTGCCCCCACCCGAACCCGGTCCACCAGTCGGAGAGCCCGTGCCAGTAGTCGACCTCGACGTAGAACAGGTCGCCGATCACCCGTTCGGCCAATAGCGCCCTGAGGTTTTTCACCAGCGGGTTCCAGCGGAGGACGAAGCTGACCACGCTCTTGACGCCCGCCCGGGCGACGGCGTCTCGCAGTGCCCGGTTCTCCTCCATCGAGATGCACATCGGTTTTTCCATGAGGATGTGCTTGCCGGCCTCGGCGGCCGCGATGCCCTGGGGCGTATGGACGTGGTTCGGACCGCTGAGGTTGACAATGTCGACCCGATCGTCCGCAAGCACTTGCTCGTAATCGGTGCCCACGTTGCAATCGAGCTCGAATTGGTCGGCCAGCCGCTGAGCGCTTTCTTTGCGATGGCTGGTAACCCAGACGATCTTCACGTGGGGATTTTTCAGCCAACTGGCTGCGTGTGCGTCGGCCACCTGGCCTGCGCCGTGGATGGCTACGCCCAGCTTACCGTCGTCCATGGTCGCTCTCCCGAAAAACGTTAGATTGGATCGTCTGGTACGGCGAGGTTGCCACCAACATGCCCCAATTGGCCGGGTAACGCAACCCCTGAGGCTCCAGATCGCCGCCTCGTGTCGCCGGGACGGCTCCGCCTGGCGGACGTGCGACCGGGCCGATTGTGGAGACGGGGGAATCTAGCGAATCCCTGTACACGACAAGACTTGGGGAGAGAATGTAGGGCCTCGCAACGCCGGCCCGTTGTGATCCGGCCCGTGACCGCTATACTGAAGGCGTCTCTGGGCAGGGAGCACCGCGCTCGCGTTGCGCTGCCCGGACAGGCTGATCGCCGATTGTTGGCTCGCCCCGCGGGACATAACCCACGCGCATTGGCCCAAGCGACAACCGGCCCGGCCAAGAGCGAGCCTGGCGAAAGACGGGAACTCCCAGAAGCACGAGCAATGGACCAGCCGGACAACCGCACCGCCCTGGCCTTCATGGCCCATCCCGACGACGCCGAGTTCCTCTGCGCCGGCACCTTGATCCGCCTGGCCGATGCCGGCTGGGAGGTGCACATCGCCACGTGCGCCCCGGGCGATTGCGGCACCGCCACGGAGACGCCGTGGGTGATCAGCGGGCGCCGGACCGAGGAAGCCCGCAAGGCGGCCGCGCTCGTCGGCGGCACGTATCACTGCCTGAACGAGCGCGACGGCTTCGTGGTCTACGACAAGATGACGCTCCAAAAGGCGTACGACCTGTTCCGCCGCGTCGCGCCCTCGTTGGTGTTTACGCACGCACCGAAGGACTACATGATGGACCACGAGATGGCGTCGCTTGTGGCCCGGGCGGCCAGCTTCCTCTACGGGGCGCCGAATTGCTCGGCGTTTCCGGTGAAGGAAGGCTCGGCGGTGCCCTACCTTTACTACTGCGACCCGATGGAGGCCGTCGACCCGTTGGGCCGGCCCGTGGAGCCGACCACGCTGGTCGACGTCACCGACCAGATGGAGAAGAAGGCCGAGATGCTCGCCTGCCACGCCAGCCAGCGCGACTGGCTCCTGAAGCACCACGGCATGGACGAGTATCTCGATTCGATGCGCCGGTACGTAACGGCCCGAGGCAAGCAGGCCGGCGTGGCGGCGGCCGAGGCGTTCGTCCAGCACCGCGGCCACGCGTATCCCCGCGACGACCTGCTCGAGGCGATGTTCGGCGCCGTCGGGAGCTGAGTCCACAAGGCACGAAAAAGAGCTGCGTCCCCTTTTTCCGCACAAGAAGGAGATCACCCCATGCCGCGTCCCGTGAGCAAGGTTGCCCCGCAGTGGTGGGATTACACGACGTTGGACCCGGAGCTGGTGGCCGACGTGCCGAAGCTTACGCCCCGGGCGATGGAGCGGCTTTCGCGGCCCGGCTTCAAGGTGGTGATGTACGACACGCTGGAGGACTTCTACCTGGCCGAGGCGTTGGAGTACATCGACGCCTGGCGCCAATCGACCGTCGACAACCCGGCCGGCATCTGCGGGCCGATCGGCCCCACCGAGCAGCTCCCCCTGGTCGCCCGGCTGGTGAACGAGCTGAGCCTCGACGTCCGCAGCGCCCATTTTTGGGGCATGGACGAATGGGTCGACGCAGAGGGCGTGCCCGTCCCCGCCTCCCACCCGCTGAGCTTTGCCAAGGCCGACATGGGCCTCTGCTTCAAGCGGATCCAGCGCAAGCTCCGCATGCCGCCTTCCCACCTCCACTTCCCCACCGGCGATCTGGACGCCTATTCCGACAGTTACGACCAGATCCGCTGCGTGGTGATGCAGGGCGGGCAGGGCGAGGTGAAGCACTGGGCGTTCAACGACCCGCCCAAGCGGGCCGGCAAGTACAAAGACGATCCCCCGCCCCCGGAAGAGTACCGCAAGCTGAAGACCCGGGTGACCGACCTCCACCCGATGACCATCATCCAAAACGCCCGCACGTCAGGCGGCGGCCAGGTCGCCCTGGTGCCCACCAAGGCGGCGACCGTCGGACCCGTCGAAACCTGGAAGGCCGAAAAGGTCTCCATCTGGCAGGCCGGCAACCACGATAACCCTTTCGGCATGCGCCTGACCACACTGATGATCGCCAAGCAGCTCCCCGACAGCTCCGTGCCCATGTCCCTCTTGGCCGATCACCCCAACGTCCAGTTCAACTTCTACCGCCACGGCATCGGCACGTGCGAGACGGAGATGCACTAAAGCGCGAGTACCCCTACTTTTCACTCCCCACGGCGATCGTGTCCAGCGTCATCGTCCGTTTCGCTTTGCCGACGCCGTGCACCATGCATTTCGACGCGGCCGGGGCGCTGCCCAGCTCATAGCGCCAAAACCGGACTCGGTCCATGCCGCTGGCCGCGCCGTCGTCGCTGACGTAGTACGTCGCTTTGGCCATGTGGCGCAGGTCGCTGCCCGTGGCGGCCAGGATCGCCTCCAGTTGGTCAAACACGCCGAGCGCCTCCTCCATCCGGCGGCCGGTCTCCTTCTTCACAAACAGGCTGGAAATGTAGATCTGCCGATCGGTGCGGACCAGGGCCACGCGGCTGAAAAGCTTCAGAGGCCGCACGTCGGGCGGGTCGTAGAACTCCAGTTTCGGGGCCGGTTCGCCCGTCAGGGGCAACTGGGCGACAAGCTCGATTTCGACCGGAGGCGGGGCAAGCCACTCCACGAAGACCACCGGCGGCACCATCTGGCCGGGGAAGAACTTCTTCAACTGGCGTCGGACGTCGTCCGCCGCCAAGGCCGGACGCAGGAACACCTTGAGCTGCACGACGTGCGCCGGCGTCAGCTTGAACGTATCGAGCGTCTTCCACAGCCCGGCCATCGACTTATCGAGGGCCGATTTGGTGAGCCCGGGTTCGGCCGGCACGCCCGACACATAGGCGATGCCGCCCGGCGGCAACACGGCGGCGTCGGCACAGTCCTTGTCGCCGCCCACGGCCTCGACGCGCTGGAGCGCGACCGTCTTGCCCGTTTCCGCCGCGACCGCCACGGCGTCGACGGCCACCAGGGCATCGCGGTGCGGCATGGGGGTCAGGACGGAAGTAATGGCCGGGCGAACGGCGGGCCCCAGCCGCGCCGCCAACTGCTCGCATACACAGTCGACCGTCGACGGTTCGATCGCATAGACGTTCAGACGCACCAGTTGGCCGAGGCTCGATCCCGAAGCGCTCAGCACGGCGTCCAGGTTGTCGAGGACTTGCTCGACCTGCTTCTCGACCGAACCCGCGCCCACTAGCTTTCCTTCGCGATCCACGGGCACCAACTGGCGCGTGTGAACCAGCGGCTGGCCCTGGACGATCACCGCCTGCGACGTGCCGGCCGGGGCGTCGAGAGGAAGGTACTCTATCGACGCACTGGCTGCTTCTTGGCCCGATGCTTCTTGGGCGGGCTTGTCCTCGGCGGCCGGGCAGTTGGCCAGCCCGACGATGCAGCCGATCGAGACCGCCGCAAAAACAGATCGCCGCGTCATGAATAGGCTCCTCGATGAGGGTTGCTTGCGACTAGTGCTACGTCAACATTGAGAATTGGGGTGGGTGGCTGAGACCGTAACCCGAAGCGTAAGCGAGGAATGCTGTGGATTGTCGCTTCGTCCTCGCTTACGCTTCAGGTTACGATGCTCTAGCGCTACCCCAAAACTGAAACTTGACAGAGTACTAGACCTGTTCCGGCAGTTCGTAGCCTTTGCGCCTCGGGATGTCGAGATACTGGTTTGCCTCATCGTCGCCGGGAAAGACCTCCTTTTCCGGATCCCACTTGAGGGGCCGTCCGAGCCAGCGGGCGATGTTGCCCAAATGGCACAGCGTGGCGACGCGATGGCCATTTTCGACGTTCATGATCGGGTCTTCGCGCGACTTCACGCAGTCGTAGAAGTTCTGCATGTGGTTGTCGCTCTTATAGACACGGATCGCATCGGCCGGGAGCGGGTCTTCGTCGAGCCCTTCCGGCTTGCACTCGTACTTCTCCCGCATGATCGTGATTTCGCCCTTGTCGCCGATGAAGGTCGCCCCACTACCCACGCGGGGATTGTAGGAGCTGAGCGTCAGCACGATGCCGTTGGCGTACTTGTAGTTGATGATGAGCCGGCTGCAAGCCGCGTCGCCGGGGTCTCGCACTCCGGGCATGTCTTGGACGAACGTCTCCATCTTCTCGGCCGGGTCGACCCAGACCTCGACCGGGCCGCTATGGTCCATCCCGAGGGCCCACTGGACCGCGCTCAGGCCGTGGCAACCCCAGTTCAGCAGTTCGCCGCCCGAATAGGGCCGGAACGACATCCAGCCGGGGCCGCTGGCGGTCTTTTCGGCTGGCGCGGGCGAGAAGACCGGCTCGGGCTCATAGGGAATGCGCGAGAGATAGATATTGACGTTGTAGGGCACGACTTCGTTGGGCCCACACCAGCGATCCCAATCAAGCGTGGGCGGTATCGGCTGGGCCGGGAAATTGCCCTCGAAGGGGCTGGGGTAGTTGTAGCCGATGATCCTTTGGATCTTGCCGATGCGGCCGTTGAGGATCAACTCCACCGCCTTGCGATTGACCGGGTGAGAACGCTGCTGTTCGCCGGTCTGGAACACGCGTTGGTGCTTGCGGACCGCCTCGACCATCGCGCGACCCTCGCGGATGGTATGCGAGAGGGGCTGCTCGCCATAGATGTCCTTCCCCGCCTGGGCTGCGTGAATGCAGGGCAGATAGTGCTGGTGCTCCGGCGTCGCGTAGACAACGACGTCCACGTCCTTGCGGTCCAGCAGTGAGCGGTAATCCTGGTAGGCTTGGCACTCATAGTGCTTCGCCCACGCTTCCGCTCGTCGAGTGTTGAAATCGGCCACGGCGACGATCCGGGCATAATCGGGCCGTCTCCCGTGTCCGCTTCTCTTGACGACCCGTGGATCTTGGCTGGTCAACTGGGAGTTGCGCCGCCCGCAACCGATGACTCCCACGCCGATCTGGTCGTTCGGCCCGGCGGGCTTTTTGGCTTCGGGCTCGGGGTTCTGCGGCGAACGCCCGACCGGGCCCACCGGCCCCGGACCCGGCTGCGGTTTACACGAAATGAACAGCGGCAGACCGATTCCCGCGCCGATCGCCTGCCGCAGCAGCCGGCGCCGCGAGATCTTCTTGGAAACCGTCATTCAAATCCCCTATCATACTGGTCTTCTGTTCTGTGGATTGTCCCGCCCGCGCCTGTCAACTTCGCGGGTGGTTGTATTGTATCGCGGACGTCGATCGTCAGCATCCTGTCTTGGTCGGCGCCCACACGGACCCCATCGCCTAGAAGACCTTGCGGACGGCCCGGACAACGGCCTTCCGGTCGTGCTGGGTGAAGCTGGAAGGCGTGATCACGCCACCAGCGCGGCGCTGTGGGCGTGGATTTTCCGGACCGCTTCGATGATATGATCCATGTCGCTGCGGTCGGCCAGGAGCAGAGTCTGAAACACCCCGACGTTCGTCTCACAGAGCTGCTTGTTGCCTTTGAGCTCCTCGAAGCTGTCGCGATAGGCTTTCAGGCGATCGGCGCTGAAGAGACGCTTGAAGCCGCGTGAGTTGATCGCCTCGTCCAACAGGCCGTCGTAATACTGTTCGCGATAGCCGCCGCTGCAGGGGATGCCTTCGGCGCGCAGGGCCCGGAGGAACCCGTCCCGCGTCAGGCCGTGGAACTGGTCCGCGTCGTACCGGAAGCTGTAGAGATGCCAAACCGCCCGGCTGTTTTCCGGCAAACGCACCGGCTGGATGCCGGGGATCTCTTGGAGGCCGGCCGTCAGATGATCGGCGTTTTCTTGCCGGCGCTTCGTATCCGTCACCAGCTTGTCGATTTCCTGCCGGACCAGGGCGGCCGCGTAGTGCATCATGCGGTAGTTGGCGCCGCGACTGAAGCAGCCTCTGCCCTCGAAAGTCCCGTGGGCGCGCCCGCAGTTGTGGAAGGAGTAGCAGCGGTCGAGAAGCTCCTCGCTGTTGCCGGTGATGGCCCCGCCTTCGCCGGCGGGAATGTGCTTGGAGTTCTGGAAGCTGAAGCAGCCCAGGTCGCCCAGCGTGCCGCACTTGCGGCCTTTGTATTCGCCCAGCCACGCCTGGCAGGCGTCTTCCACGACGGCGAGGTTGTGCTTCTTGGCGATCGCGTTGATCGGGTCCATGTCGCAAGGTACGCCGTAGATGTGCACCGGCACAATGGCGCGGGTACGTTCGGTGATCCGACTCTCGATCGAAGCCGGATCCATCGTTATCGTGGCCGGATCCGTGTCGGCGAACACCGGCAGGGCTTTGAAGGTCAGGATCGTGTTATACGTGGCGATGAACGTGTAGGGGGAGGTGATCACTTCGTCACCGGCATCCACGCCCATCACGTGCATGGCGGTGATCAACGCGGTGCTGCCGCTGGCCGTGGCCACGCAGCGCTTGGCGCCGAGCAATTCCGCGTAGGCCGTCTCAAAATCGGCCACCGCCCCGCCGCCGCCGGAACAGGACCACCGCCCGCTGCGGAAGACCTCGACGATTTCCGGCTCCCAGGACTCGTCCCACTGGGGCCATTTGGGCCAGCCGCCTTGGTGCACGGGTGTGCCCCCGAGCCGGGCCGGCTTGTCGGCCTTGGCGGCGAACACCGTCGGGGCCCGGCCGGCGCTCAACCCGGCCAACGCGGAGCCTGCGGCCGCGGTTCGGACGAATCCACGTCGTGTCACTTTGTCTTTCATGGCGTTAGCTCCTTCTCGATCATCAGGCGGCATCGCCCGCCAGACGTTGCAGGGGTTAATCGCTCCTCGTTCCCAAGCTCCAGCTTGGGAACGTGTTCTCTTCACTCTCCAACTCTTGGGCTACTCCTCGTTCTCTCCACTCTCTGGCTCCCACCGTCCAAGCCATCGCTGCGGGAACGGAGGTTCCCAAGCAGGAGCTTGGGAACCAGGGCTGTGTGTTTTGGGCTGGCAAGGCACGTTGGAAACCTGCCCCACGGCGCGCCCCGCGGCACTTACGTGTACAACCCCAGGTACACCTTGCGGATGGCCTTGACGATGTCGTTCAGGTCGTCCTCCGTAAAATTGGGGTCCATGATCACGCCGCCCAGGCGTCCCTTGGCGTCGATCGTCTGCGGGCACGACTCGGCTCCGTAGCGGATGGCCTTGCCCTGAGGCGTGTTGAACGTGGGCCAATCGGGGTGAACGGTCACCTTGTTCTCCACCCGCTCGTCGATCGGCAGGATCACCGAGCCGCCCGGGGGCGAGGCGGAGATCCCCTCCGCGCGCAAGGCCCGCAGGAACCGGTCGCGATTTTCCCGGGTGCCGTGGTCGAGGAAGATGGTGACGCCCAGGTCGCCCTCCAAATCGGGCGTCTTCCGCATCTTCAGCCCCGGCAGGTCGGCGATGCCCTCGCGGACCTTTCGGGCGTTGCCCCGAAGGGCCGCGCAGATGGTTTCGAGGTCCTGCTCCTGCGCTTTCATGATCGCGCCGGTGAACTCGTTCATGCGGTAGTTCGACGCGGCGAAGCCCGGGATCTGGCCGCCGCCGAGGTCCTCCTTGTAGGGGGAGCGAATCGAGCCGACGTCGTGGGCGCGCACGGCCCGCTCGAAGAGCACGGGATCGTTGGTGACCACCGCGCCGCCCTCGCCCGCCGTGATCGTCTTACTCTGCTGGAAGCTGCTGATGCCGATGTCGCCCATCGAGCCCAGGTACTTACCCTGCCATTTTCCACCTATACACTGGGAGAAGTCTTCCAGCACGCGGAGGTTGTGTTTCCTCGCGATTTCGAGGACCGGGCCCGTGTCGGCCGGGCATCCCTGTAGGCTGACGGCGATGATCGCCTTGGTGCGGGGCGTGATTCGCGCTTCGATGTCGGTCGGGTCGATGTTGAGCGACGTATCGACCTCGGCGAAGACCGGCAGGGCCCCCGCCAGGACGACGGCGTCGTAGTCGGCGTACCAGGTCCACGCAGGCATAATCACTTCGTCGCCGGGCCCGATTTCCAGCGCGGCCAAGGCGGCGGACAAGGCCGTTGTTCCGGAAGTCACGCCAATGGCATACTTCACGCCGATGTGGGCCGCGTACGCTTTCTCGAACTCGAGGGTTTTGGAGTCGCCCTTCCACCAGCGGAAAGGCTTCCTCGACTCAAGAACCTCGAGGATTTCTCGCTTCTCGACTTCGTCGTAGAACTGGGGCCCGTAGGCTTGGTATCTCAGCGGGGTCTTCCGCACCGGCGTCCCCCCGTCGATGGCGAGCTTCTCCTTGCCTTCGGCGGCGTGGCTTGCCCCGGCAGTCCCCGCGACGATCGACGCGGCACCGACGGCGCCCACGGTTTCCAAAAACTGGCGACGGCTCCTTTTCGGCTCGTTCATCGGACGGTCCTTTCAAATCGACGGATCACTTGCGAATGCTGGGGATCTTGCGCGGCGCGTCTCCAATGCGCCGTGTGCGGCGTAACGCCGCATTTCACGTCTCGTTCTCCGCGGCTGAGCGGGGCGCGCGTCGCCCGCGCGCCCCGCGTTCCGCTTACACTGCAAAGTGGCGGGCCACTTTCCGGATGGCCTCGGCCGCGCCGAGGATGTACTCCTCCGTCATGGCTTCGTGGATCACCATTTTGACGCCCGTTTCGAGGATGGCTTCCGCCTCCGGGCAGCGCACCTTGGTGTAATCCATGGTCGTCAGGCCCATCTCCTTGACCGGCCAGCGGCCGGCAAAGAAGTCGTGCTTCTGGAAAGGCGGCTCGCCGTAGATCGGCACGCGGATGTATCCCGCCCCGGCCCGCACGCCTTCGCGCACCAGCGCCCTAACGAAGTCGGCCCGGTCGCACCGGAAAGCCTCCGGCTGTATGCGGAACATGTAGAAATAGTAGGTGGCGCGGTCCTCCGGATGGACCTCGTGCGGCAGGATGCCGGGGATCCCCGAGATCTTCTCGCTCAGAAGATTGCCGAAGTGCGACCGCCGGGACACGATCGATTCCAGTCGCCCAAGTTGGGCGGCCGCCACCGCCGCCTGCGGCTCAGTCATGCGGTAGTTAGTGGAGAACATGGTGGTCTGGAAACCCTGGCGGTTGACTCGGTCGCATCCTTTCGTGCAAAGCTTCTGAAGCAGAGGGCCGAACTCTTCGTGGTTGGAGCCGACCACTCCGCCGTCGCCGCAGGTGATCTGCTTGGAATTCTGAAGCGAGTGACACGTTAGATCCCCCAGCGTGCCCATGGGCTGGCCGCGATAGTACGCGCCCCAGGCCTGACACGAGTCCTCGATGAGGATCAGCTTGTGGCGGTCCGCCAGGGCCTTCAGCGCGTTCATGTCGCAAGGGTTGCCCGATAGGTGCACGGGAATGATCGCCTTGGTCTTGGGCGTGATCTTGCGCTCCACATCCGCCACGTCTAGATTGTAAGTGCTCGGCCCCAGGTCGGCGAACACCGGCACCGCTTGCTGGTAAAGGATGCCGATGATGGTCCCGATGTCGCTGATCGGCGAGGTGATCACTTCATCGCCCAAACCGATGCCGGCCGCCGCCACCGCAATGTGAATCGCGGCGGTGCCCGAGGAACAAGTCGCCACGTACTTCATCGGGCAAATCTCTCGATACCGCTCCATCAGTAGCTCGTTCTGCGGTCCCTTCCAGTAGAAGAGTGAATTCTGGTGGAGCATCGCCTCGAGTCGTTCCCGTTCCGGGTCCCCCCAGCGAATCGGCAGTGCCGGGTAGCTCTTGACGGCCTTCTCGCCGCCGTGTATGGCCAGCTTGGAAGCCTGGCCGGAACCAGTCTTCTCCGCTCCCACTGCCGTACCAGCCAACACCAGACCCGAGGCACCCGCAACAAACCGGCGCCGTGACATGGAGTTCTTATCACTCATTCTCGGAACCTCCCGTGCAAGGTTTCAACCCGAACCCGTCGTCGGACCGTCACGTAGCGGCAACACCGCGAGCCGTTTCGCCAAAACGTTCCGCAGATGGTCACCCCGCCGCTTGGATTCGTGGCGCCAACGAACCAACAACTCATCCTCCAGGCGGTTGCTGCTCGTCCCAGGGCTCTGTGCGGCACGTCTCCAACGTGCCTCTCGGATTTGCGGCACGCTCGAAACGTGCCCGACCGCGTGAGGGAACTTTGGGTGTGTGCATTGGGAGCACCCATTCTCCCAGCACCCACGATAGCCCAAAATCCTGGGCCTTCCACCACCAATACGCGCAATTCCTTTACCATTTTGCGACAGAGCGTTTTGTCGTTTTGCGACACGATATGGCCGTCCCGTCCCTGCCTCACCCCCAGGGACGGGGCAGAAATGCCACTCAGGAGGGGCGCCTCGCCTTGCCAGAACACGACGCAAGTGCCCACAATGACCCGCAGCCCTGCGCTGTTCCGGGCGGGCGCTCTGCTCGGTGGAACCATCCGCAGTCCCCATGACCGTGGGGGATCCGGTGAGTCGGACCCGTCGGATAGCCGTGCTTCTTGACCGGAGCCTCAGCTTCGTGCGAGGTGTGATCCGGGGCGTGCGCGCCTACGCGGCAAACCAACCCAATTGGGTCCTGCGCGACGGGCCGCCGCGCATGCGGCTCGTCTCCCACGTCCGCGACTGGAGACCGCACGGGATTATTGCCGGACTGGTCCTCAAGCGGATTGCCCACGAATTGGTCCGCATGCGTACGCCCCTGATCGACACGGCCTACACGCTGCCTGGCCTAAAGGTGCCCACCGTCGACGTCGATCACGCCGCCGTAGGACGCTTGGCGGCTGAGCATTTGCTGGAGCGGAGGTTCATCCATTTCGGCTTCTTCGGCAGCGAGTCGGCAGCCTATTCGAGAATCCAGGAGTCGGCTTTTCGGCAGTGCGTGGCCGAGGCCGGCCACCCGGTCTCCTCCTGCCATGCCGAGTATCTTGCCGATCTGACGACCCCCGCCCTTTGGAGAAAAACGGCCCAGAAGACCCATCGATGGTTGCGCGGGCTGCCCAAGCCCGCCGCCATCCTCTGCTGCGAAGATGCTCCGGCCCGCTATCTGGCCGATGTATGTGGACAGATGGGGTTGAACGTGCCGGAAGACGTAGCCCTGCTCGGAATCGGCAACGACGACTTGGAATGCCACTTGTCGCAGCCCGCCCTGTCGAGCATCGCCGTCCCGTCCCAACGGATCGGGTACGAGGCGGCGGCGCTTCTGGACCGGCTGATGTCGGGCGAGGCGCGGCCGCTGCGGCCGCTCTTGCTGCCGCCCCTGCACGTGGTCACCCGACACTCCACCGACATCATGGCCATCGAGGACGAGGTCGTGCAGACGGCCCTGCAATACATCCGCCAGCATGCGTGGAAGGAGATGAGCGTTGCCCAACTGGCCCGTGACATCGCCGTCGGACGACGGCTTCTGGAGCGACGATTTCGCTCCCTCCTGGGCCGGTCGGTGCTGGAGGAAATCTACCGGGTGCGGGTCGAGCGGGCGAAAGAGCTGCTGACGGATACGCACCTGCCCATCACGGCCGTGGCCGTCCAGTCGGGCTTTCCCAGTGCCCGCCGCTTGGACGTGGTGTTCGCCAAACTGACGGGCCTCTCTCCCACGGCATATCGCCGCCAGTCGCAGGCCCGATAGTCTCTCGCTCGCTCCCCCTCGAAAACGAGTCTCCGACGTCGTCAACACCGCGGTGTCCGTCGTCTAGTCGCACGTGTGGCGTCCGTCGTTTAGCCGCACGCCGCAGGCGTGCGCGAGCAGGGAAGGCTGGTGATCGCGCGCACGCCTGCGGCGTGCGGCTAAACGACGATGGCCAAGCCTCGCCGGTCTGCCCCTACTTCGGCACCCCGTAGCTGTACACGTGCGACCCGCTCGCGAAGTAGATCCGCCCGTCCAGAATGTCCCCCCCGGGGCCGATGGGGACCGGCGACTCGGCCAGCATCGTGATCTCGAACGTAGCCGGGTCGACCCGGGCGATGCCCTTGACGAAGAGCATGTAGACCGCCCCGTCGGGCCCGAGCACGAACACCCGCGGCCCCTGCTGCGAGTTGGTGCTTCCGAGCTTGGCCGCCGTATTCTCCTCGTGGACGACCTTCCGCTGGGCGGGGTCGAACACGAAAAAGCGCACCCGATCCGCCACGCCGTACACCAGCCCGCTCGGCGCAAGGCACATGTCCGTGTAGCTTTGCACGCCGGGGAACACGACCTCGTGCCACTCAAGGCGCTTGCCGGCCATGTCCATCAAATACAGTTCCGCTTCCTTCGCCTTGCGCTCGCCGCCGGTCCCGGCGCTGGTGGTCGTGCCGCCAAGAAGCTTGCCGCCCGGCAGAGCCACGAGACTCATCGTGGAATGCTCCGGGAGGATATCGCTGTGCTCGATCAACACCTGCGTGCTCGCCCCGCGATCCCAGAACAGGAGCCCGCCGCCCGTGTAGCCGTAGCCGGGCGTGCCGGCCAGCACAAGCGTCTTGCCGTCGGGATGGGCCAACAGATCATGCGGCCGGTGGATCGTGGGCGTGCACTGCGTATGGAAGCGCGGGTTCGAGGCCTCCTTGCCCTTGACCGTGGCCACCCACTGCCGCGACGGGTCCCACTCCAACAAGAACCCGCCGCCGTAGCCGCCCACAAAGAACCGATCGCCCTGGCGCACGACCGTGTTCCACTGGCCGTACGCCTCGCGACGGACCCACGCGTCGGTCTTGGGGTGGTAGCTGAAGAACCGCATGGGAAAGGCGGTGCCCCCGCAGATCGTGCCGTCCGGCGCGGCGGCCAGGCCCATCACGTGCGCCCCCGTGCTCTCGTAGTCGAACGAAAGCGTCTTGGTCTCGCCCGACTTCGCGTCCTCCACCACGAGCACACGGTTCACCAGGTCGCAGCTTTTCAGCTTCTTGCCGTCGGGAAAGTCGCGGTGAAACAGTCCCTGGCTGCCGGCGATGATCGGCTTCTTGCGGATCGACGGCGCCTCGTCGATCTTCGTGGCCTCGCCCTGGTAGAGCTCGTACCAGTTGCCCTTCGCGCCGCCCGAGTGGCCGTAGACCTTGCCGTTGACATCGCGATACACGGCCCCGGTCCCTTGCTTCCGTTCCTCCTCCGGCACGATCGGCGTGGCCTTGCCGGTCCGCGGATCGAAGGCGATGAGTTGGCCGGCGGTGCTGCCGATGCCGAAGTAGATCCAGTCTTTATCGTCCGCGGCCACGTAGCGCTGGTACTGTGCCCAGTTCTGCTTGTAGACGTGCCCGTAGTCCTTGAACTCGCCGGTGGCGGGATTGAACGACGCCACGCCGCTCTGCGGATAGGTGACCGACCAGATCACGCCGTCGTCGTCCTCGGTCATCCCCATGGCCATTTGCCGGGCCGTCTTGTGGAAGAACGTGAACGCCCGCTTCACCGGATCGAACTCGGCGAAGTGGCCGTTGAAATGCGTGTAGAACTTGTTGCGGCTGGAGAGGATCGAGGCGTACGGGCCGTCGCCGCCGGGCGGGAAGGGCATGGGATGCTCTTCGCTCTTCCCCGTCTCGGCGTCAATCAACAAGAGCGCGTACCCGCCGCGATGATCGTACAGCCAGACGAGCACCACGTTGCGGCCCCCGCCGTCGACCGTGGCCACCGTGCCCCGGTGGTTGCTCACCGGCGTGGCCACGCCGTGGTGGAGGAAGCCCCCGCCGAGGTCCTCCGTCGCCGCGAAAGCCGGGCCGGCCCCCGCGAGAGCAAGCGACACGGCAACGACAGCGGCCAGTCTGGCAGCAACGCGTTCCATAATCGTCCCCGCTTTCGTAGCGGCTTTTTCCACTGGTTCCCAAGCTCCGGCTTGGGAACCCCGCACTGCGAAGCTCCGCGTTGTCCCCGTGGAGCCGCCAACTTCCCCGAAGTGCGTTCCCAAGCCGGAGCTTGGGAACGAGCGAATAACGCCCGCCGACCGCCGTCGGCGGGCGTTGCCTGTAACAGTCTCCCGATCATCCTTCGCGGATCTCGCGTTTCTCGGCGTCGTAGATCTGGCGACGGCCGGTGTCCATGGCCCGGATTCCCATCAGCGCCGGCACGCAGTGCTGGTAGCCGGCCTCGATCGGGGCGTTGCAGAGCTTGCGCGAGCGGAGGCACTGGAGCCAGTTGAGGAAGTGGTCGGGGGTTTCGACGGGGTCGACCGGCGTATCCTCCTTGGGGGCCTCGCTGGGCTTGATCGCCCCGGCGCGGGAATAGGTCGGCGTTCGCCACTTGGTCAAATCGATCGTCCCCTGGTCGCCGTAGATCTTGAACACGCTGCCGCTGCCGTTGCCGAAGTTGGTCGAGTAGCTGACCATGAAGCCTTCGGGGTAGGTGAAGACGGCCTGGGAGTGGTCGGCGCAGGTGAAGTTGTACTCGTCCTTCCACGTGAACGTGCCTCCCTGGGCCACGGCGCTCACCGGCAGCGTGCTCCCGACGATGTAGTTGAAGAGGTCGTAGAAGTGGACGCCCAGGTTGGCGATCGGCCCGTCGGAGAAGTCGCGGTAGCCGTACCAGCCGGTCAGAAGCTTGCCGTCGAAAGGGCGCATGGGCCGGTCCATGAGGAACTCCTTCCAGTCGACGTCCTTTTCTTCAATCGGCTCCGCCCTTTGCATCCAGGAGTACCAATAGGGCCGGCTGCCGTTGCGGCACTGCTCGATCCGCGAGACCTTGCCGATCGCCCCGGAGCGGAACAGCTCGCGGCAGCCGGTGCTGGTCTCGTAGCTGCGGACCTGGGTGCCGATCTGGACCACGATGCCGCTGGCCTTGACGGCGTCGCAGCATCGCGTGAGCGACTCCATGTCCATCGCCAGCGGCTTCTCGCAGTAGGCGTCCTTCTTGGCCTTGGCGGCCGCTTCGAGGTGGGCCGCGTGGTGGTGATCGCAGGAGGCAATCATCACGGCGTCGATGTCGTCCAGGGCCAGAATGTCGCGATAAGACACGAACTGCCGCGCCGGCCGGCCGTACCACTCGCGGGCCTGCTCCGCCGCGCGCTCGCGGCGGACCCGCCACGGGTCGCTCACCGCGGTGAACTCGACGTTCTGCTCCTTGTCGTGGGCGTGTACCCCGGTCATGTGTGCCCTAACGCCGCGTCCGCCGCAACCGATCTGGCCGATCGCGATCCGCTCGTTGGCGCCCACGATCTTCGCGTAGCTGGTGGCGGTGAACGCCAACGCGGCGCCGGTCGAGGCCGTGGCGAGGAACTGCCGGCGGGAAGGAGTGGTCTTCATGGGTCATCCTCCAAACTAAGGTGAGGAAGTCGAATCAGGGCAGGCCGGACGGACGCTCTCGTCCCGCCGCAGGTGCCTCCGGTTGTACGCCGGCAGCGGGGGCAAGTCAAGCAATGTCGTTGTTCGCTCCGCGAACAAGCGCCTTTTCGCGCGAACAACGACCTAGCGACTATCCCTCCGGCCGAACCACCAGCCGGAGTGGCTTGCCCGGCGCCAGCCGGATCGGCCAACCCTCGCGAAGCGACTTGCCCGAGACCACCTCCGCCGACCCGGCGTCGACGTCCTCCACCCGGTAGCGGTGCGACTCATCCGGCTCGACGGTGAACCACTCGGGCAGGGCGTTCATGCGCGGCCAGTCCTGCGTGAAGTTCATGAAGAGGCGGTGCCTCGGGACGTCGAACTCCAGCCGGCCCTCGTACGGCTCCTCGGATTCGATGAACAGGCAGATCCCGTTACCCGACGGCGCCGCGCCCAACCGCAACCCTTGGCGCCAAGGTCGGGCGATCGTGTTGCGCGTGTGCAGCATCGTGTGGATCAGGACCGTGCGGACCGTGTTGGCTTCGAGCTTGTGGACACCCCAGAGCCGATTGGGGTCGGTGTGGTCGACCAGCAGCGTGGCGATCTCGCGGTCGGCCCAGAGGAACGCCTCGGGTGTGGGGAGCCGGCGCAGCAGGTACAGCCCGCCCTCGACCGAGTCGGCCACGTTGTCGCGGGAGCCGTGGTCCCAGTTGAACTTCTGGTAACGGGGCTTCAACAGGTTCGCAAGCGGCCGGCGGATCGCCTCGCGATAGCGCTGGGTGCCCAGCGCCAGGTCGTAGTCGAGGAACGCGACGAAGTCGTAGCCCCAGCCGTCGCGCGTGGTGACGTTGTCGTGGGGGCCCGGCGTCTCCTGCAACGACCCGATGATGATCCCGTCGGAATTCGTGCCTCGCCGGAGGATCTCGTCGAACAGGTACTCCAGGTGCGGCCGGTACTGCTCGCACTTCTCCGGGCACGCCTTCCGATCGACGGCGAAGAGCAGCCCCAAGCCGCCGATGATCTCGCAGCCGTGATCCGACAGACGCGAGGGAACGAACTTGCCGGGCAAGAGATAGTGGTCGGCCAGCCGGTGCGCCCAGTCGAGGTACTTCGGCTCGCCCGTCGTGCAGTAGAGTCGCGGCAGGATTTGCAGCAGCTCGCCGTTGACCTCGACGTTGGTCGAGGGGATCGGCCCATAGGGAGTCTCCGAGCGGGCGTGCTTGAACAGGTCGTCGACGATGCCGCGCATCCGCTCGAACCACGGGGAATCCTTGCCGGTGATCTCGACGATCGGGACCAGGCCGTCCTTGGCGTATTCGCTGGCGCCGAAGACCATCGTGTCGAAGTCGGTGACGATCTTCTCGCCCCGGTCCATGTCGTAGCGAACGGGCAGACGGTCGACGTGATTCGCGAGCCGCTGCTCGGCCTCCAGGGCGTCGATCATCACGGTGTCGAGCACTTCCCGGTCGGTGAAGTAGGCTGCCCAGACGTAGAACGGATAGCAGTCGGCCGCCGTGTCGCGATAGTTCCACTCGGCGCCGGTGGCCCGGAACAGGCCCGACCGCTCGTCGCGGATCGGAAGGCACATTTCGTGCAGCCAGCGCTGGACCTTGTCCAAGGCGATGCCGGCGTATCGCGAGGAACGCTCGGCCCGGCGCCAGTCGGGCTTTGCCGGCGAAGGATCCCAGAGGCTCCGGGTCTGGTCGTCCATTTCGAACCCGGGAAGGTCCGCCCAGGTAGCCGATTGCCCTCCGCCGGAGGAGAACGCGGCGACGCGGACCGGCCTAATCTTCAGCTCCGAGGTCGACTTGCCGGTGACTCGCACGCCGGCCAGGAAGGCGATCCGCTCGCGCCCCCTGCCGAAGAGGACCACCTGCTTGCCGCCGACGAGCTTGCCCAGGGGGATCTCGATCCACTCGAACGGCTGCTGCCGGACGTCGGCCAGCGAGCCGGAGCGTCCCTCGCACTGGTAGTGAAGCGTCCGCTTGCCCGGCCCCTTCGAGCCGAAGAAGACCTCGAGCCGGTCGTCCGGGGCGACGTCGTCGGGCAGCGTGACCTCCAGCTTCCACTCGGCGAGCCAATAGTACTTCCGGCCCCCGAACTCCTGCGGCCCGGACGTAAACAGCGTCTCCGCCGCCGAGGCGAGCGACGCGGTGGCGAAGAGGCAAAACAGAACGCGCCGGCATTTCATCATCCCGTCCTCTGTCGCGTCGTGATCTCCCGCCATCCGAGCCACCCTGCCGCCCGGCCGAGGCATGGTCCAGGATAGCAGTCCGCACGCGCGGTCTCAAACATGACGACCAAGGATCGCGCGGGGCATAGCTACCGCTTTCCTCATATCGGGGGGGGTTGCGAACCTTCTTCGGCGTGTAGTCCGCCGCCCTGGTTCGCTCGTTTCGCACGGCTTTGACGCGGAACGAGACTTCACCGCGGGGGCAGTCGGGGGCGCTGGCCGGCGAGACTCCCGGGTGGTAAGTTAGAGTTAGCAGTGGGGCAGGACTCGTCCCGACCGGCACAGGTCTCAGGTTCCTGAAAAACGCCCAATTCTTCGTTGTCTTCTCGACCTGAGAACTCTTCGCAATCCTCAATGCTTTCGCCGTCTACGTCGACATACTATATTAATAGGTTTTGGTCGATCCTCTCGGTCTCCCGGCATGGGGGGGTCGGTCGTGTAGCCGTCGGCAGGAGTGAACCGTGAGCATTCTCAATCTTGACAAGATATTCAATCCCCATCGGGTAGCGGTCATCGGGGCCAGCGACTCGCCGATGAGCGTCGGCTACACGGTCCTGCGCAACCTGATCGGGTCCGGTTTCCGTGGGGTTGTCTACCCGGTGAACATGAGGAGGGAGTCGGTCCAAGGTATCGAGGCCCACAAAGACATTCCGAGCCTGCCGCACGCTCCCGATCTTGCCGTGATCTGCACCCCGGCGCGGACCGTGCCGGGCATCATTCGGGAGTGCGGCGAGGCGGGCACGCCGGGCGTCGTGATCATCTCGGCCGGGTTCCGCGAAGTAGGCAAGGAGGGACGCGAGCTGGAAGAGAAGGTCCTGGAGGAGCAGGCGAAGTTCGACGGGATGAGGATCCTGGGCCCGAACTGCCTGGGCATCATCGTCCCGAAGCTCCATCTGAACGCCAGCTTCGCCGCGGCCACGCCCGACAAGGGCCACATCGGGTTCATTTCCCAATCCGGGGCCCTTTGCACGTCGGTGTTGGACTGGGCCATCGACGAAGGGGTCGGTTTCTCCTATTTCGTCTCCGTGGGGAACATGCTCGACGTGTCCATAGCCGACCTGATCGACTACTTCGGCTTTGCCACCGAGACCGAGTCGGTGGTCCTCTACATCGAGTCGATCAGCGAGGCCCGCGAGTTCATGTCGGCCGCCCGGGCTTTCGCCCGTACCAAGCCGATCGTCGCGTTCAAGGCCGGCCGGTTCACCGAATCGGCCCAGGCGGCGGCGTCGCACACCGGGGCGATGGTCGGCGTCGATGCGGTCTACGCGGCGGCGTTCCAGCGTGCGGGCATCGAGCGGATCTTCCAGATCGAGGACATGTTCGACTGCACCGAGCTGCTGGCCCGGCAGAAGCCCGCCAAGGGAGACCGGCTGGCGATCATCACGAACGCGGGCGGCCCGGGCGTGATGACCACCGACGCCCTGATCGACCGCAACGGCCATTTGGCCAGCCTGTCGGACGAGACGATCGCCAAGCTCAACGAGTCCCTTCCGCCGTTCTGGTCGCACGGCAACCCCGTCGACGTGCTCGGCGACGCCCCGCCCGACCGGTTCGCCAAGGCCCTCCAGATCGTGCTGGAAGACAAGGGCGTCGACGCCGTGCTGGTGATCCTCACGCCCCAGGCCATGACGAACCCGACCGGCACCGCCATGGCCGTCGGCGAAGTGGCCAACCGGGCACACAAGCCGGTCCTGGCGGCGTGGATGGGCGGTCCCACGGTCAGCGACGGAGCCGACCTGCTCACGGAAGCGGGCGTGCCGACGTACAACACGCCGGAAAAAGCCGCCCGTGCATTCATGCACCTGGTCTCCTACGCCCGCAATCTGACCATCCTCCACGAGACCCCCCGCGACATCCCCGTGTCGTTCACCCTGGACCGCCAGCGATTGCGCGGCGTGTTCGACACGATCCTCAGCGAGGGGACCGAGGTCCTTTCGGAGAACGTCTCCAAGGCGTTCCTGGAAGCGTACGAGATCCCGGTCACCAAGCCGTATCTGGCCCGGTCGGCGGAAGGGGCGGTCCGGCTCGCGCGCCGCGAGGGCTACCCGGTCGTGATGAAAATTCACTCGCCCCAGATCAGCCACAAAACGGACGTCGGGGGCGTCGCGCTGAACCTCGCTTCCGACGAAGCGGTCTCGCGGACCTACGAGCGGATGGTGAGCACGGCCGCGGAGAAACGCCCCGAGGCAAACGTCGTGGGCTGTACCGTCCAGAAGATGGTGAGCTATCCCAGCAGCTTCGAGCTGATCATCGGCGCCAAGAAAGACCCCGTTTTCGGCGCGGTGATCATGATTGGCATGGGCGGAACGGCGGCGGAGGTGTTCCGCGATCGGGCCTTGGGCCTTCCCCCCCTGAACGAGTCGCTCGCCCGCCGGATGCTCGAATCGCTCAAGTCGTGGCCCCTGTTGCAGGGCTACCGGGGGAAACCGGGGGCGAACATCGACCGGCTGATCGAGGTGATCATGCGGTTCTCGTACCTGGTGGCCGACTATCCGGAGATCAAGGAGCTGGACGTCAATCCGCTGTTGGTCACGCCGGAGGAGGTGATCGCGTTGGACGCCCGAATCGTCGTCGATCAGGAGATGGTCGCCCACCCCGTTCGGCCCTACGCCCACCTGGCGATTCGGCCGTACCCCGAAGAGTTCGTCGCCGAGCGGCGCTTGAAGGACGGGACCGAAGTCACGCTCCGCCCGATCAAGCCGGAAGACGAGCCCATGTGGCACGAGCTGTTGGCCGGCTGCTCCCAGGAGTCGATCTGGTTCCGGTTCAGCTACCTGTTCAAGGAGACCACCCACGAAATGGCCGCCCGCTACTGTTTCATCGACTACGACCGGGAGATCGGCATCGTGGCCGAGGCGGAAGAGGAGGGCGGCCGGAAGCTCCTGGGCGTGGGCCGGCTGGTGGCCGACGCAAACCACGAGACGGCCGAATACGCCGTGCTGGTGGTCGACCGCTGGCAGGGCCGCGGCCTGGGAGGCCTCTTGACCGACTACTGCCTGGAAGTGGCCAAGCGGTGGGACGTGAAGGACGTCGTGGCCGAAACCGCCAAGACGAACGCCCGGGCCCTGGCCACGCTGCGGAGCCGCGGCTTCGACACCGCGGACGAAAAGGAGGAGGACGTCGTCATCCTCCGCAAGTCGCTGGCCGAGGAGTCGTGAGGCGGAAAACACGCCGCCTCTCCACGATCCAATGGGTCGCCTTGCCGTCAACTGGTTCCCAAGCTCCAGCTTGGGAACCGACTTGCGCGAAGCTCTGCTCCGACCGACCGGAAGCTGGAGCTTCCAGAAGACACGTTCCCAAGCTGGAGCTTGGGAACGAGGTGGCAGGCGCGCTCCCGCGGACCGCAGTCCGCGGGCTTCTCGCCCACGTGCCCGCCTGCGCCTGCTTCTCTGGCGACGTGGCACTCAACGGGTACAATGACTGGCGCTATCGACACACGCTTGTCCCGGAGAACCACGTGATGCGCGCCAAGCTGAGATTCCTCCTGCTCGTTCTGGTCGGTTGCTCGATCTCGGTCGTTCTCGATGCCCGCGCCGATGAACCGGGCGCCCGGTTCACCGGCCCGTGGGACCTGGCCGCGCTCAAGCAGGTCCCGCCGGCCACGTGGGGCGAGAAGTCGGGGCTGGTCCAAGAGGTCTACTACGAGGGCGAGCCGCTCGCCGGAAAGCCCACGCGCGTGTTCGCCTACTACGGACGACCTGCCGAGGGCGACGGGCCGTTTCCCGGCATGGTCCTGGTGCACGGCGGCGGCGGTACGGCGTTTGCCGAATGGGCCACGCTCTGGGCCGAGCGCGGTTACGCGGCGATCGCCATGGACCTGGCCGGCTGCGGCCCCGAACGCAAGCTGCTCCCCGACGGCGGCCCCGGCCAGGGACACGACCAGAAGTTCGCCGACTTCACCGACGACCAGCTCGGCCACATGTGGACCTACCACGCCGTGGCCGCCGTGATCCGAGGACATTCGCTGCTGGCCTCGCGCCCCGAGGTCGACGCCGATCGGATCGGCATCACCGGGATAAGCTGGGGCGGGTATCTCACCTGCATCGTCACCGGGGTGGACGACCGGCTCAAGGTCTCCGTGCCCGTCTATGGCTGCGGCTTCCTGCACGAGAACAGCGCCTGGCTGGGCATCTTCGAGAAGATGGGACCCGAGAAGCGGGACCGCTGGGTCCGCCACTTCGACCCCTCACGGTATCTGGCCGGCGTGTCGTGCCCGATCCTCTTCACGAACGGCACCAACGACTTCGCCTATCCGCTGGACAGCTACCAGAAGAGCTACCGGCTGGTTCCTGGGCGCGTGGACGTGCGGATCGAGGTCCGCATGCGTCACAGCCATCCGGCCGGCTGGGCGCCGAAAGAGATCGGCCTCTACGTCGACAGCGTTCTGGCCGGCGGCGATCCGCTGCCCCGGCTCGGTCCGATGGAGACGGCCGACGGCAAGGCGACGGCCACGATCACCACGAAGGTCCCCGTCGCAAGCGGCCAACTCCACTACACGAGCGACTCCGGCCCGTGGCCGGAAAGGAAGTGGCACTCGGTCGCCGCGAAGCTTGCCGACGGAAGGGTCGAGGCGGAGTTGCCCACTGAACGTCCCTTGGTCTACTACCTCAGCGTCACCGACCAGCGCGACGCGATGACGAGCACGCAGCACGCGGAGCTTTCGGAATGAGCCCTCGGACCCCTGATCCCTGGCCCCTGACAATGCAGCCCATCGGCGTCATCCACTCCCCGTTCACCGAGCCGGCCGGCACGCCCATCCAGGCCGCGATGGCCGAAGGCGTGGAGGGCCGGGTTGACGTGTTCCCGGAATTCGCCGCCGGGCTCAAGGACCTGGACGGCTTCGACCGGATCTGGCTCGTCTACCAATTCGATCGGGCGCCGCCGCCCAGACTTCTGGTCACGCCCTTCCTCGACGACGTGCCCCGGGGCGTGTTCGCCACCCGGGCGCCGTGCCGGCCGAACCCGATCGGGCTCTCGGCGGTCCGCCTGGAACGGATCGAGGGCAGTGTCCTTTACGTCCGCGACGTCGATATGCTCGACGGCACGCCGCTTCTGGACATCAAGCCCTACGCGCCCCGGTTCGACCACTTCGAGGTGCGGCGGTGCGGCTGGCTGGACCACGCGGCAGACGGCCGTGCCGTGGCCGACGGCCGGTTCCAAGCGCCACCGGAGTGACCCGCGGCCTACCGCGGCACGGGCATCTCGCTCAGAAGCGCGTCGGGCAGGTGCTTGCCCAGCAGATAGTACTTGCGGTCGGGATACCAGAGGGTCCGCCGTCCGTGCCATTCGGTGAGGCTAGGGTACGTGCCCACCTCGGCGGTCCGCTTGGGGCCGACGATCACGCCGTCGGTGTCGAGGATCTCTTGGGGCGGGCTGAACCAGATCGGCTGACGGGCCTCGGGGCGGAACTCGCCCAGGGCGATGAACGTCGGCCGGCGGATGTGGTTCGCCTCGTTGGTCGGCCACCGCTTCTTCCACTGGCTGTGCGAGCCCAGCGTGCCGTCGTTGTTGTGATACACCAACAGGAACCGCCCGTCGGCCAGCCGAAACAGCGGGCACGGCGAGATGGGGTGCTTCACCTTCTCGCCGTCGTCGCGGTAGCGGAGCGGCTCGGGCTCGCGCCACGTCGCCCCATCGTCTTCGGAGACGCTGTAGTACGGGTGGCCGGTGAACGTTCGCATCACGACCAGGAGCCGGCCGTCGGGCAAAAGCACCGTGCCCGGCTCCTGGCAGGTGGAGATCTGCGCGTACATCTTGTTGGGCACTTCGAGCCCTTCGCGGTCGGTCGGCAGCCAGGTCGCCTTGATTTCGGCGGGCCCGGCGGCCTCGTCGAGGTTCTCGAAGCGGACCAGCGCGCAGCGGGTGTCGGCGTGTGGCCATTCTCGGGCCGGCTTCGGGCGGACCTTGGTGCTGGTGACTTGCGTGTAGCCCAACAACCAACGCCCCTTGCGGTCGCGGATGGCGGCGGTCCAGAACCAGAACTTCTTGGGTACGGTCGGGTCGGGGTCGTCGAAGCGGTTTCGCGGCACGGCCAGATCGGGGCCCGCCTGCCAGGTGTGCCCGTTGTCGTCGCTATACACCACGCCCAGCCCGCCGCTCACCTGACGGTCCTCCGCCTGCGGCTTGTGCTCGCGGATGTAGAACAGGTAGATGCGTCCGGAGCGGACGACGATGGGCACGCCCCAGCTTGCCTGCGGCTGGTTGGTGCCGGGCGACGTGCCGGCGACCTTCTCCGGCTCGGACCACGTCGCGCCGTCGTCCGACCGGGCGAGCATGATCCGGTTATCCCCCCGCCCCTCGACGCTGCTCTGCGTCCACATGCCGACGAGCTCGTCGCCCTGGGCAGCCGGGAAGACGAGCAGCATCTCGTTGTCGCCGTCGTGGTGCTCGCCGCCCTTGGGCAGGTAGACGACCACGTCCGGCTTGCTGCGGCGCCATTCCTCCGTGGCGGCCTTCGAGGGTTGCGTGGCAAGGGCTGCCGCGAGAAGCAGGGAAACTCCCACCGCCGCGGCTGGTCTCCGGCGTCCCCTCGCCGTTTCGGTCCGGTGGATCTTCATGAAGCAAGCTCCTTCGCCAGGTTGTGTCTCACCAGACGACATCCCGCCGGGCGGTCTCGCGCTCGAGATTCTCGGGAAGGCACCAAACGTGTGTCCCTTGTGCTCCGCGAAGTACAATCGCCCAAAAGGACTTCACTGCTGCCGAATCCATACAGCCAGTGAGAGAATCATCGCTAAAGGATTGGGAATCCCAACCGCCAGTCGCAGTTCGGAAGGAGAATGCTCGGTTCGATCGCCGCCAAGGGACTCAGCATCGAAGGGCGGCGCATTGAAATGCATGTGCGAGGGTGGGTGACCAGGATTGTACTGTATCCGGCTCATCCAGGGTCGGAGCCAGTCTTCCTTCGGATCCTGGTGGGCGGTCATTAGGTCAAGTTCCCAACGCAGGTGGTTCAAACGGTTATCGTCCCCTGGCAGATTCGACAGCCGAAAATAGGCTTCGCGGATTTCCACAAGTGGGATACCGTCACCTGGTGCGAAGTGTGCCGCCCGTGCGAAGGTGGAGGACTTCTCAACAGGGAGACTCAAAGGACGTAGGACAAAGAAGAAGGAAGCCTGACCACCACCCAAGATATTCAGAGGTATCGTTGCTCGTTCCGCCCGAGCTGAATTGTTGGGGAAGATGGCACTGGATTCTTCCTCCGCAACGCCGGCCGCGATCGCAAGCCAGTTGCCCTTTTCCTTCCTCAAACGCTCAACTTCGAACAGGCTCCCGCTCGGGGCATCCCGCTCGAAAACCTGTGCGTCGCGCATGCAGGATGCGAAAACCCTGGTCAGGTCGTTCAAAATCATGATGCAGGTGACGTTTCGGTCCTTGCAGCGGAACGTCACGTGTGTTTGGTCCATGGCGAGAACGCGTCCATTGCCGATCGCGGTCCGGAAGACGTACCGCGACAGGTGCTTGAGCACGGCGTCGTGCCGTGGCCGTAGTGTTTCGAGAAGCCGTAGGCATAGATGAGCGTGAAGCAGCCGCGATAGACGGGCTTTTCCAGCGTGGCGTTCAGGCGGCGGCAGTCCTCATCGCTGCGGACGTCGGGCAACCGCTCTTGCCGCGGCTTGCGGACTTCTTGTTCGTCAACAGCGGCCAGTCGTGGCCGAGCGTGTTGAGGTCGAAGGACTTCAGCCCGGCGACGCCAGCGGTTCGGGCCTCCCGGCCGCGGCGGGGGTGGGCGGAACTCCAGCCAGACTATGCCCTCCTTCCATTCCGTCCACCACCCCTGATCCATTGCAGACCACCTTGTCTTCTCCATCCTTCTACCTCCTCGCCCTCTACGGCAATAACGGGGGAGGCAGTTGGGGACTTTCCCACCGAGGGCGAATAGCGATGCTAGCATGCGGACAAATAGAGCAACGCGTCGCGTATTGACAGCATGCCGGGCGTCGCCATATCAGCCGGGTTAGTCCCGCGCTAGCCGATTCATGGTCGCCGCAACAATTGTCCGGCCAACAGGTTACGCCTGAGAAAGTCCCGGCAGTTGTCTCATCTATCATGGACCAAAGGGCATTCTACCGCCTCGGCAGAGACTCCGGTAGAATGACGGCTCTGACGAGGCAGAACCAGCCCGCTACGAAAGGAACCAAAATGGAAAACCAAGAAGCCGCCACACCTAAGAAACCGATGACCAAGACGGAGATCATGGCCTCTCTGTCTGAGGCAACCGATCTGACCAAGCAGCAGATCACCGGGTTGTTTGATGAGCTTGCCAAGCTGATCGAGAGGAATCTCTGCGAGGATGGACCGGGTGAGTTTACCATCCCCGGTCTGATGAAAATCAAGGTTGTCCGCAAGCCTGCTACCGAGGCCCGTAAAGGCATCCATCCGTTCACGAAGGAAGAGACCATCTTCAAGGCCAAGCCCGCCAGCAATGTGGTTAAGATCATACCGTTGAAGGGCTTGAAGGACATGGTCTGATCGGCGCTGCGCTGACTCCAGAAGAAGGTTGTCGTTCCATGGCCCTTGTTTCTGTGACGGTGCCGCACTCCAACGGCTCCCATCAGGAGACCGCCGGCCGTGCCGAAGAGGGAGAACAATCTATCAGGACCGGCCCTGCAATTCGACTTGTTGCCACTCTGCCATACACCATGGAGGGCCGGGCCTCGCTCTCCTGCCCTTTGCGTCGATCAGCGGCAGACTCGGGTGCAGCGAAAATCCAGTAGTATCAGCGGGACATGAATCATGAACGAGGAGTTTCTGCGTGCGGCGATTCGGCTTTCGATAGAGAAAATGGAGCTTGGCGAAGGTGGGCCCTTTGGAGCCGTGATCGTAAAGGACGACAGGATCGTCGGTGAGGGTTGGAATCGTGTAACTTCCGTCAATGACCCAACCGCCCACGCTGAAATCGTCGCAATCCGTGACGCCTGTTCTCGACTCGAGTCCTTTTCCTTGTCGGGATGTGCGATCTACGCAAGTTGCGAGCCTTGTCCAATGTGTCTCGGTGCTATCCACTGGGCACGGCTTGATGCGCTCTATTTCGCTGCAACTCGTGAAGATGCGGCTGCGGGAGGTTTCGACGATCTCGACATCTATGACCAGATGGCTTTGCCCACGACGATGCGTTCTATCCCCACAGGTCAGGCGCTCCGGGAAGAAGCCCGTGTCGCCTTCGACGCATGGAGGAACAGGGTGGATCGCATCGAATACTGATAGGCGCTTTTGACTGGACTTCCGACGCCTCCTATCACCGCCACGCAACGCCGATTTCTGCCAATCCTGGAAAGCCGAAGACTGATACTGGCCAGCAAAGTGAGTGACCCCAATCCATGAAGGAAATCAAAGGCGAAAGGCTGTACGTTGATCTGGGGGCCTCCCAGGTAAGGCGGCGGCTCAAGGGCCATGGATTGGGCGTGCGGAAGGTGTATAGTGGCGGCAAGAACCGGGCGGTGATCATCCACACCGCCACCGGCGCCCATCTGCGTGACTTGGAGGCATTGTTTCAGGACGTGATCAGATTGCCCGAGGAAGGCAAGTGATCAGCCGCCCAAAATGCCATTGCACCCTTGAGGGTCATGGCTGTCTGGGCGCACCGCCCTTCCAACCTGCTGTCCGTGGACGGAAGCTGCTGGGGGTACGACTGCCGCAATGATCAAGAAGGCAACGAGTCTCGCCATGATGTGGCTTCTCAGAGGGCTTCGCCTCATCAACGGCACACTTGCCAGATCACAAACAGGAGGATGACTACGGCAAGGAAGATGAGCACCGTCCGCCATCGTAGCTTGACGAACCAACCTGCTGCATCCTCGTCCATGTAGAACCGGCCATCGTCTGTCTCGACGAATACACCCTTGGCAGCCATTCGGCGGAAAACCCACGAATTTCGGCAGCCGATTTCTGCGAGCGTTCTTGCCGACTGCGGGTCTGTCGCCTTGGCATCCCGAAACCGTTGCATCAGCCGGTTCTGATGCATCATGACAACGGCTCCGCTCATAGCCCGGCCCTTTCTCTCATCGGGAGATGGTCACCGTGCTCAACGGATACCACCCATCCTCGGATCGGCCCTTGATTCCAAGCTGCATCACCGGCTCGCTGTCTTTCTCGCCGACAACGGCAATCGACAAGGTGTAGGTTCCCGGTGACAAATCATCTGGCAAGCGGATGGAGTGGGCAACATCGACGACCTCTCCGGGCGGCAAGTCGGCGGGCTCTTGGAAGAACTCCTCGGTGAACAACTCAATCGAGCCGGGAAGCCACTTGTCTACGGTGATGTCGCTCACGAAGGCTCGCTGGTATCCGTTGGGATTCGTCAGCCGAAAAGCCAGCCGGTACGGTTTGTAACACGGTGCCGAGCCGACGTTTTGCCACTTCATGGCCATTTTGAGTGTTTCGCCCGGCTTGACCTGCTTCGGGTGTCGCAGTTCTTTCAACACAAGCCGGTAGCCCAGCCGTCGCAGAAACCTTTCCAGTTCGGGCCGGATGTTCTCTCCCTCGGGCAACGGAGCCGACTTGTTGTTGATGACCGACCCGTGCAGGGCTAGGGCGTAGTTGAAGATGAACCGCACCGACCACCCCTCATTCACCCACTTGCGCATATCCCAACACGTTTCCCAGGCCACGGGAGCGGTCTTCCAAACGTCCATGGCATCTGCTTCCGGAAGCTGTTGTGGGTAGGCCCTCCTCATGTGGCACCACGTCTTGGAGAATCCGCCCATGTCGCCAAGGCAGTCGGCTCGCCACCCCGTTCCGTGCTCCGTCGCATGTTTCAACATCGGGCCGCCGCCGATGAGCATCAGAAGCGGCGTTTCCTTGAAGGCGACGAGATAGGCGTCAACGATCTTCTTCTGCGTGTCGAGTGTGGGCATCGGGGCGGCGGAAGACCGGCTCATGTGCCACTCGCCCCACCATCCGACGGAGCCCAGGTCAAGGTGGTCGATATCCGGATGCCCGTCGTATCGAGCGCCGAGACGCTTGATGAAATCCAAGTGCGATTCGAGCACCATGGGCTCGTCCAGGACAGGAACCTCAAGCTCGGGTCCGTCGCCATACCGGGTCATGATGACCGCTCCATTCATGCCCTGCAGCCACTCGGGATGGTACGGACGGCCTGGGGAGGTCGAGCAGCACATGGCTCGAAAAGCCAACTTCTGCCCCGCCTCCCGAGTTTCGCTCAGCACACCATCCAAGAACTCGTAATCGATCTTCCCTTTCTCGGGTTCCAACGTGCCCCATCCCCACCGGGCGTAATGGACCGTGGAAGGTATCCAGGACGGGAGGTTCGTGTCCTGCGTCCTCGTCCGATGAAATGTCTGCCATCCCATGCCGGGATTGGCGAGGATTTCGTCAGTTTGTTCGGGGGTGACGGTCGTCAAGTCGCACGTGTCTTCTGCCAGCGCTCTATCGAAAGCTGCGACGACGCAACTGCACCACAGGATGAGCATTCCATAAGCTGGCCAACATCGGCTTTCGCACATGAGTCGGACCTCCTCTTGCAACGTGGCAGGCTAATCCCGCGAGCCCATCATACCACACCTGCATTTTGGGAACAGCACCCCGCCAGTCGCGACTCGAAGACAACGGAAAAAAACCTGCAGGAAGCGGTCCTGACTATGCACCGAGAGGGTGGTCTACGTTACAATAATAACCTTAGGCATTCGAACTGTCCGTCAAACTGGAGCCATCTGAAATGGCAGGCGGATTGGAGGGAGCGCAGAGAGGAGCTGGCCGAAGTGCGAAGTCAGCTCGATCAGGAGATCGCGCTCATCGAAGCCGCGCTTGTCCGACGGGAAACCGATCTCGGGAGCAGGCGGGCAGAGCTCGAAGCGCGCCGCGAGGAGCTCGAAGCCCGCCGGGAGGAGTTCCATTCGCAGAAGGAGTCCTGGGAGGCGCAACGCGCGAAGCGGGAAGAGCGAGCGTATCCGCCAAGTCAACCGGCCGCGCCGTTTGACCGCCTCGACGAGGAGCCTGCCCCCGTGGCGCCCCAGCCACCGCCGGCCCCGGACGGCCTGCCCCCATCCGTGGAGGAGGAATGGTGGGCGGAGACGGAGCCGGCCGGAGCCTCGCCGGCGGCTCCCGACGAGCAAACCGAAGATGAGCCCGTCGCCGAGTTCGACGACCATGATCGGGTACTGGACGGGCTTGTCTGCTTGGCAAAGAGCAAGACGTGGATGGGGCGCATCCGAGGGGTGATTTCGCGATGGTTGGGCGGGGAACAGGGGGAGTGAGAAGTCTCTCGCAAAGGCGCTGAGGCGTGAAGGAAGCAGAAGAGGACCGATCGTCGCTGTCATCGACGACGACGGTCGTGATCCGTTTGATGGCCGAACACGGCGTCTCGATCCGGCGAGGAGTCGTTTCCACGTGGCGAAAAGAGCAACCGTCAACTGGGCAATCGTGGGGCTGGGCGGCATCGTGCGCAAACGAGTGGCCTCGGCCATTCTCCAACAGCCCGACAGCTCCCTCTACGCCTGTGTCACGCGAGACCCACGGGGCCGCAACGCGGATCTCGAGTCGTGGTCCCCCATCCAGGTCTACCGAAACGTGGACCGGATGCTGGCCGATCCGAACGTCGCCGACTCCCGAGGCCCGAGAACGGCCACCAGCCGCTCGTCGACGATTTCGCCCGCGCCCTCATCGAAGACCGCCCGCCGCAATTCACCGGTCCCGACGGCATGAAAGCCACGCAGATCATCGAAGCGATCTATCGCTCGTCCCGGCGACGGACCTGGGTGGATATCCGATGAGAACGCCGCGGCTTCAGAACTCGATCGTGAATTGCTTGTGCAATTCGAGGGCCTGCTTGCAAAGATCGATTATTTCCTGCGTATACTCGCAGCCGACGTCGCCGCCGTCGGAGGCCTTCTTGACGCCGGGGCTGTTGGGCTTCAGGCTGAAATCGAACTTGATCGGATCGCGGAACCGCGGGGCGGCGGTGGCGCAGTTCGTGCTGCTTGGCGGCATGGCCCCGGCCACGATACAGTTGTCAATCCGATGGCCGCCCTGCCGGACGTTGATCGCTCTGACGATGCAGTCGACGACCACGCTCGACGGGTTCACCAGCATGAGATCCTTGCCGATCGTGCAGTGGCGCAGCTCGCACGCTCGGTCGGCGTGCATCGCGTCGCCCAGCATCAGGCAGTTCCGAAAGACGACGCGGCCCCGCAACACTCCGTTGGCGGCGAAGATGCAGTTTTCGACCTGGCACTCCGCGTTTCCGAACTGGGTTCGGAAGCCCTCGGGAAGTCCTTGGACGAACACGATGGCCGAGCGGAGCCGGCACCCCGGGGCCTCTACGGCAAGGCAGCTCGGCCTATCGCCGGCCGGCTTCCCGTGCACGAGGATCACCCGCTGGAGAGTCGTCTGGGCGCCGAACACGGAGACCAGCACGTCGAAGTCCCGGATCGGCCCCATCGAGGTGATGATCGGCCAGCAGTCCTTGGCGCCCCGGATCGTCAGTCCCTGCTTCTCTCGAGGGACGACGATCTTCTCGTTGTAGGGACCTTTGTCCTCGATCTCGATCAACGTGTTGGGCTCCGCGCCGTCGATGGCCTGCTGCACGCCGATGTAGTCGCCCTGGCCATCGGTCCGCACGACGACCCGCTTCCCCAGCGCCGCGACCGCCTGCTCCAATTCGGAAAATGGGGGCTTGCGATCGGGATCGGCCAGGAGGGGGACGTTCGGATAGTCAGATCGGAGCTTCTCGATCCGATCGCGCAGCTCGAACAAGTCGCCGCTCCCGAACAGCTCCACCGCTTCTCCGTAGAGTCTCTCTGCCGAGGCCGCATCCGTCCGCTCGCGAATCGTGGCCCGGGTGGTCTCGACGATCTGCTTGTTGTCGGCGAACCAGGGCGTGTCGCCATAGTTGGCCTCGACGCGCGCCAGCTCGGCCCCGGCTTCGTCGAACTTGTCTTCTCCCAGCAATGTCGCGGCCCGGGCAAGCGCGGCCGCCCCCAACGTGCCCAGATAGGAATCGATGTTCGCTCCCAACGACTTTGCCTTCTGGAAGTGCTTCTCGGCCTGGGGCGTGTCTTCCGCAACCATGGCCAGCAATCCCGCCGCCAACCAGTCGTCCACGCTACGGTCGTCGATCACCAGGGCGACCAGCTCGTGGACCGCCTTGGGCGTCAGATCCTGCCAGGCGAGCGATTCGGTCTTGTCTCCCTTCAAGCGAGCCGTCATCCCGTGCTCGTCGGCCTCGATCAGCTCGCCGTTGGCGCCCCGCACTTGCAGGTCAAACTTGGTCAACGACGGGTCCGCCGTCTTGATCCGCTCGATCATTCGTTCTTTGAAAGGTATCAGGCGCTCGAGCTGGGCGCGGCGCTCGGCCAGGCGCGACGAAAGCTCTTCCTCGTCGAAACGGAGCGTCTTCAGCGCCTCCACGGCGCCGGCGAAGTCCCAGGCGGCCACCAACTGCTCGGCACGCTGCACGGCCTCCGCGTACCCGGCTTCGAGCTGACGGCGTCGCTCCGTCTCCCGCTCCTTGGCCTGCTCCTTTTGGGCGGTCGCCGCCAGCCGCCGCTCCAGCTCCTCGGCGGCCTCAATCTTGTCGAGCAGTTCTCGGGCGGCCCTGACGTTGCGCTGGACGCCGTGTTGCTCGATGACCGGGCGCAGCGCCGCGCGGGCCTCGGCGAATCGCTTCTGGCTCCAAAGCCCTCGGGCACGGGTCTCGATATCTCGGTAGGCCTGGTCCGCCCCCTCGAGCACTTTCTTGACCGCCTCACCTGCGCGGAGCTGGAGCGCCAAGACGTCGGATTTCTCACTGAGTTCGTTGTACAGGTCGACGGCTTCGCCGAACCGCTGCTCTACGACGAGCGACATGGCCTTCGACTCCGTGTCGATCCACGCCCCTTGCCACTGGAGAGCGTCGTCTTCTGCCGACTCCTCGTTTGCCTTCGAATCAGTGCCCGATTTCGTTTCGTCGGGAGGCGGCGTTTCGTCGGCGTCTTCGGGCTTCTCGGTCTGATCCTCGTCGGCCACGGCGACGGCCGGCGGCGGCTCCCCGTCTTCCTCCCCCCCTCCGCCGGTCAAGAGGAAAGTCAGACCCAGCACCGCGACGAGACCGACCAAGACACCACCGATACCCAGCGAGATCAGCTTCCTTCGGCCGAGCGCGCGGACCACCTTCGTCGTCACGCTTTCATCGGTTGACTCCGCTTCTCCGGCCTCGAGCGTGTCGTCACCCACCACCGGCGGCGGCTTGACCGCCGGGTCGCCGTGGTCGAGGTGCTTGAGGAACGAGGAGAGGGCCGCATCGGTGGAAGAGGACTCGCCGGGCGAGGTAAAGGCACTAAGTGCGACGATCACCTCGCCCATCGACTGATACCGGTCCTCCGGCCGCTTGGCCACCATCCGCTGGAAGACGGCGTCCAACGGCGACGGCACGTCCGCTCGGGCTTCGCAGAGCGAAGGGATCGGGGCCTCGCGGTGCGCCAGAAGCTTCTTCATCGGCGTCGTGCCCGTGTAGGGCGGCTCGCCGGTCAGGAGCCGGTAGAGCGTGCAACCGAGGCTGTAGACGTCCGATCGACGATCGGCGTTGTGGGTGTCTTCGGCCTGTTCCGGGCTCATGTAGTCGATCGTACCCATCACCCGGTCGGTCTCGGTCAACTGCGACGCCGCCCTCGGCTCGTGCTCTCCCAGCCCTTGCCGGCCCAGCCGGGCTAGGCCCATGTCGAGGATCTTGACCGTCCCTCGCGTGTCCAGGAGCAGATTACCCGGCTTCACGTCGCGATGGATGATCCCCTGAGAGTGCGCATACTCCAGACCCCGGGCGGCCTGGAGCACGTAGTCCACCGCCCACGCGACCGACAGCGGTCCGTGATGCTTGACGACCTTGCCCAGGTCTCGGCCGTCGACGAACTCCATGGCCAGGAAGTAAACGCCTTCGTGCTCGCCGGCGTCGTAGGCCGTGACGATGTTGGGGTGGGAAAGCTGGGCAGCCGCCTGCACTTCCCGGTTGAACCGCCGCACCGCGTCCGGCGAATCCACGGCCGAGGGGGGCAGGATCTTGATTGCCACCAGGCGCCGCATCCGCCGGTGCTCCGCCTTGTACACCTTCCCCATGCCCCCGGAGCCGATCTTCTCCAGGATCACGTACTCGCCGAGGACGAGGCCCCTCGTTTTCCCCCGGTAGAGCGCGGCGGCCTGGTATCGGGTGAGCCGCTTCGCCTGGATGAGCTCCCGCGCGAGACCCTGAACGTCCTTCGGGCGTCGCTCGGGGGGCAAGCTCTCCTGAAACGACGCGACCTCTTCGGCCGTCAGCAGGCCACTCCTGGTGAGATGCTCGACGAATTGCTCAAGAGTGACCGCCATGATTCGTCCCAACCAACCCGACGCTGAATCCCCCCACTCTCTGGGATTATAGCCCCCTTCGCGTTCAACGCAACAGACCGGATTCCCCTCCCGGGAGGGGCCAAAAACCGGGCCGAACGCCGCCGAATCACGCACTCCGACCGCCCGAGTTGTCCGCTCCGTCTCGGCGCAACCTCTTTGAAAAAAGCACTTTAGCACGCTGTCTGAAGACAACTTCCACCGCCCCGGCTCGGGCGGCCGTTTTCTCGAACCGCCGCGCAGGATCGGCCCGCAACCTGTGTATAGAAGGGTGAAGGCAAAGCAAGGAGACAACCATGGCAACATCACACTTTCAAGAACATCGCGAGGCAAGGCACGGTCGCCGACCTCGCTCTCGACCGGCCCGCCCCAACAACTCAACTCGTGCTCAGAAATCGAGGAGGTGTGCGATGAGGAATCTCACTTACTTCGGCCCCATGGCGGTGATTTCGGCCCAGATGGCAACCGCGCTGGCGATCCTGCTCTTCGCCTGCTCGACCGTGGCCCAAGGGCAGCCCCCCGTTCCACCCACCGTAGCGATTCCTCACGCCACGCTCCACAACATCCAGCCCTATTACCCGTCCCGACCGATCTACCACGTGCCCAGGCCGGCCTGGGGCTGGAACTCCGTGCACCACGCTTCCACCGCGGCCGAGAGCTACGCCCGAGGGCACGCCGCCGCGGTCCAGGCCCACGGCTACTACAACCTGATGACCGCGCAGGCTCGCGTCGTACACGCCGAGGCGGCCAGCCGCGAGATCGACAACCGCGAGCAACGGATCGACAGCTACTTCTCCATGCGGGAGAAGAACCGCCAGGAGCGCGCCGCCGAGCGCGGACCGCGCCCCACGACCGAGCAGCTCGAGCGAATCGCCGCGGCGGGCCGACCCGATCAACTCAGCCCCAGCGAAGTCAACACGGTGACCGGCGCGATCACCTGGCCCAGACTGTTGCAGGAGGACGAGTTCGGCGCGTTCCGGGCCGAGCTGGAGAACGTGTTCGCCCAGCGGGCCGTGACCGGATCGTTGCACGCGGACACCGCGGGAGCCGCCAAGCAGGCGACCGACGGGATGATGGCCCACCTGAAGACCCGCGTCCGCGAAGTCAACCAGCAAGACTACATCGCCGCCCGACGTTTCATCGAGAGCCTCGCCTACGAAGTGCAAAGGCCCGCCAGCTAACCTGGCCAAGAATCGGGCGTCGCCGAAGCAGGGCGGTCGCACAAGCAGTGCGGCCGCCCTGGCTGCGTTCTTGGGGGGGTCTGTGTGGTCCGAACGCCGCGGTGCGTGCCCCTGCGGCGGGGTTGCGTGCGACCAGATCGGGTCAAAGGGCCCCGCCAATTCTTGTGGTTGTTCCTGCCCAGGCGCCCCCGTTTTTGCCCTTGGGAGGAAAAAATCAAGAAATCCAGCGTCTCGCGGTTGACAAACCGGATCGAACCTGCGTAGACTACAATTGAATCTCCCCGCTAATAGGGGGTCTTTTGCCCCCAAAAAGAGCTTGTCTTCGCACACCCATCGAAGAGGCGGGTTCATCATGTGGTATCCCGGGTTGTTCCGCAGATCGTCCGCCACACGTCGCCACGGCCACGCCCGCCACCACAACCATCCCACCCACCGCCGCGCCCGCCTAGAGCCGCTAGAGGAGCGGACGCTGTTGTCGCTGAGCTCGGGCGAAGGGCCGGAGGAGTACGGTATCCTGGCGCTTGCCGCTGACTCGACCGGGTCGGACTTGCGCGAACCGAACGAGCCGATGACGCCGGTCATCTTGCTTGGGGTGGTCGACTTCCTGGAGCTAAACAATCGGGCCTCCTACTCGGGTGACCTGTGGTATTACCTGGAGGCAAGACGTGACGGAATTCTCACGGTCGAACGGGGCCCCGTGTCCTTGGGCGAGGAGACTGCGCTAACGCTATTCGAGGTCGAAGCGTCCGGCAGTCATCGCGAGCTAGCCACACACCCGGAACGGATCGATTACGCGGACGCCGTGGGAGGCAACGTGTACTTCGTGCACGTTTCGGGCGTGCGATCGCCCGTAGACCTCCGCATCGCCAACCTGGTGGAAGTCGACGCTCAGCAGGCCACGGCAACCGTCTACGGTTCCGCAACGCGGGATCTGATTCGCTACAATCCCGAGCCTCTGTTTCTAGCCGGAATGGCGGCGCAACAGGCCGTGATCGGCGAGTGGAATTCGTTGGTCCTCGTGTACGTCAACGGCGTGTCGTACCTGTTTGGTGCTCCTTATCACGAGTCAATCCGGATTCTCGCCGACGAAAACGACGAGGTCGTGCTGGGGGGGGGCAACGGGGGCGACGACACCTTGGAATCCTGGTCGCGTTCCGAGGCGGACGCGGCTGCACCAAGCGGATACCGTGTCTGGCGCACGGGAACAATGAGCGGAGACTGGGGGCAGGTTTACGCAGAGGCGGGCTCCATTACGGCCAAAGGCTTCGGCGGTCACGACACGGCCCGGCTCTGGTACACCAGGAGGCTCGAGAACACGTTCGTGGCCTCGCCGACGAAAGCGAGCATGACGGCAGGAAGCCTCAGCACCACGGCCGTCGGCTTTGAGGACGTAGAAGGCATTCTGGACTTTGGAAGGGGAGGCCGGGCGGAGTTGTGCGGCTCCGCGGGAGAGGACTCGCTGATTGGCAATAGCGGCGGAGTGACGCTGTCCGGGGCCGGCTACACGCTCTCCGCGCGAAGTGCCACCGACATACACGTCGACGCCTTGGCCGGCCACGACACGGCCGAATGGCACGGTTCCAGCCCCCTCTACGACACGGTCACCGCAACGTCCTCGTCGGTCTTTTTCCGCTCTTCCAAGGCGATAAGTCCCGACTTTGTGACCGGCTGGTTTGTACCGTCTGTTAGCGTGCAAGCCGAGAATTTCGAGGTCGTAGAAGCCTACGCGGACGGGCGGGGAGGCGACCGCGCCACCTTTTTCGATTCGCGCGGCCGAGACGTCTTTGTAGGAACCGACACGTACAGCGAAATGACGTACGACCGGGGTAACGTCGTTCGCGTACACGGCTACCCGACCGTCGTTGCCAAGAGCACCGAGGGCGGCGATGACGTGGCCTACCTGTACGACGACCCCGCCGGGGACGACACGTTCTACGCCTCGCCCACCCTGGCCAAGCTCTATGGCGATGGATTCTACAATCAGGCGTCTTCCTTCGCCCAGGTGCTCGCCTATTCGGGCGTCGACCACGGCTTTGACGTCGCGGCACTCTACGACGATCCCGCCGGAGACGACACGTTCAAGGCGTGGCCCACCTCGGCCAAGTTCTATGGCGCCAGATTTTTCAATCAGGCGAAATCCTTCGCCCAGGTCCACGCCTATTCCGGCGTCGACCACGGCAATGATATTGCCTCACTGTACGATGACCCCGCGGGAAACGACACGTTCCGGGCGTGGCCCACCGAGGCCAAGCTCTACGGCAACGGGTTCTACAACCGGGCGAAATCGTTCGCCCAGGTGCACGCCTATTCGGGCGTCGACCACGGGCAGGACGTCGCCCAGCTCTACGACGACGATGGCGGCAACGACACCTTCAGAGCCTGGCCCATCGAAGCGAAGCTCTACGGCGACGGGTTCTATAACCGGGCCAAATCCTTCCGCACCGTGTACGGCTACGCCGAGCAAGGCAGCGGCGGCACCGATGTCGGCTACCTGTACGATTCGACCGGCGACGACTACTTGCAGGCCCGGGACGGCGATCCAAGCGGCGAGGACTGGGCCCTGCTCCGCGACGCCGCCGACGCGGTGTACGCCGTGTGGGCCTACGGACTGGACGAGATCTGGGCCGATTCGGGCACCGGCGACGACGACACGGCCGACGAGGGCGACAACCTCGATTTCGACCTGCACCTGACCGGCGTTTGGGAGAATTAGCCCCGGGGACCACGCGCTACCTCGGTTCCGACTTCCGCGCCTCGACCCACCGGCGGCCCGCTTCGAACAGCTTGCGGGTCGAGGCGTCGAGCCAGGTCTGGCGCAGCGCGCGGTCGAGCCCGTATTGGAGCCCGTCGTCGCCCAGTCGGGTGATCCGCTCTCCGCACTTCACCAGCGCCACGACGATGCTGGCCAGGTAGAGGACGGCGGCGACTTCGTCGGGCAGGGGTCTTTCCGGATGGGAGTAGCTCGCCTTGGCGAACTGCTTGGTCAGCTCGAGCAGCGCCACCGGCGGTTGCGGATGGCCCAAAAGATCGCCGAACGTCTCGATCTCGGCGGGCGTATTGGACTGCGAGCGGAGCTTTCGGAGCTGGGCCCGATCCACGCCGATCACCTCGAACTCCAAGGGCGCCGCGAGCTGGTGCTCGAGGATCGTCCCCAGCTCATCCGGCTCCCAGAGCCCTTGCGGATCCGTGCCGAGGTCGATCATCTTCGCCAGCGACTGGGTCTTCTTGAGCAGCGACTGCGTGTCGCTTTGGCGAGTCTCGTCGTTCTTCACGGCCCACCTCCCGTCTGGTTGCCGACCGGCCCGCGGCAAGGAAGCTACGCCGGGCCGCATCGCGAAAGGATTGCCCTCAGCTCGTCGATCTCCGCGTCGATCTCCTCGTCGTCGCGGGCGTATTCGGCGAGCACGTCGCGGAGCGTCCGGGCGTACATCCTTTTGGCGGTGATCAGGACGTTGGACGCCTGGCTCGGCGACCGGAAGCCGAACCGCCGGACCAGCTCGCCGTAGTCGACCGGCTCGGTCCCCTCTAGAAGCGGCCCCACCACCCGGCACTCGAACACCGCCCAGAGATCGGCTCGGCCCGATCGCTCGCACTGCACCCGCATTCGCCCCAGGGCCTCGGAGATGACGCGGTGGGCCCAGGCGGCGTGGAACGCCTCGGTCGGCTGCTCCTCAGAGGGCAAGCGCTCGACGTGCTCGCCCATCGCCACCACGCGGCCGTGCTCGGGCGAACGCTTCTTGGCATGCTCGTCGCGCAGCCGGTTCAGCGCGAACCGGTCCAGCGCCGTAAGCATGAACGTGCGGAACTTGCCGGCGTCGCGGCGGGCATGGGCGATCAGGTCCTTCTCCAGGATCTTGCTGGCCACGAACTCCTGGAGCAGGTCGTCGGCCGCGTCGGGCGAGAGCCCTCGGCGGTGCATCAGGTGCGCCCGCAGCGCCGGCAGATAGCGGGGCAGAAGCAGCTCCAGCGCGTGCCGTCTCCCCTCCCCACCACCCCGACCGGCCCGGCCCACCAGGCTCCAGTCGGTCTGGCCGAATCTCCCCGAGTCGGGCGGTTCCGTCGAGCCCATGGGCCGCTCTCCGAACGCGAAGCGCGTGAGAAGACGTTCTGGAAGCGTACAGTCTACCACGAAACGGACGCCTTTCCAGCGCCCAAGGGTGCAGGAAACCCGGCCGAACGGGCCATTCTTGCCCGGTACGTGGAGCGCCGGAACGCTGGAAGCCGCAGCGATCACTCCGTCTCTGCAAAAAGCTCGCGCGCGCGTTCGGCTTTCGTACCCGGCAGCACGAGATACATCCGATTGCCGACCTGCACGACCGACCGGCCGCCTTCTTCCTTCACGGGCAGACGTTTGCCGAAGGGACGCATCGCCGTGAGCCGATCGGGCGGGACGGGAAGACGCAGCTCGGCGTCGTCGGCCGTGGCCCAGAGGAGCAGATAGGCATCGTCGGGTTGCGCCGGGCGACGGAACTGGTAGGCTTTGACGGAGCCGCCGGCCACGTTGGGGATCTCCTCGATCGCGACCAGCTCGTGCTGCCCCCGTTCGTTGACGAAGAGATGGTGCTCCTGCCTGCCGGCGACGATCCGGCGCTGCACGTCGGTCGGGTTGTCCAAATACTGCTGCCACACGCGCCGCGCGATCAGGCAGGGGTAAAACTGGTACTGCTCCGGCGCCACGTTCCGCAGCCGCGCAAGCTGCCGGTCGCTCAGCTTCCGTTCCACCCGGGCGTCTTCCCAGAGCTTCATCACGTCGAAGCAATCCTCCCAGCGGGGATTGTTCTCCACCTCCTGCGGGCCCTTGAGCGACAGCGAGAACGGGCAGTCCCACGCCGCGCAGCGACTGAGCACGTACTCCAGGACATCGGGGCCGACGCAGCTCGTCTCGCTCGCCCCGAATCGGCCCAGCCAGCCGAACTCGATCCGCGTGAAATCCTCGGCGGCCACCGGGGCGGAACGGCACGGCAGCACGTCGCAGAAGTCCTTCATCCCGTCCACGCCGGCGATCACGTCCCAGGCGTTGCCGCGGGAGATCATGTGCCAACTGAAGTGAGTGCTCACGGCCGCCTCGCACGCCGGGTACGGCGGCTCCAGCAGCCGATACACGCGCCACTGCGCGTTGGCCACGTGATACCAGGCCGGCGCATGGATGTCCTCGGCCCCGTCGAAGTAGAGCAGGTCGTAAGGGCCCGTCTGGCGGACGATCTCGGCGATCCGCCGGGCGGTCTCGTCCTGGATGTCGGTGTTCTGGTCGTAGCGGACGAAGAGGGACCAGGTGTCGACGTCCAACAGTCCCACTTGCTCGCCCGCCCGATGGGCGCTCGCCGCCGTGCCCAGATGGCCGCGCTGGCAGCCGGTGAAGCGGTAGGGTCGCGTCGTCGTGTAGCCTTCGTAGGCGATCAGCTCCTTGCCGGCCTTGAGCACGCGCATTCCGTCGGCCAGGGCGCAGCCGCCGGGGTTCTCGTTGACGGGGATCGCCGGCGACGCCTCGTCCACGTCGGCCGAGAGCGTGAACGTGCGCACGGCGTGGAGCCGGTCGTCGGGGACGGGCGTCACGTACGCGTCGCGCGTCGTCGTCTTGTTGTAGTGGAGGTGGAGGCCCACCGTGAGGCCCGCGCTGCGGATCGCGTCGGTCACTTTCTTCAGGTCGGCCATGCCGTTGGGGTAATCGTGGCTCCAAGGAAAATGCCCCGGCCCGACTCGGCTGAAGGCCCAGTGGGAGAACAGGATCATGCGGAACCCGCCACGCCGAGCGAGATCGATGTATTGGTCGACGTTGGCTGGGGTAGGCTTGGCCCAGAGATACGAGTGGCGCTGGGCGGGCAGGCGGCGGGATTGGGCGCCGGGGGGGAGGTCGAAATCGCGCTCGACGACCTCCATCACGTCGAGGAAGCGGCCGGCCGGGTCGCGGCATCCAAAGAGCACGGCCGTCGCGCCCACGAGCCCGACCTCCTTCTCGGCGGTCGCCCTCATCACCACGTAGTCGCCCCGGTCGGTCATCGTCGCGTTGGTCGCCACGTTGCCGCCGCAGAGGCAGACGCCGAACGCGTCGTCGTACACGACGTTGCTCAAGCGGCCGGCGTGGGCCAGCTTCTTCACCCGAAGCTGGAGCAAGTCGACCCGATCGATGGAGTCCCCTTCGAGCGACTCGAGCACGAGCGCCAAGTAGTCGTCGGTGCGGATCAGCCGGTAGGTGGCCGTCACGTCGATGCCCGAGTAGTGCACCGTGAGCCGGTCGCCCTCCAACGTTGCCTGCGACGCCGGAAAGGAGCCGTTGCCCCGGTAAACCGCGCCGATCGGCCCGGCCGTGCGGCTGAAGCGGAGCACGGGCGCATCGTAGACGGCGCTGTACTCGACGTCGTCGGGCAGCGACGTGAGGCTGTCCAGCGTGGCCTCACTTCCGACGGCGAGGCGAAGCTCGCGCGTCTGAAGCGTGAACTGTCCGTGCGCCGCCGGGCCGAACGCGGCGGCCACGAGCAGGCTGGTAAGAATCCCCGGGTGTGCGAAGCTCATGGAGCATCTCCTTCCACCGATGGACGCAAAGAAACGGCCCGCGCCGCCGGCTCGATCCACCGGCAACGCCCCGATTGTACTGCTCGCCGACCCGTCTTTCTTGCTTTCAGGTCGGCGCGTACCGATCGACGGGAACTTGGAGGGTTCGCTGCGTCGGGGTCGTGCCGCGGCCGATCTCGGCCACGCGGCGGAGGATGGAGGCGTCGAAATACCGCGCACCGCACTTGTCGCAGACGCCGATGGGAACGTCTTCCAGGATGACGAAGCTCCCCTTGTGCCGCAGCGCCTCGCGATCGACTCGCCGCTCACGTACCGTGCCGTCACAGTGTTCGCAAGAGAAATCGTACATCTTGCAGAGACCTCACTCGATCAAACAGATTGTACTGCGCTCCGACCGGATTGGCCAGATTCTGGCGAGGCGCGCAGCGGAGAACGTGCGGCGCGCAAAGGAAGCCGTGGGGCCAGCCTTGCTTCCGGCACTGCTGGGCAAGCCAGCGGTGGCACCCAACGTGCGAAGTGCAGATAGACAGCCCGCCACGCTACCGGCGAATCGACGGCGTGGTCGGCTGGGAAATTTCGAGCCGGCCGGCATCGCCCTGGAAGACCCAGTACATCAGCTCGCCGAGATGCCTCGGCTGGAGCCAGGGGCGGAGACTGGGCGGCTTGGATCGGTTGATCAGGTCGAGCATGTCGGCGATCACGGTGGCGTTGTCGCCGTAGTAGAGGTGGCCGATGAGGCTCGTGTCGACCGTGGAGACGTCGATCGTATCGACGCCCGGGATCACCATCAGATCGCTGCCCGAATCACCCGCCCGACGATAGCCGTGGACCGTTTTGGAGAGCTTCAGCGCCTCGTCGTTCGAGGAGGCGTAGAGGGTGACTCGCTCGGCCGTGGGGAGGATGGCGGGCACGATGTCCTGCTCGAAGACTTGGGCGTCGATGTCGGGCGCGGTAAGCACGAGTTCGTGGAACAGGGGCAGCTCGTCCCGCATTTCGTACGAGATCCGCTGGAGGGCGGAGGTTAACGCCCGGTTGCCCATGCTGTGGGCGATCAGATGGACCGATTGCGCGCCGGAGCGCTTGGCGACCGCGACCAGGAATTCCTTGAGGTGAGGCACGGTCCAATCGGCGTTCGTCTCGTCGATGGAATACTGGATCAGTTCGCCCTGGGAGGGCCAACTGTAGAAGATCGGGGCGCCGTCGAAGCGCAGGTCGTAGGCCAGTTGCGCCGTGCGGTGCGCGGCTTCCTCGAAGGTCGTGTTGAATCCGTGGACGAACACGAACGCCTCTTTCTTGTGGGAAGTGCCGACGCGGTCCCGCAGACCGGCGAAGAACTCGTCGGCCGGCTGTTCCTCGATGCCCAGCACGACCACGTGCCGACGGGGGTCCTCCTGCAACTCCAACCGAAAGACGGAAGGACGCTCCACCGCGCCCACTTCGTGCCGCTCGGGGATGCTCACTTCGCAGATCCCCATCTCCAACTCGCCGCGCTCGTTGCCGTACGTCCGCTCGGGACGCGGTCCGACCGGCTCGCCCTGAAGCCGCACGAGGGTCGTGACCACGCCCAGCACGACGGTTGCCGCCACGCCGGCCCCCGCGAACACGAGCAGCGTGGACCGCCCGTTGAACCGAGCGGCTGCGAGCATCAGAATCGCACTGACCCCGGCGCAAAGCGCGGTCAGATAGAGCCAGCCGAGGTATCTGCTTCGCTTGGGCTCCGTGGCCGAGGAGACGTCGCCGGGCTTGCGATCCGTGCCGTAGAAGACCTTGACGACCTCGTACACGGGCTCCTCGGTGCCCGTCGCCGGCACCCCCATGTCCGCTCGGTCGGCGATCGGTTCGGGCTCTGACGCACGGGTTGCGGGTTGGGAGAGACGGGGCTCGGGTTGCGAGGGGCCGATATCGGGCTGGGGCAGGCCTGGCTCGGACCCGGTCGCGCTGGCCGCCGGCGCGCCGACTTCGCGCCGCGACGGGCGCGCCATCGTCGGTTTGTGGGAGGCCGCCAACGGGGGCGACGGATCGAGAGCCTTTGGCTGGCGTGGCTCCATGATCGGCTGCGAGATGCCCGGCAGACTCCGCGGGTCGACCAACGTGGGGCCCTCGCTTGTCGTGCCCGGGGCGGCGGGAGACGGCGAGATGGAACCACTCGGGACGAACGTCGGTGCCATCGGCGCGAGCCGGGGGGCCCCCGACTCGCCGTCCCGAGGCATCGGGGCAGTCCCCGATCGGGCGGCCACGGGTGGCAGACGGGGCGATCTGGCGGCCCCTACGTCCGAGGGGCCTGGCGAGAGATCGGGTCCCTCGGATGGCGAATCGGGCCAATCGACCGAGTCGGGCCAATGGGCCAAATCGGGCGCCGGTTGGGGCCGCTCCAGCGCAGCGCCGGTCGGACTTCCCGTCAGATCGGGCTCGACAGGGCCGGAATCGGGCCACTCCGATTCGGGATCGGACTCGCCCGCGCCGGAGGCTCCTGCTTGCGAATCATCCAAACAAGCTTGCGGTCGGTCCGCGCAGCCAGGCAAGATGAGCAGGCACGCCGCCATGAGGGTCAGGCAAGTCACCGGAGCCAAAGAGCATCTCGTCGGCATCGAACCAGTCTCCGACTATCCACCTGAGCTACAAGATTCTGGGATGGGGAAAGGTAGCAAAATCGTCTCTCCGGCCCCAGTCCAATTCCGATGCGTAGGATGGCTTTTGCGATCCCCGCCGCCACGTTCGCCCGCAGAGAATTTCCCCCCAACAGAGGTGTTCAGGCTTCTGTCGTGGGGTTACACGGCATGGACCGGTTCGAGTCGGTCGCGGTCGGAGGGTCGAGCCCGTTCCGACTGGGTGGTGGAACGTGCTTGCGTTGCCGGGTCCCTGGTCCCCCCGGCCATGTTAATTGACTTACCCAAAAGGGTGGCATATCATCAGGAGGAGTGAATCTCGTCCTCCCGTGACGGCGGATCGCACGCAAGTCGAAGGCGATTCGACGCACGTTCCCGCCCTCGGAGGACCACACGTTTCCCCTCAGGCCGGTCGCGATGGCGAAAATCACGGTCACTTGCCCGAAATGCGGCGCTCAATACAACATTGAGGACACGCACGTCGGCAAGACCGGGCAGTGCAAAAAGTGCAACACCACCTTCGTGCTGAAGGAGCCCGTGGAAGCGGACCTGGAGACGCGGGTGTTGGCCCCCGGAGAACGGGAAGCGGTGCGGCAGTCCGCCTCGCCTCCTACGGCCGAGAGTCGGTCGGCCGAGATCTGGAACGTCGGCGACGTGATCCTCGACGTGTACGAGGTCAAACGGATCAACGGCGGGGAGGGCCAGGCGAAGCACTACGCCGAAGGGGGCATGGGCGTCGTGTACCGGGTCCATCACCGCGGCTGGGACCTGGACCTCGCGGTCAAAAGCCCCAAGCCGGAGTGTTTCGACACCGAGCTGGGCAAACGGGACTTCGAGCGCGAGTGCAAGACGTGGATCGAGCTGGGCCTGCACCCGAACATCGTGAGCTGCTACTACGTGCGCCGCGTGGACGGGATTCCGCGCGTGTTCGCCGAGTTCGTCGAGGGGGGCAACCTCGAAGACTGGTTCCGCACCGGGAAGCTCTACGAGGACGGACCGGAGCAATCGCTGTTGCGGATTCTGGACATCGCCATCCAGTTCGCCTGGGGCCTCCACTACGCCCACGAACAAGGCTTAATACACCAGGACGTGAAGCCGGGCAACGTGATGATGCAGGGCGACGTGCCGAAGGTGACCGATTTTGGTCTGGCCAAGGCGCGGGTGGCGGCCGCTCGTGTCAGCCCGGACGCGACGCAGGCCAGCATGGTCGTCAGTTGGGGCGGGATGACGCCGGCCTACTGTTCGCCGGAACAGATCCAAGCCGCGGTCGAGGTGGAGAGCGGAATCCCCGACGACGAGCGGACCAAGCTCACGCGGCGGACCGACGTCTGGTCCTGGGCGCTGACGGTATTCGCGATGTTCTGCGGCAAGGCGCCCTGCCGCTACGGGGGGCAGACCGCGCCGGAGGTTTTCCAGGCGTATCTGGAGCGGCCCGCCGAGGACGACCGTTTGCCGCGCGTGCCCGACGGGTTGGCTTCTCTGATCGAGCAGTGCTTCCACAAGAATCCCGACGCCCGGCCTCAGACGATGGAGGAGGTCGTCGAAGACCTGACGCAGGTTTACCTGCTCATCGCGGGAAAGCCCTATTTTCGCCAGGAGCCGGTGACTACCGAGCTGAGGGCGAACAGTCTCAACAATCGGGCCGCGTCGCTTCTCGACCTGGGCAAACAGCAGGAAGCGGCCCAACTCTTGGAGGAGGCCTGGCAGCGACACCCGTGGCAACCGCAAGTTACCCATAATCGTGGGCTGGTGCTTTGGCGAGCGGGTCGAACCACCGACACCGACCTGATTACGGAACTCGATGAGCTGCGCAAGACGCGCGCCCAGGATTGGTCCGCGGCCTATTCTCTCGGGCTGGTTCAGTTGGAGCGTGGGGAGGTGAAGCTTGCGGCGGAAGCCTTGGAGCACGCCGCCGTGCTGGGGGGCGGGGATGAGGTCCGCACCACGCTGGAAGAGGCACGCTCGCGCCTGGCGCAGGCGCCCCGCTGCGTCCGCTCGTTCACCGGGCAGCCTCCTTCCGTGACCACCGTTTTCCTAAGCGGCGACGCCCGCTGGGCCCTGTCCGGAATCGACGAAGCGAGACTGCGGCTGTGGGACGTGGCCCGGGGACGCTCCAAGCTCACCTTCGAGGTCCCCGCCGAGCACGCCTCGCGGAGTCCCGACGGCCGCTGGGAACTGTCGGCCGGCAAGAACGGAACGCTCCGCCTCGTCGACGCCACGCAGGAGGGACGCAGCCAGACGTTTCGCGAAATCACCTGGGGCTCGTCCCCCTCGCCCGGGTTCGTCTGTGGCGACGGACGGTGGAAGGTGACCGAGGGGGATCAGTTCTCGTTCGAGCTGCACGCCGCAGATACCGGGGAGCTTGTCCGCCGGTTCCGTGGACACACCGGCCCGGTCACGTCGGTCTGCTTCAGCCACGATGGCCGCTGGGCGCTCTCCGGAAGCCGCGACAAAACGCTGCGGCTGTGGGAAGTTGCCACCGGACGCTGCATGCGGACTCTCAAGGGGCATACCGATCCGGTCAATTCCGTGTTCCTGGGGCCGAAAGGGCACTGGGCGCTTTCGGCCAGCACCGGCAATCGACTACGGCTCTGGGATCTCGAGCTCATCTGCGGCACGCGTCGATTCACGGCCCCCATCCTCCTCTGCCACGTGACCAGCTCGGAAGAAGCCGGCCGGGCGCAGGCCCGATTCGCCGATCTCTGCCGAAGCGCCCGATCCGCCATCGCCGAAGATCGCTTCGCCGTTGCCCTCGATCTGGTCCGCACCGCCCGAGCACTCCCCGGATACGAAGTGGCCAAGGCGTCGCTCGATTTATGGGATGAGGTGGGGCGCCACTGCGTCTGCCGGGCGCCGCGCGACGCCTGGTGCGTGCAAACCCTCGAGGGGCACGCCGACGACGTCCGCTCCGTGGCGATGAGCGCCGACAGCCGCTGGGCTCTCTCGGGAAGCGGCGACCGAACCGTCCGACTCTGGGACTTGGATTCGGGACGCTGCACCCGAACCTTCCCCGGGCACACCGATTGCGTGCGCTCCGTTTCCCTCACGCCCGATGGCCGCCTGGCACTGTCGGGAAGCTGGGACAAAACGCTCCGCGTATGGGACGTGGCCACGGGCGAGTGCCTCGGCACGCTCAAGGGACACGGTAACTACGTCAACTCGGTAATTCTCGGCCCCGACGGGCGCCGGGCCTTCTCCGGAAGCTGGGACAAAACCATCAAGGTGTGGCACGTCGCCACCGGTCGCTGCCTGCGGACCTTCCAAGGGCACGACAACTACGTCGACTCCGTCTGCCCGAGCCTCGACGGCCGACTGGTCCTTTCCGGAAGCGAGGACAACACGCTCCGCCTCTGGGACGTCGCCACCGGCCGCTGCCTCCGCGCGTTCGAGGGACACACCGACTGGGTGCAGTCGGTGTTCTTGAGCCCGGACGGGCGCTGGGCTCTTTCCGGAGGCAAGGACTGGACCGTGCGACTCTGGGACGTGGCCACCGGGCGCTTGGAGCGCGTCTTCGAAGGCCACACGGCCCAGGTCAACTCCGTATTGCTCAGCCTCGACGGCCTCTGGGCCCTTTCGGGAAGCCGGGACAAGACGATTCGGCTTTGGGAAGTGGCCACCGGCAAGTGCTGCCACATATTCGAGGGGCACGCCAGCCAGGTGACCTCCGTCTCGCTCAGCCCCGATGGCCGCTTCGCCCTCTCCGGCGGCGAGGACGGCTCGCTCCGCCTTTGGAAGCTCGATTGGGAGTACGAGTTCCCCGGCTGGGCCGACTGGGACGACCGGGCGCGCCCCCATCTGGAAACCTTCCTCTCGCTCCACTGCCCCTACACCCAAGACCACCTCACCCGCTCCGACAAGCCCCAGTGGAACGACGACGACTTCGCCCGGGCCCTGGAAGACCTCCACAACCGCGGACTCGCCTGGCTCCGCCCGGAGGGGGTCCGTAAGG